>JAAETN010000060.1 GCA_024228355.1 Maribacter sp. | reverse complement strand
GTTAGGCCTGCCGCTAGCGTTCATCCTGAGCCAGGATCAAACTCTTCATCGTTGATTCTTATATAATATTAAGCATCCAACTAACTGAAAAATCCAACGATCCCGTCTCTCGATTCAAATTCTTATGTATAATAGGTGCACCAAAAATGCACCCTATACGCTGTCTTCACAATATGCCAATGAACTTCCAAAGGACCGGGACAACTCCCGCTCCCATACTATCGCCCCAAGGCCAAGGCCCCAAAGCGGGTGCAAATATAAGATGATTTTTTCTTTACACAATACCTAAATCATTTTTTTTGAAACCTTTTTACCAAATAAACCCTAACCCACTGTAAAGCAAGAAGCAAGGCTTGTAAAAAACTTTGGGGTAAGGTTTAAACCAATTGTAGGAGCTCTTAATTACCGTACCTAATGGCATAAAACTATGAGAAGAAATTCCATACCAAACCAAAACGAATGACGAAGTCACGGTAAGGATAGTTTGGCGCAGAATAAAAATTATAGCCTGTGAAGGAAGAATTGAAATGCTCCGCTTTGAGATATATACGTGTTTGTTGTATCCTCGCGTTTATGAAAAAATCCAACATGGGGAAACCACCCAGTTCTTCATTGTTCTGGATATAGAATTCGCCGAGGACAGGATTGTACGCATCCATATTATAGGAGGTGAAATACTTAAAGGTGACACCTGTTTGCAAATACATGGCCTTTTTGAATACATCGGAAGAAAAGTACAAAGTATTCCTAGTCACCAATTGAGGTACGTTGAGAACATCATTGCTTTGTGAAACATTTTGATACATTACAGTATTATTGAGCGCAAAACCGCCCAATTTAAACTCTTTAATATACTTGACCTTTAAATGACTTACGCTACCCGCCTCTTGCAAAGGCTTTATAGTTGCTTGTTCCTGATTTTCTACCAATTCTTGATTAGGGTCTTCAATACCAAAATAGGTGTAGTTATCAATATTGGTATATTTCGCGGAAATATTCCCCCATTTTTTTGAGTCAAAATTAAACTGTAGGCTATTCACCTTTTGATTTTCAAAATTCGATGTGTTCTGCCAGTTATAATTTTCATACTCACTTTGATACAACAAGAAATTAAAGTCTGGCATTCGAGCTGATGAGTGTAATGAAAAATCTATTTTATTGTTTTCATTAAAGCGATAGCTGGCCGAGGCATCAAGAATACTGCTAGTCAAGTCACCCGCAAGATTGTATTTACCACCACCCTTTATCAAAAATCCCCCAATAGTCTTCGAATATTTAGCACCTAGGGTTATTTCATCTCCTTTTAATTGACTCTGGATTTCCTGACCATCTGTTGTGACCAACAAACTATTGAAAAAATAATTATAGTTATACAGACCTATGTTACCCTGCAATCTACCTAAAGTCGCATTATAGAATTCCGCATGGAACTCATTGTACATAGTTTTTAAGCTCGCCTTATCATGTATGGGGGAAACAAAAACCGACCCAAAATATTCATTTGATATGGACTGTTTGAATTGGTAGTACTTTGTTTCATAATTGAACGTATGCCCTAGTGCTAAAGTGGTTTTTTCCATTCTGCTGGAATCTTTCCTTGTTCTCAATAATTTGTATTGATGCTCTAAATAATATCGTTTGCCCAAAATCTTGTTTTCACCATTATCACTTGTTAATCTGGTATCTACTCTTGACCTGTCAGTAAAATCGGGATCCCCTGATTCAAACTGCTCTACATTACTTATTAGCCCTCCGTTTTCCTCTGTCTCTACATCTTGGGCTGCAATATGGGATCGCAAGGTATAGCGCCCATTTTTGGACATATAATTAGCCGTTGTCCTGAAATTACCCGATTGGGACTGATCTAATTGATATTTACCCAAGGAACGAAATCCTTTGAATGCCAAGGAAAAATTGAAATGACGAGAGGTATTAAAGGTCAATAAGGCATCCAATAATTGTCCTTGTTCAAAAGTAGTCTTAAAGAAAAGGTCAGACATAGGAGTTGCCACATTGTAATAATCTATGTCCTCAACTTCAAAATAGTTATAATGTTTGGCTTTGGCACCCAGTAAAGGGTACAAATGATTCCGTTCAAAATCAACGCCCAACTTATTATAAGGTTGTCCAACATTGGCAAAGGGCATTAATTCAAAATTATCCTTTCTTAAGTAGTTGTACTTGTACTCTTTTTGGATCGTAAGTGTTGTATCTAAATATGTCGTATCACGAGCATAAGAGATAATCTTATAATCCTTAATGGTTATTTCCTGGGCAGCGCCAGGTGGAACATTCGTTTTCCCTTTCTTCCTGGTTTTTGAAATGTCGGGTTTTTCACCGGATGGAATGGAGTCTACCTGTGCATGCAGTAATGGATAACTTAATACAAAAAGTAGTAGGAAAAAATATTTCATAAAAAAGCTTACTGGGCAAAGTTAATTTTTTTGTTCCTAATATAATGTGAAAGTTTTTACAACAACTATTAATTGTGCGAACCTTCCAAAAAATCAAGAGTGTGGATTGAAACAAAAAAATTATATTCGCTAAAAATCAGGGGCGACCTAATATGCTAAAAAGATTTTACCATAGTTTCGACGACGTTGGCACTGACGAAGCAGGCCGTGGTTGTCTTGCAGGCCCTGTCACGGCTGCTGCCCTGATACTACCAAAGGATTTTCAAAACAATATATTAAACGATTCAAAACAGCTGTCTGAAAACAAGCGCGAAAGTTTGAAGCCTTTAATTGAAGAAAGTGCAGTGTGTTTTGGTGTGGCCCATATCTTTCCTGAGGAAATAGACAGGATAAATATCCTCAATGCATCAATATTGGCTATGCACAAGGCTATTGACCAACTCAATGTCGACCTCAAATTCATCATTGTTGACGGAAATAGATTCAAACCTTACCATAATGTTCCGTATGAGTGTATTGTAAAAGGTGATAGTAAATATATGGGTATTGCCGCCGCATCTGTGTTAGCAAAAACGTATCGTGATGATTATATGATAAAATTGCATGATGAATTCCCAATGTACAATTGGAAAAAAAACAAAGGCTACCCTACCAAAGAACATAGAGCGGCTATTCGTGAATACGGAATAACAAAATACCATAGAAAAAGCTTTAGACAATTGCCAGAACAGTTGACACTGAAACTTTAATAAACTAACTTCGCTGTAAATCTATTTTAATGAATTACAGATTTATTTATACCCTCATTTTTCTATTTCTTGTCGGTTGTTCCCAACAGCAAAAAAAAGCCTCTTCCCTACTCGATTTCATTCCTCAAAATGCTGCAGTAATCGTCAGGATAAATAATCTAAATGGACTTAAAAGTGATCTAAAAAACAATGAATTTCTCATTGCAATGGAATCATTCGGAGTTTATAAATCCATATTGAAGGATATTGAACATCTGGATAATGTTACTTCTGAAAGTGAGTCACTTTTGGCTTTTTCCGAATTGGGGGTCGACAATTTTGAATTCACCTTTGTGACCAACGATTCTACGAGCAGTTTTACACCAGACAATATCCAAGACATACAAAAAGAAGTAATTTCAGTTGAAGGCCAGAGTATTGATAAATACGATTTGAAAGACATGATTATTTACAGCTTGTCTTACGATAAAAAATTGATTATTAGTTCTTCAAGGATACTTCTAGAAAATCTCATCAAATATTTTGATCAATCAAAGCCTACAACAGAACTCAAGAAACTTTACGAAATTTCGAATTCCACAAAAAACGCCTCTATATTTATAAATCTAGAAAGAAGCGAGTCCTTATCGAAATCCTTGATGAAGGAGAATTCAGAATTGAAGCTTTCCAATTTTTCCGATTGGATACTTGTAGATGTTGATGCCAACCAAAACCATTTGCATTTGAACGGGATTTCATTAGTACAGGATTCCGTTAATAACTATTTAAATCTATTAAAGGGCACTAATCCCTTGGCCAATACTACACCTGCATTTGCCCCAAGGACTGCTGATGCAATCTTGTCTTATACGTTCGATGATTATAGTAAATTGGCTGTTAACCAGCAGCATTATTTAAATTTAGATTCACCAAAAGACTCTTTGTTGAATACACTCGAAGAAATTGGCATTATTTATCAGAATGGTAATAAGGCAGTGATACTGAATACCTATGGTTCCGAAAAACTTTCAGAGTACATTTCTAGCATAAAAAAATCGGAAACGGAATATCAGGGTAATCAAATATCGGCCTTAAGTCAATCCGACTTTTTGAATCAATATTTGAATCCATTGATTACCAATTACAAAGCCAACTTCTGTACTATTATCGAAAATGCCTTTGTTTTTACTGAAAACAGAGGGGATATACAATCAATAATCAACAGTCATAAAGACGGGTCTACCTTTGAGAAGACAAATGTTTTTACTTCGGCCAAGAATGCCCTTGCAGAAGAATCCTCAATACTTTTTGTCTCGAATTCAAATGGCATTGAAATAACTATAAATGATGATCTTTCGAAAGAAATAAATGCTGATTTCAAGAAGGCCAAATTCAACAAAAATACATTTGCGGCCCAAGTAGTGGCCGATCAAGGATTCTATCATACCAATGTCGTTATTCAACAAATTGGCAGAAATTCAAAAATAAATACGGTGTCACCATTGTTCACCCTAGAAGTGGATGCCGATTTGACTACTAATCCACAGTTCGTTATCAACCATAGAACCAATAAAAAAGAGATTCTAGTCCAAGATCAGGATAACAATCTTTACCTAATCTCGACTGGTGGCAAGGTACTTTGGAAGAAACAATTAGAGAGCCAAATTCAAGGTAAGATCCATCAAGTGGATATTTATAAGAACCGACGATTACAACTAGCTTTTACTACCAATAATCAGTTTTTGATTCTAGATCGCAACGGAAAAGAGGTACAACCATTTACTAAAAAGTTCGAAGGAGGAAATTTGAACGGATTGGCCGTTTTTGATTATGAAAACAAAAAAGATTATCGTTTTGTGGTAACGCAGGGTGATAAGGTTTTCATGTACAATAACAAAGGTTCAATAGTAAGCGGTTTTAAATACACCCAAGCCGAAAGCGCAATCATTCAAGCCCCGAAACATTTGGCAATGGCCAGCAAAGATTATTTGGTCTTTACCTTGGACAATGGTGATTTAAAAATCCTAAATCGCGTTGGTAATGTTCGAACCAAGGTGAATGCAAAAATCGATTTCTCCCAAAATGAAGTGTATTTATACAAAAACAAATTTGTGTTGACTGACAAGAAAGGGGTGTTATACCAAATCGCTGCAAATGGAAAACTAAACACCACCAATTTAAGATTGAACCAAGACCATGGCATTGATGCGACCAGTAAGACATTTGTTTATATGAATGATAATGTATTGAGTATTAAAGGCAAAAAGATAGAACTTGATTTTGGGGTTTATACCCAGCCTAAAATTTTCTATATCTATGACAAAATCTATGTTGGCGTAACCGACATTCAGAACCAAAAGGTGTTTTTATTCGATAGTCAGGCTGTCCCTATTAAAAATTTCCCGGTATTCGGATCATCGCTCATAGATATGGCGGATATGGAAAATGACCGAAAGTTAGAAATTGTTGTTAAAGACCAGGCAAACTCGATCATTGTGTACCAAATGAATTGATTGCTCTTTATCCAATTATACTTGATTCTTAGCTAAATATACATTTCTCTCTTCCGAATACAGCTTTCTGCTTCGGGCACAAGTTAATCTTTCTATTTTTATATATAACGGCAACTAGAAAAATAGATGAATCCTAGCTTATTGCTACCTAATTGCTTGTCTAAATTTCTTATCTTGTAAAGAACATTTAACATTTTATGATCATGAAAACTCCCAAAAGATCAATACGATATTTGCTATCCTGTTTATTAATAGTAGGATTTGCTACCAATTTAAACGGTCAGCTCCTTAAGAAATTAGGGAAACGAGCTGAAAAAGCGGCAGAACGGACAGTTGAACGTCGTGTGGAAAGAGAGACCCAGAAAAAAACGGATGCTGCATTGGATAGCATATTGGAGCCTGGTAAAAAAGGTAAACAACAAGTTCCACAAAATCCACCTCCTGGGGGAAGTAATGATCCAGATAATACAGGAAGTCCACAAGGCTCCAATACCCCCAGTGGTAGTGGTTCAACCGGCGGCCCTAAAACAATGCAAGTTTACAGTAAGTTCGATTATGTACCTGGGGATAAGCTATTATTCTATGATGATTTTTCGAATGATTTTGTTGGAGATTTCCCTGCCAATTGGAATACCAATGGATCTGGGGAAGTTGTCACGATAGGAGACTCATCTGAAAAGTGGTTTGAGATGAAACCAGGCTCAAATGTTTTTTATATTCCTGATGTGCCTACGCTCCCTGAGGAGTACACAGCTGAATTTGATCTGCTCGCGACTGGTTTGGATAGTAAAACCAGTTCTAGTACTATACTTAGATTTGTGTTATCCAACGATAATAATTTTAGCTGGGGAGATTATGTTTACGCGGACATTCCATTTTGTCAATATCATCCTATCGGATTTAGAGTTCGTAGTAAAACATCGCAAATAAACAATAATATTACAGCCGACATTAGAAGGGATGTTCTGGGCGAACCCCATATTTCAATCGCAGTAAATAAACAGCGATTTAGACTCTGGGTAAATGAGAAAAAATATATAGATATTCCTCGTTTTATTGATGCAAGTAGTGTGATGACCACGTTAAAGTTTGAAGTAAGGTACTTCAAGGATGGTAAGGAGCGCCTTTTTATGAAAAATTTAAAGGTGGCCGAAGGTGGTTTGGATCTTAGACGAAAACTAATCTCTGAAGGTAAAGTATCTACAAATGGTATTTTGTTCGATTCGGGTTCTGCCAATATACAACCCCAATCCATGGGAATCATCCGTCAGATCTCCCAGGTATTACAGCAAGAAACTGGTATGAACCTCATGATCGAAGGGCACACCGATTCGGATGGGGACGATGCGTCTAATATGGACTTATCCAAGCAAAGAGCAGACGCCGTAAAAAATGCCCTTATAGAAATATACAATGTAGCCGGCAGCCGATTACAGACCACAGGTAAAGGCGAATCGGAACCTGTAGGGGACAATGGCACTGCCGATGGTAAAGCTCAAAACAGAAGAGTAGTCTTCATTAAACAATAAGAACATGAAAAAAAAATTAGGAGTTGTATTTGCTTTTATTATGGGTGTCAATTTAAATGTAGCCCAAACAAGTTGTAGTACCTATTACCCTTTTGAAGAAGGTACAACCTTTCAAATTACCAGTTACGACAAAAATGATAAAGAAACAGGGGTGTTGGATTATGTGGTAAAAGAATCAAGCGGTGATACCGCTACGCTTGCCTACGAAATGCATGATGAAAAAGGGAAATTGATAATGGCTTCTGAATATGGTATCACTTGCGAAAATGATGGCATTTCAATAGACTTCAGTTCTTTGATGGCCCCAGGGGTTTTGGAACAATATGAGGGAATGGAAGTGGATATTTCTGGGACTAACCTTCTATTACCGAATAATCTGAGCCCTGGTCAGACACTGCCCGATGCCGATGTGTTGGCCAACATAAAAGTTCCTCCAATAAATATGAAAATGACCGTCTCTATGACCAATCGTAAGGTTGAAGGTAAAGAATCAGTAACCACCCCCGCCGGGACCTATGACTGTTATGTTATTACTAATGATCATGAATCAAAAATGGGGGTAAAAATAAGTGGTAGCTCAAAACAATGGTTGGCAGAAGGTGTTGGTATGGTTCAACAAGAAAGCTATAATAAAAAAGGCAAGCTCATTGGTAAAAGTGTACTAACTGCTTTTAATAAATAATCGAATAGTCTTTAATTCGCGAACACCACAATGAAAAAATATTGCTTATTTGTTTTTCTCAGCTTGTTATTGGCCTCTCCACTAGCTTCCCAATCAGCTGATTTGGGTTTGGAACTAGACGTTGATAACAACTTGGTTGAAATAGGTCAAACTGTCACTTTCAAAGTTAGGGTCATCAACAATGGTCCCGATACAACTTTAGGAGTCAAGGTGTTGTATCAATTACCATCTGGTTATAATCTTGTAAGTAACAATGCAACTCAAGGGACCTACGATGCCATAAACGGTATTTGGGATATTGGCGGTATGGGATATGGTATAAATGTAATTCTAAAGGTCACGGCCACAGTAAAAAATTCTGGGGACTACACAAATTTGGCTGAAGTATTCGAAAGCGACCTACTTGATTACGATAGTGTTCCTAACAATGGGGTCGATACTGATGGCGATGGAATAGTAATGAACGACCCCGATGATGAGGATGATGGTGATGGACAGGTGATGATTGTAAACAGTAGTGCTTCAGAAGGGGCCAGCACATCAGATATAGGAGAATGTATAGCCACAATTGATGCAGAAAGCAGCATGTCCCCAAATCCTGTTGACAAAATAGACGAAGTCTTTAAATTTGATTATAAAATCAAGGCCGTAGTGAATTTTCAAATGGCAGATACTGATGAGTTCAGCCCCGAGTACTCCCATGGCAATCCTAACCAGTTGATAATGGAATACTATGTAAACTCGGCTGATGGATCTATGTTTCTCCCTGGTGGGCCCTTTGGTTTTTTTAAGACAAATTTTTCATATTCCACCTATTTTGGTAAGATAGATGGGGCCATTTGGCTGCCAAATGGACAAATGGTTGTTTATGGGTATGATGCCAAAGACCGCCAAAATCGTGCTGTAACCCGTGAAAGTATCCAGACGGCTGATAGTCGGTGGAGTACAGATTACCTTAACATGATGCAATTTTTTAGCTCTTCCGAAGAACTTGCAGAACATCCTGGGCCTATGCCAGAGCGTGTGCAATGGAGCGGTACCACGGTAGGTTATAAAGGGAAGCTGATCGAAGGGCTTACCGGTATTGAAAACACTTGGAATATTTATTTTGACACTGCTCCTACTCCAATCAAAACTTCTTGTATCATGATGGGGTTTATGGTTGGCGTACTTAAAGATGCTCGAGAACTAAAATGTAACCGTTTAGTGGTCTATACCAAAGTGAATATTGGTGGTGAGGACACAGGTGATGTTATTGAGGCAGAGTTGAAATCTATAAAACCTATGGGCATCACCTTTGATGGCACTAGCTATAAACCGCAAACAATAGGGGGTGATTTCGGCACACCTGCGATGGCAAAAATGGATGACTTTGAAGACAAAATGAGAAGTATTGAGATAAGAAGGCAAACCATAGAGAGAGAGAAAAAACGCTGCATGAATGAAAGATGCATTGATCAGAAAATAGCCTTGTTAGAGGATTTGCGAAAAGAAAAATCCCAGGTAATTTGCGAACAAATGGTAGCCATGGGCATGGAAGATTCTTTTACAGCCTGCATGAGAAAGGAAGAGGAAGGCTATTAGGCAATAAAAAATTATCAATAAACTCCATATTCATAATATCAATTACTTTGAAGGTCAAAATAATTTTGTGAAAATGATTTTGGTGCCAATATCGACAAGCTCACAAGATCTGTACTAAGAGTACAATTTCTGCCCACTTCTCGGCGTTGGGCGAAAAGGCAACGTTCAATATAATCGTTCGGAATATAGCTGAGGAACAAAGATAAGGCGATGATGGTGATGCCATCCAAAACGAACCCTTTAAAGAGAAGAGAATTCCAATCCTTGCAAAAATCGTTGTTACAGGACAATAATGAAACAGCTTATACCCTATTTTCCTTTACTAATTCCGCCTCAAAAAGCTTGGTGAATTGTGTGAGTAATTTTTCCTTGACCTCATCCATTGAAATTTCTTTTTTGCCCAATTCCACATTTAATGAAGTTACCGCTTTGCCCTTGATCCCACAAGGGATCATCATATCAAAATACCCCAGATCTGAATTGACATTGAGGGCAAAACCGTGCATGGTCACCCAGCGGCTCGCACGAACGCCCATGGCGCATATTTTACGGGCAAAGGGTGTGCCCACATCCAACCAAACACCGGTCTCCCCTTGGGAACGCTCTGCTTTTAATCCGTATTCCTCGAGGGTCAATATGACCATTTCCTCCAACAAACGCAGATACTTATGAATGTCGGTAAAAAAGTTATCAAGATCTAAAATAGGGTAACCAACGATTTGTCCCGGACCATGATAGGTGATATCCCCACCTCGGTTTATCTTATAAAATTTTGCCCCTTTTTCAGCTAAAATCGTTTCATCGACCAAGAGATTTTCTATATCCCCACTTTTACCCAAAGTATACACATGCGGATGTTCCACAAAAAGAAAATGATTAGGCGTTGGTACCTGAGTATCTTCCCTCCTGTTCTTTATTTTAATGTCAACGGTCTGTTGAAAAAGAAGTTCCTGGTAATCCCAAGTTTCCTTGTAATCCTTTAATCCTAGATCTTGTAATGCAACATTCTTGTTCATCCTATTTGTGAAAAAACCAATTGCCTCTTTAAAGCTAATTTTCATTGCCCCAACCCTGAAGGGAGTGAAAATTCGCAAAATATTTAAAAATATTTCATCAATTTTTTAATTACTATTTCAAAGTTATCATCGATCTCTCTGTTTTCAAACCGGATGACCTTTAGACCATAACCTTGAATAATTTCAGTACGATCCTTATCATATTGTTGATTAGATTCGTGTTGATGACCATCGATTTCGATAACTAGTTTCGCTTTGTGACAGTAAAAATCAAAGATATAATCTTTAAACGGATGTTGTCTTCGAAACTTTATATCTTTCGGCTTAGTTCGAAGAAAATTCCAAAGTTTTTTTTCTTGGGGAGTTTCTAAATTCCTTAGTATTCTTGCGAATGCAAATTTGTCCGCCGGCGCACCTGCATGCATACCTTCTTCTTTCAATAAATCTTTACGTTCTTTCATTGGAAATTAAAAAGGTCTTGCAACAAGAATTCTTAACTTTCTTTGGTGACAAGTATTAGAATTATGGATAAATGTAGAAAAAATCCTCCCTTTAGGGCTGGGGTAAGATTTTTACGGATTAATTTCAATCCTTAGATTTATCAAAAGTGTTAATTGATACTATAGTAACTCCTTACCTAATTGGGATTATTTAAGATGACCAATGCTGCAATAACCCCTGGGACCCAGCCGCAAAAGGTCAAAAGCAATACAATTAGGAAAGAACCACAACCTTTGCCGATGACAGATAAGGGTGGGAACAATATGGCCAATAAGACACGAATAAAACTCATTTGATTTGGATTTTGATTGATGACCCGCGCATTTCCAGGACAGGTGTAATTATATGTCGTAAAATTAACTGTTTTGTTACATTTTATCACAAAAAGACCCTACAATTAAATAGGGTCTTTATATCATTTTTAAACTAAAAACTGACTCTTGTTCTAACTTCGAATCTTTATGGTGAATTTGATTTAGAAGTTGTTGGTTCACATAGCGCTTCAAGGGTATCCTCTATATCCCCTGGGGTACTCATTATTTTCATAAATGTACCCATAGTCAAATCTGGCCAATGCAACGCAATTCTATATTTACCATGCAACATGGTTGCCTCGTTACCCTGCAAAATAATTTCATAGGGCATAGCAGCCGCATGATCTGTGCCTATTTTAGGTAAAAAATGTGATTCGCCGTCTTCCTTATTTCTTAACCCCACGCCAAAGACCGCAACTTTCTTTCCTGGGTATACCAACTTATAGACTTGGACCGTATTCCCTTTTTTTGCTTTTAAATTGTCCTCAATGATCTTCAGGCCTTCCTCGAAGGAAGCAAATTCATTAAGTTCTACAGGGTCGGTAAAATAGGGCATCATTATCTTATAATGATATTTTTTAAGTTTATCGGCAGCCACAGTTCCGCCAAAGGCAACAAATTCGTCACCAACTACCGAAAATGTTGTTTTTAAATCGGCGCTGAACTTTTCAAAAGTACTTTTATAAGAATTGTAATTGTCTCTTAAATACGCTCTTAGGATATAATCAGGATTTGTATAGGATATGGTAACCTTTCCATCTTTCTTGACCAAACCAACCTTAAATGCAGCAGCAAGAGCTCCTCTATCAGCTACTTTAACAACCGCTTTTTTTAAATCTTTTCGGGTAAATGCAATCACTTTTAAAGAACTTCTGTTCGCTGGATGATACAATCCCAAAAGCTGGAATGAATTCTCCTTAAGCACGTTTATAATCTTCTCGGAAGATTGTTCAATGGATTCGTCGGTCTAAGCAATTTTAATATATGGGGCTAAATCCTGGCCAATTGTGCTAAAACTAAAACCTAAAACAGCGATAATACCAATAAGAAAACTTTTCATTTTTTTAAAGATTTAATATTCAAATATTCATTTTAATGCAACCATTTCTGGATGGTCACTCGAACAATAGAGACCACGAAGTATTAACTTCATAAAGCAGACCAATTAAACCTGACAAAAGAAGCACTGAATTGGTCCTTATTCTATGATTTTTATCATAATTCGTGAATAGATGCCAATAAATACATGTAATAATTGAAAACTAGCTTTTCTCTTTTTTTAAATAATGTAATTTTGCGGCTTTAAGATTTATATTATGCAGCTTTCGGAACAAGAAGTAATTAGAAGGGAAAAACTGACCAAATTAAGGGAATTGGGTATTAACCCATATCCTGCCGCTTTATATGCTGTCGGTGCTACCTCTAAAAGTATAAAGGAGAATTATGAAGAGGGCAAGAAAGTTGTTATTTCTGGTCGATTAATGTCGCGCCGAATTCAGGGAAAAGCTTCCTTTGCCGAATTACAGGACAGTGAGGGTCGTATTCAGGTGTATTTTAACCGAGATGAAATCTGTACTGGTGAGGATAAATCCAAATACAACGAGGTATATAAAAAATTGCTCGATATTGGTGATATCATTGGCATCGAAGGGGATCTATTCACTACAAAAGTGGGCGAAAAAACTGTGATGGTAAAAGATTTTACCATGCTGAGCAAGGCATTGCGACCACTGCCTTTACCAAAAAAAGACGCCGAGGGCAATGTTTATGATGAGTTCAACGACCCAGAACTACGCTATCGCCAACGTTACGTGGATCTGATCGTAAATCCGTCTGTCAAAGAAACTTTTGTAAAACGAACCAGGATTACCAATAGCATACGTGGCTTTCTTAACGATTTGGGGTATTTAGAGGTTGAAACCCCCATTTTACAGCCCATTCCAGGTGGGGCAGCGGCTCGACCCTTTCTTACCCATCATAATGCATTGAACATTCCGTTGTATTTGCGAATAGCCAATGAGTTATACCTAAAACGATTAATCGTAGGAGGTTTTGATGGGGTATACGAATTTGCCAAGGACTTTAGGAATGAGGGCATGGACCGCACCCATAATCCCGAATTCACAATGATCGAATTGTATGTGGCGTATAAAGATTACAATTGGATGATGGGTATGACAGAGCAATTACTTGAAAAAGTAGCCAAAGATGCTACGGGAAGTACCAAAGTAACTGTGAATGACAAGGAAATCGATTTTAAGGCCCCTTATCCCAGAGTGCCTATCCTTGATGCCATTAAAATCCATACCGGCATTGATGTGTCGGCAATGAATGAAGCTCAGTTGCGTGAAGTATGCAAAAAGCTACAGTTGGAAGTAGATGATAGTTTTGGCCGCGGAAAGTTAATCGACGAAATTTTCGGAGAGAAGTGTGAGCATTTATATGTACAACCCACCTTCATCACAGATTATCCCAAAGAAATGAGTCCGTTGACGAAAGCCCACCGATCTAAACCTGGACTTACAGAGCGTTTTGAACTGATGGTTAATGGTAGTGAATTGGCCAATGCATATTCCGAACTAAATGACCCCATAGATCAACGCGAGCGCTTTGAACACCAATTGGCGTTAGCACAAAAAGGCGATGATGAGGCGACCCAATTCATTGATTATGATTTTCTTCGCGCCTTGGAATATGGTATGCCCCCAACATCTGGTATTGGTATCGGAATAGACCGCCTAGTGATGTTTATGACTAATAATTCCTCTATTCAGGAAGTATTGTTCTTCCCACAAATGCGACCCGAGAAAAAACAGGTGGATTTGACTGATGAAGAGAAAACAATTATTGATCTACTAAAACCAGAAGGCCAAATGGAACTTGCTGACCTAAAAAGCCGAGCAGGTTTAAGCGGAAAGAAATGGGACAAATCAATGAAGGCACTTTCCAAACTTGATTTGTTAAAGGTCGTTGTTGACGGTGATTCAAAGTCGGTACAATTAAACTCTTAGTGCCATTATTGGTAAAATTTCTACTTAAAAACATGCATTAATCAGGCAGCAATTGCTGTTAGTCCAATTTTTGGTTTGTACCACATTTAAAATTCCCTATTTTTATGAATACCTGATCGTTATGGATTCAGATGAATAGGAGATGAAAAAAAACCAACGTAAAGCATTAATTATAGTACTGATACTATTCGGTCTTGTTCTTCTATGGAATAATTTCAAACCGCAGGAAGAAGTTGATTTTAGTGCCGAAATAAAACCTATCCTTAATAAGAATTGCATTTCATGCCATGGCGGTGTCAAAAAGAATGGAGGTTTCAGTCTTTTATTTGAGGAAGACGCTCTAAGCGCGACGGAATCAGGCCAGCCATCAATTATTCCTGGCAATGCATCTGGTAGTGAAATGATCAAGAGAATAAAATCGGATGATCCTGAACTTAGAATGCCTTATGAAAAAGAAAAACTTTCAGACGGGGATATCGATCTATTGAAACGATGGATTGACCAAGGTGCAAAATGGGGCAAGCATTGGGCCTATTCCTTACCTGAAAAAGTAGAAGTACCGACCATTACTGAGGAAGCAAGTTTTTCTGGACTTGAAACCCCGGTTTTTGCCCAAAACGGGATTGACAATTTCATATTAAGAAGATTGGCCAGTGAAGACCTAAAACCAAATTCTTTTGCTGGTCCAAATATAATTGCAAGAAGATTGGCCCTGGATATTACGGGACTACCTCCGAATAAAAATCTATTCAATGATTTCAACAAGGGTAAGATTCCTTATGAAGTTTTTGTGGATAGCCTTTTGGCCCAACCAACTTTTGGGGAGAAATGGGCTACATGGTGGTTGGATATGGCCCGTTATTCTGATTCAAAAGGGTATGAAAAAGACCAAGGGAGAAGCATTTGGGAATATCGCGATTGGGTAATCAAAGCTTTGAATAATGATATGCCTTATGACCAGTTTACCATTGAACAATTGGCAGGTGACCTCTTGCCAGACCCTTCGTTAGATCAGCTAATAGCTACTGCCTTTCATAGAAATACCATGAACAATGACGAAGGCGGTACTGATGACGAGGAATTTAGGGTCGCCACAGTTATAGACCGTGTGAATACGACCTTTGAAGTTTGGCAAAGCACTACAATTGGGTGCGTTCAATGTCACGGCCACCCGTATGACCCTTTTAAACATGAAGACTATTACAGCCTCATGGCATTCTTTAATAATTCGAGGGATGAAGATATCCCTAGCGAAGCTCCAGTTTTAAAATTTTACACCGAAGAGCAGCAAAAAGAAGTGGACAAGGTCAACAATTGGGTATCCAAAAACGGAGAGGCACATACTGCCAAGGCTTACAAGAATTTCCTTTTATATCAACAACCTGTTTACAATTCACACCTATTCCAGGATTTCGTCAATGGTTCTTATGATGATCATGCATCAGTAATACTATGGGATGATGGTTCATGTACTATGCAAAACGCCAGGTCAGACAAAGCAAACAACTTTCTTATGAATTATCGTTCGGGTTACGATAATACCTTAGTAACACTTAGAAAGGACAATGCTAAAGGAGAAATTCTGGCGCAATTCAAAATTGCTAAGACCAAAAGCAATACTACCATCAAGGTTCCCTTTAAAGCAATTGATGGTAAGTTCAATCTTCATATTGAATCAAGTAATAATAATATTCCTGAGAAGGCATCTGCCATTAATATATATTGGATAGGCTTCTTAGATGACCTGCCAGGAAAAGATAAGGCCGGGTATGATCAAATTGAGACCAAGTTCATGAAATTGATTAATTCTAGAACTCCTACTGTTCCCATAATGATTGAGAATCCTGAACAAATGAAACGCACAACCCATGTTTTTGAACGCGGCAATTGGTTGTTAAAAGCTGATAGTGTACAACCCATGGTTCCGGAAGAAATCAGTTCATGGAACAATGACTGGGTGAAAAACCGATTGGGACTTGCCAAGTGGATCGTGGATAAGAAAAACCCATTGACTGCACGTACATTGGTCAATCGAGTCTGGCACCAACTATTTGGAAGAGGGATAGTTACCACAATTGAGGATATCGGCTCGCAATCAGATTCTCCGACCCATCCCGAATTATTGGATTGGTTGTCACTTCGGTTTATGAATGAACACAATTGGAGTTTAAAAGCCTTGATCAAGGATATTGTGATGTCCGGGACCTATGGGCAAAGTTCAGTAAGCAGTCCAGAAATGTATCAAAATGATCCCTCTAATGAGTTTTATGCCAGAGGTCCAAGACAACGATTGGGCGCAGAACAGATACGCGACCAGGCCTTAGCGGTATCAGGACTTTTGAGTAATAAAATGTACGGACCAGGGGTAATGCCACCACAACCTGAAGGGGTATGGCAAACTGTTTACAGTGGTGAAAAATGGCTGGAAAGCAAAGGTGAAGATCGTTACCGTAGAGCCGTGTATACCTATTTAAAGCGTACGAGCCCTTATCCTTCCTATTTAACTTTTGACGCCGGCAGTAGAGAAGTTTGTACTATTAGACGTACTGTGACCAATACACCATTACAAGCTTTGGTAACTCTAAATGACCCTGTTTACCTCGAAGCATCATATAATTTGGCTAAAAGCATGCAGGTTTCCCAGAATGTTGATGAAAATATTTCCACAGGTTATGAAATAGCAACTTATTCCAAAATTTCACCTGAAAAATTGGATGCTTTAAAAGAACTGTACCGGATATCATTGAATGAATTTGAGTCAAATAAAGAATCAATTGGGCAATTTTTATATTTTCATGACAACCCGAGTGCTAATCTTGCGGCTTTAACGGTTGTTGCAAATGCCATTATGAACCTTGACGAATTTCTAACTAAAGCATAACGATGGATTATTTGGAAAGATTAATTAAGGAAAAGTTAGCAAGGGAAGCCCAAGCAAAGACCCGTAGGCATTTTATCAAAGAATGCGCAACTGGGTTGGGAGGATTAGCATTGAGTTCTATTTTTATGGGTTGCGACCCATTAGGGCGGCCTAAGAAAAAGACTGAATTGGCCTTCTCGGAGCGAGATTTGAATCCATTGGCAACTCTGTCCCCTCCTCACAATCCGAAAGTAAAGTCGGTCATTTATCTCCATATGGCAGGATCACCTTCGCAATTGGAAATGTTCGATTATAAACCTACCCTTCAAAAACTGAATAATCAGGATTGCCCTGCTTCCTTACTGGAAGGCAAAAAATTCGCCTTTATCAAAGGAGTACCAAAGTTATTGGGTCCGCAGGCCGAGTTTGAGCAAGTGGGAGAATCAGGTAATTGGGTATCTGACTTTTTACCCCATTTTAAAAAAGTGGTTGATGAGGTCTCCTTCTTAAAGGCGGTACATACCGATCAATTTAATCATGGCCCGGCACAATTGTTCATGCATACTGGTAGTCCTAGATTGGGCAGACCAAGCATAGGAGCGTGGTCCACTTATGGTTTAGGTTCGGAAAATCAAAATCTGCCTGGATTTGTTGTATTGACCTCAGGAGGAAATACCCCGGATGCCGGAAAGAGTGTTTGGGGAAGCGGTTTTCTTCCTTCGGTTTACCAAGGCGTGCAATGCAGATCTCAAGGTGATCCAGTGTTGTATATAGAAGACCCTGACGGTATTTCCCGAGATCTTAAAAAGAGCACTATAGAGGCCATCAATAAAATCAATAAGGAAGAATATCTAAAATATGCCGATCCGGAGATTCTGGCCCGCATCAATCAGTATGAAATGGCCTATCGTATGCAAATTGCCGTTCCTGAGGTTATGAATATCAACAATGAACCCGAGAATATCAGACAAATGTACGGAGTTGATCCTGGAAAGGAATCGTTCGCCAATAATTGTCTCCTGGCGCGAAAATTGGTGGAAGAAGGGGTGCGTTTTGTGCAATTGTTCGACTGGGGCTGGGATAGCCATGGCACAGATCATACTACCGCGGTGGATCTTGGTCTACGAAACAAATGTAGGGAAATTGACCGCCCAATTGCCGCCTTGATCCTCGATTTAAAACAGAGAGGCTTGCTCGATGAAACACTGATTGTTTGGGGAGGGGAATTTGGAAGAACACCTATGCAGGAAAATAGGGGCAATAAGGAAATGGGCTTTAAAGGTCGAGACCATCATGGCGATGCCTTTACCATGTGGATGGCCGGAGGTGGCTTAAAAAAAGGAGCATCCCATGGAAAGACCGATGATATTGGCTTTTCTGGGATTGAAGGACAGGTATCTGTACATGACGTTCATGCTACAATAATGCATCTTTTGGGTTTTGACCATGAGCAGTTTACCTTTGAATTCCAAGGAAGACATTATAGATTGACGGATGTTGAGGGTGAAGTAATAAAAGAAATTCTTGCCTAATAATTAATCATAGCTTAAATGAAACATATCTTAAGTATTGCTATTCTTTTGTTCGTATTATGTGGATATGGTCAAGGAAAATCGATTCAATTCTTCCAGACCAATTGGGGCAATGAACTTTCATGGGATGCATTCTGTCAACGTACAAAGGCATCAGGCTATGATGGTATCGAAGTTTGGTTTCCATCGGAAAAAGGAAGTCAAAATCAATTAAAGGTTGCATTGGAAAAACATGGATTGGTAGTTGCCTTTCTAAATGGTACAAATAGATCATTACCCTTTGAAGAAGGTCTTGAAGCTTACAAAAAGCACTTCTATACACTTATAGAATGGAAACCAGTATATATTAATTGCCACACTGGTAGCGACTTTTTTACTTTCGAACAAAACAAGGCCTTTATTGATGCCGCCAACAAAATCAGTAAGGAAAGCGGCATCCCCATTTATCATGAAACACATAGGGGTAGGTTCAGTTATAATTTACCGGGTACAAATGCTTATTTACATGAAATACCTGATCTAAATCTGACCTTGGATATTAGTCATTGGATGGTCGTACATGAATCGCTATTACAGGGAAAAGATACAATATTGAAAGATGTTGTTAATAAATCCAAACACATTCATGCGAGGGTTGGTCATGCCGAAGGGCCACAAGTAAATGACCCAGAAGCTCCGGAATGGAGATCGGCCTTGGACCGCCATATGGATATTTGGGAAAGTGTGATCCGAAAAGAATGGGAGAACGGCAGGGATGTTTTCACAATAACTACTGAATTTGGTCCTCCCAATTATTTACCAGCACTACCCTATACACAAATACCGGTTGCAGACCAATGGAAAGCGAATGTTTTTATAATGAAAGCCATTAAAGAGAGATTGTCACTTGAATAAAACCTGTTATTAATGGATATTATAAAACAACTTTTAGGCAGATTGCACCCGCTTATTGTTCATTTGCCTGTTGGCTTCATTGTTATGGGGTTATTGTTCCAGTGGTATGACCATAAAAAACAGCAGTATAGACAACCAATTACTATAATTTACTTGTGGGCTACTGTAAGCGCGGTATTGGCTTGTATAACCGGGTATTTACAATACACCAGTGAAGGTTATGCTTTTGATTCAATAAAAATGCACCTCTGGACAGGCATCATCACGACCCTAATTTCCTTCTTCATGTATCTACGATTACAAGAGAAAAATAAATTAGATGGTATAAGACGTATTCCAATTAGGGTATTCGGCATAGCCATGTTGATTTTAATTTCCCTTACGGGCCATTTGGGGGGTAGTATTACCCATGGTGAAGATTATTTGGTAGAGCCCCTGCCAAATTCGGTAAAATCGGCTTTGGGTCTTGAAATATTTGAAGAGAAAATAATTGCACTCAATGATGAAAATTGGGAAAGTGCTTTGTTTTATGAGGACGTAATTAACCCTATCTTAAACAACAAATGTATAAGCTGCCACAATCGTAAAAAAGAAAAAGGTGAGCTTGTTTTGAATACAAAGGAAGGAATTCTAAAAGGAGGAGAAAATGGCGAAATTATCGTAGACAACAATAGTGGTGAAAGTACCCTTTTTACACGACTGATCTTACCCAGGGATGATGAAGACCATATGCCACCCAAGGAAAAAACCCAACTTACCAAAGAAGAAGTTACATTGATTAAAACATGGGTCGACCATGGAACACCCTTTGAGGCATCCATTGGTGGACTTAAATTACCCAAAGAGTTATTTGAAGATTACTTTCCAAAAAAAGCTGATTTCAATGTTCCCGACAAAACGGTGGAAGTTGCTGCAATTGATTCTGTCAACCTCGTTAAAAAAGCTGGATTGCATGTCGAAAAAATTAGCAAGGAATCCAATTATTTAAGGGTTTCCTGTGTTAACAAACCCGATTTTTCAGATAAGGATTTTGCTTTGTTGCAACCGATATATAAACAGATAGCTATTTTGGATTTAGGAGGAACATTGATTACTGATCATATTTTTGGGCTACTAGGTACGCTTCCACATATCACCGTTTTGAAATTGGATAACACCACACTGACCGGAAGTGAAATTGAAAAACTGACCAAGCTTGAATATTTAAGGTCATTAAATCTAACTAGTACCAAGTTTGACGAAGCTAATTTGAATAAACTGGAAGCTATTCCAAATCTTGAAAAGGTATTTCTATACAATACCAATGTCAGGATAAATAGCGTTCAAAACAATTCTCATTCTGATATCCATATAGATTTGGGTAATTATGAACTACCGGTTATTGCCTCAGATTCTATTATCTATTGATTTTTAAAAGAAAAAGTATAGTTTAGGGGGCATTAATTCGCCAACATGAACCTAAGCCGTAAATTGGGCCTTTTTTTAGGCCCAATCCTCTTTTTTGTTTTTAGTAATTTACCGACCGTCCTAGTTTCCAAGATGGGTGATATCGTGATAGCCATTGCCCTTTGGATGGTTGTTTGGTGGATTACCGAGGCGGTTTCGATTTCGGTAACTGCACTGTTGCCACTAATACTTTTTCCTTTATTGGAAATAATGCCCATTGCCGATGTAGGTGCAAACTATGGTAGCCCCATTGTATTTTTATTCTTCGGGGGTTTTGTAATGGCCTTGGCACTTGAAAAAGTAAATCTTCATAGACGTATCGCGCTCAATATTATCAAAATAACGGGGACTACACCCAACAAAGTTGTTTTAGGGTTTATGATTGCCACTGCATCCCTAAGTATGTGGATCAGCAATACGGCAAGTACTGTGGTAATGCTCCCCATTGCTATGTCAGTAATAGGATTATTAATCAATGATGCAGATGGTTTTACCAAAAAAGATAGGAATTTTGCTTTAAGCGTAATGTTGGGAATTGCATTCTCTGCCAATGCTGGGGGTATTGCCACGGTAATTGGTACTCCTCCAAATTCCGTTATGATCGGACTATTGGAAAATGAATACAATATTGAAATCTCTTTCTTAAAATGGATGTTGATCGGTGTACCATTTTCAATTACAATGATTGCGATAAGCTACTTGGTATTGGTAAAATGGATGTTCCCTAACAAACAATTGAAATTTGCCGCATCAAAAGAGGTCATAGATTCAGAACTGAAAAAGCTTGGGCCCATGAGTGGCAAGGAAAAAATGGTTTTGATCATATTCTCGGTAACAGTGTTTCTTTGGATCTTCAGAACCCTTATTAATAAGATATTTCCTGACCTAGGTCTAACCGATACCATCATAAGTATGTTGGCGGCAGTGTCGTTATTTGCCATACCATATAACCTCAAAAAAAACGATTTTCTTATTACCTGGGGCGATACCCATAAATTGGCCTGGGGCATTTTAATTCTTTTCGGTGGAGGCTTGGCATTGGCCAAAGGAATGTCTGTAAGTGGTATAGTCGACCTTGTCGCAAGTACAATCGCAGCTAGTGAAATCAGTATTTTGTTTACGGCAGCACTCTTGATTTTCTTGATGCTATTTATGACCGAATTAATGAGCAATGTAGCCTTGGTAGCAGTCTTGGCACCGGTCGTAGCAGGTATTGCAATTGGATTAGAGATACCCATACTGTATTTGTTGATACCAGTGACTATTGCTAGTAGCTGTGCTTTTATGCTTCCGATGGCCACACCTCCCAACGCCATTGTTTTTGCCAGTGGATATATCAAGGTGCATCAAATGGCACGAGCTGGTATCATTCTAAATTTAATCGCAGTGGCATTATTGGTGCTTATGTTCCAATTTGTGATTCCAATGCTATTTTAAAAGCAAAAACCCCCATGAATATGGAGGTTTGTTTTTAGATTATTTAAAATATGAACTATCTCTTATTGTCTTGCAAATGCGTTGAAATTTGAAGGCAAATACGCCTTAGTATCAAATCCCACTTCAAATGCATCAGACTCATCAATGTAATTAATGCTTTGTACGTCTGATGGATAAGCATATGCATCAAATCCTTTGGGGAGATATGCTTTAGTATCCCATTCTAAGGTAAAATCTTCTTCTATATAATTCACACTGTTCAAATCAAAATAAACCTGATAGGCATCAAAGTCCTCAGGAAGATAATCTGCAGTATCAAAACCAAGATCAATCTCAATCTCATCTTCTATATAGACTATAGAATTGATATCGAATTTTTCTTTCTCTGTTGTTGGGTCATTTGCAAACATCCCGTTCACAAATAACAGACCCGCTGTAAAACCTAGTAAAATTGTTTTTTTATTCATAACACTTAAGGTTAAATTCTAAGCAAAGATATAACAGTATTTGATAAGGATTATTGTTTTAAATACCCATGATTCAGGGGGTTCTAGAGGGTCTGAAAACCATTTTCACAATTGTTCCACTGAATTATTGTCAACTTTGTAATTTGGGAATGAAATACCTAAGGGCTGAACATTATTTCAATATGAAATTTAGAGGGAAGGTAATTCGCACTTTCTGTGTTATTTTTTTGTTAATAAGATAATTAATCCCCGATTGACGAGGAAAAGAGCAGATTATCCTTAAATAAAATAAAGCCAATGCATTGCAATGGCTTTATTAATAGACTAATTCGAAAATTGAAAAATGAAAATTCTCTACCTATAAGACTGAGTGAAAGTAAAAATGTTACACATTAAGATAAATTAATACAAAATTAGATTAAATCAACTCCTAACTTCATAGTAAGAAATACGCCTCTTAGGATGAAATTCACATATGTTCGATAAACGAATTTGCTTAACCACATTAATAATACATTTCACAATGAGAAACTGGAATTTGGCAACAATCGCGTTTTTTGAAGCGTTTCTGTAGCTATCTTAGATGAAGAATCAAAAACCCCGAATCATGTCATATAAATTAAAAAGTCTTGTTTATTTAATTTGTTTTATAGCCTCTTCATTTGCATACTATACAATGGATAATAACAGCCAATTCGAAAACAAAAATTCAAACGAGGAAATTGCTGAATTACAAATGGAACGTCTTACAGATAACAAGACCACAACACTTAAATAACATTCCCATAGTTAACCTTAACCCAAAAAATGAGTCTGGTATATCCAGGCTCTTTTTTTTGGTCTCAATTGGGTCAGTTAAAAATTTCATAAAATCAGCCAAGGTGTTAAACCTATTCGATCAGGCCTAGTCTTACTATCAAAATCATAAAACAAGAAACATGAAAAAAGTAATTTTATTCGCAGTAATGATGCTAGGTTTAACCGCCATGGCTCAAAGGGGTGAAAGAGGACATAAGGGAGACTTTAAAAATATGTCCGCTGAACAAATGGCTACCCTACAAACAAAAAAAATGACATTGGCATTGGATTTATCTAAAGCCCAGCAAAGCAAAATTCAAGCATTGAATTTAGAAAACACAACAAAGCGTAAAGCCAAAATGGAAGAGCGCAAGGCTCAAAAGAAAACCTCAGAAAGACCAGAACTTTCTTCTGATGAAAAGTACGCTATGAGAGCCGAACGTCTTGACGCAGCAATAGCACATAAGGCTGAGCTTAAAAAGATCTTGACCGAGGAACAATTCACAAAATGGGAAATGCATCATAAACACAAAGGCAAACATCATAAAGGGAAGCATTCCAAAGGAAGAAAAGGAAATAAATCAAAATAAAAAAGAGGCGCTTTTAGCGCCTCTTTTTTATTTTAAATCGTTGGCTATTCGTTTTAAAGCGTTTATTGTTGTGTCTAAGTCTTTATAGGAAAGGGCATCATTCAAGAAATAACTCTCAAAGGCGCTGGGTGGCAAGTAAACACCCTGTTCTAGCATGCCATGAAAATACTTTTTAAAGGTCTCATTATTTCCTTTGGCGGAAGATTCAAAATCTACAACAGGTTCTTGGGTAAAATGAACCGAGATCATGCTACCAAATCTATTAATCTGATGTGCAATTCCTGTTTCAGTCAACACCTTTTCCAAACCTTTATGTAAATATGCTGTTTTATCGGCTAAACTTCTAAATATTCCTGAATTGTTGTTCAATTCGGTCAGCATAGCAAGTCCTGCGCTCATGGCCAACGGATTTCCACTTAACGTACCGGCTTGATAAACCGGGCCGTCTGGAGCCAATTGATTCATAATATCCTCGCATGCAGCAAAAGCACCAACCGGCAGCCCCCCGCCAATTACTTTTCCAAACGTAACAATATCGGCATCTACACCTAAAACTTCCTGGGCACCTCCTCTTCCCAATCGGAAACCGGTCATTACCTCATCAAAAATCAAAAGAATATTCTCGTCAGTGCAGAGTTTGCGAAGTCCTTTAATAAATTCTTCTGTGGGAATTATACAACCCATATTCCCGGCAACCGGTTCAATTATTACCGCTGCGATTTCACCTTGGTTCGCAGAGGTCAATTCCCGTACACTTTCTAAATCATTATACATCGCCAGCAAGGTATCCTTTGCAGTACCCTGAGTAACTCCAGGGCTATTGGGACTGCCAAAGGTTACAGCACCGCTACCAGCCTGTATCAAGAAGGAATCGGAATGACCATGATAGCAGCCGGCAAATTTTATGATCTTTTCTTTCCCTGTATATCCTCGTGCCAATCGTACTGCACTCATACAAGCCTCGGTTCCACTATTCACAAATCGGATCTTATCAATGTTAGGTACCATTGAAACCGCAAGCTGTGCCAATTCTGTCTCGATCTCTGTAGGCATCCCAAATGATGTGCCTTTTTTGGCTTTATCAATAACAGCATTGATTACAGGTTCGTAGGCATGACCCAAAATCAATGGCCCCCAAGAAGCAATATAATCTATTAGCTTGTTTCCGTCTTCATCAAACAAATAAGCCCCTTTAGCACTTTTTACAAAAATGGGGTCACCTCCAACGGCCTTAAACGCACGAACGGGCGAATTTACCCCTCCAGGAATATAGTTTTTGGCCTCAGCAAATAAGGCACTACTTCTTTGATAGATCATAGTTATTTTTTGGATAATTCAGTCTTTACTGTGACTTCTTGCCCTATGGCCAAATTATTGGAGTTCATTTTGTTTATTCTCTTTATCTCATCGACAGAAATAAAATATCTTCTTGAAATTGAATACAGCGTATCTCCTTTCTGGACTACATGTACCTTATCTTCATACTTCTTGGGTTCCGCATTGGCTACCGAATTATTTAACCTAAAACTTTTGTCAAACTTGTTCAAATTATGTTTTTCAATAAGATAAATCAGTTTTTGGGAATATCTTTTATCTGTTGCATAGCCAGCCTGGCGAAGACCTTTGGCCCATCTTTTATAATCCTTGGCCCCATAATCGAATAAAAAGGCGTATCGTGAACGGTTGGACAAAAATTCACTATGATCACGATACGAATACATGGGGTGGTTATATTTTCTAAAACATTCCCCTTTTTCATCATCATCATGAAAATCATAATCGCCTTGCCAACCAGTATGGCATTTTATTCCAAAGTGATTATTGGTCTTTACTGCCAACTCCCCCTTACCCAAACCACTTTCCAACAATCCTTGGGCCAAAGTTATACTAGCGGGGATTCCATAGGCTTTCATCTCATATTGGGCAATTTCTGAAAAGGTCTTTATATACTCATCAACTGATGAAATCGTAAATCTTTTGAATTTTCCATTGTCCTCAGGGAGAGGATAAAGTCCCTTGGTTTCGTAATTATTGTTGGTATTCCTTTTTTTAATTTTAGTAGTTTCCTGCTTGTGGTTTTTGGAAATGGCGGTGCTCTTCTTGGCTTTACAGCCAATTAGTAAAATACCTACAATTACAGCAATCAATAGTCTTTTCATTATATATTAATCAGGGGTAGCTTTTTCTTTTTCAATATGGTGTTCATCCCGGCAATCCCTTGTAATCCACCGGTGTGAATTGCCAATATTTTGGTTCTTTCCGCAAATTTATCTTTTTTAATCATATCTAAAATTCCAAACATCATTTTACCGGTGTAAATTGGATCCAAAGGTATTTGGGTTTCTTTTTTAAAATTATTTATGAAATTTATGAGCTCAAGCGTCACTTTGCCATAACCTCCAAAATGATAATCCTTTTGTAAATTCCACTGGTCATTGGTCGCAAATTTACAAATATCTTCTTTTAAAAAGTCGCCTTTTAATGCTGGGAACCCTATAACCCTTTGTTCCCTAGCTTTAGAATTGATTATTCCAGCGATTGTTCCACCGGTTCCAACACTACTACAGATAATATTAAAGCTCTTATCCTTATCAATCAAAATCTCTTCACATCCTTTAATGGCCAAATCATTTGTGCCGCCTTCAGGCAGTATATAAACACATCCAAATTCTGCTTTGAGTTTCTCTATAAATTCAGGTGAATGTTTATTCCTGTAATCCTTTCTTGAAACGAACTTAAGTTGCATTCCAAGCTCGGTCGCTTTCAACAAAGTGGGATTTTCCTTCCATTTAAAAGTCAATTCCTCGCCACGAATGATACCTACACTCCGTAATCCATTTTCATGGGCAGCGCAAGCCGTAGCAATAATATGGTTTGAAAAAGCCCCTCCAAAAGTCAATAAAGTACCATACTGTGCAATTTTGGCCTTTTTAATATTATACTTTAGTTTGCGATACTTGTTCCCTGAAATCAATGGGTGTATCCTATCCTCTCTTTTAATCAAGAGCAATACTTTTTTTTCTTCTAATATAGGGAGGTTTACTTTTTGATTTTCAGTTTGCACTTTCAAGGTATTCAGTGCCAAAGATATTTAATAAAGCTGAAAGCTGAGCGGTTCTTAATGTATTCCAGGTCTTTTTCATTCAAATATGCCTCACGCTCAAAACTTATGTTCTGATAAGCCTTATAAGTATCAAAATAATATATTGACCTTACCACCCACTCCATGACATAGATGATGTAGAAAGGAATAATCAATAGTTCTTTCTGTTGCGAAAGGTGTATTTTCTCATGGTTTATAAGAAATATATCCTCCTTTAAAGCATCATTTTTTAAAAATATGAAAGGCCATAATGAAAGGCCTACATAGTTTTTATAGAAGAAATGTTTAAAGACAAGAATCATAAATCAGCTTTAAAACGTTTGTAACCAAAGATAATTGTTAATATTTAACCTTAAATGGTAAATCGGATTTGTTGCAAACAAAATCGTTTAACGCTCGGCTCTTGTCAAATACCCCATAAATAAAAGGCCATTGGTCTATAACTACTGGGTTTATCAACAGAAAACCATTAATTTTACTAACAATATCAAATACCATTCCGTATTAAATGAAAAAAATTGTAGAGCCTGAAGATTGTGATTTCTATCTCTCCAAAGAGGGTTTCAGGGTATTTACCGAACAGTATCATTTAAAACGTGGCTATTGTTGTGAAAGTGGATGTCGGCATTGCCCATACGGATATGATATCAAGACAAATTCCCAATAAAAATCAGGTCTTTCGGCACGATTTTTGAGAATTAATTAGAATAAGACTAATAGCATTAATTCCAAAAAAATAAAAGTTATGAAAACTATGAAAATTCTCGCACTACCGGTTATGGCGCTGCTTTTTTTAAGCTCCTGTGTTTCAGTTCGTGTATTATCCGATTATGACAAAGAAGCCAATTTTAACGAGTATAAATCGTATGCTTTTTATAAAACGGGTATTGACAAGGCCCATTTATCAGATCTCGACAAGAAAAGAATCCTAAAAGCCATTGATGCGGAAATGAGTTCTAGGGGTATGGTAAAAGAACAAAACCCCGATTTGTTAATCAGTATTTTCACCAAGGAACGTGAGCAAGTTGATATATACAACAATTACTGGGGCGGCATGTACGGCTGGGGCTGGAGTCCATGGTATTATGGTGGTTATGGTCCTGGTTGGGGGTGGAACTACCCCAATGTAAGCACACGCACACAAGGTTCGCTGTATATAGACTTGATCGATGCCAAAAACAAGGAATTGGTTTGGCAAGGTAAAGGGGTTGGCACCTTGAACAATACCAAGAATATTGAAAAGAAAGAAGAACGTATTCGTGAGTTTGTTACAGAAATACTGCAACAATATCCTCCAGGAAACGCTTCAAAATAAAATACAAACCGCCTATAATGGCGGTTTTTTTATGTTCAAAAGATCTGAATTTAATTTCACTCTCAATTTCGTAACTTTATATAAACCATAACATATAGTAAAGTGTCTTACGAAGGTAATCCCATATTAGACAAACTACCAAAGCACTTAAGGCAATATATTAAACCTCAGGATTATAGCGAGTATTCGGCCATTGATCAGGCAGTTTGGCGTTATGTAATGCGAAAAAATGTTGATTACTTAAGTAAAGTCGCCCATACTTCTTATACTCAGGGTTTACAAAAAACAGGGATTTCTATTGACACTATTCCAAACATGTATGGTATGAACCGTATTTTAAAGGATATTGGATGGGCAGCTGTTGCCGTGGATGGATTTATTCCACCATCGGCATTTATGGAGTTTCAAGCTTATAATGTGTTGGTTATAGCTTCTGATATTCGTCAATTGGAACAT
>JAAETN010000059.1 GCA_024228355.1 Maribacter sp. | reverse complement strand
GGGGAAGAACCAATGGCTTCTCATCAAAATTCCTTTTAGATTGTTCCCAGAAAATAAAACCTAAATAGTCTGGTTTTAAGGCCCCGACTTCCACTGTATTTCGGTTCATACCACATACCTTTATCTTAAGAGGCTCTCTTTCGGAATCATCAGTATTTTTATGATAGTGGCTCATGTTGATTTTATAATATTTATGTAAGGGATTTTATGAATTCAGTTGCACTTTTACCAGGGTCGTCCGTTTTCATAAAGTTCTCACCAATAAGGAATCCTTTATAGCCATAGGATTTTAACTCCCTAATGGCCCCAATATTACTGATTCCGCTCTCTGATACTTTTACAAAGTCATCCGGAATCGCTTTTGATAATACTTTACTCGTTTCCAGACTAACTTCAAAGGTCTTTAAGTTACGATTGTTTACGCCTAACATATCCAAACTTGGCATAATTGATTTTTGAAGTTCCGCCGTATTATGAACCTCTAATAAAACATCTAGTTGTAAGCTTTTGGCCAACTCTGAAAAAATTTTGATTTCAGATTTAGTCAATACGGAGGCAATTAATAAAATGACGTCCGCTCCGTTTGCCTTTGCCTCATAAATCTGATACTCATCAATGATGAATTCCTTTCTCAACAATGGCATTTTAACTGCTGCCCTTGCGAGAAGTAAATCGTCGAGCGAACCTCCGAAATATTTGCCATCAGTTAAGACGGACATACCACAAACTCCCGCGTCTTCATACCCTTTAGCGACATCATAAACGTTTAAATCTTGATTAATCACAGCTTTGGATGGTGAACGACGTTTGTGTTCAGCGATAATTCCTGTAGTACTATTTCGTAAGGCCTTGGCCAAGGAAAGAGTTTCCCTATTGAACAGTGATGTATTTTCCAATTGTGAAATTGGAATCAATTCTTTCTTAAGATCAACCTCTTTTCTTTTGTCCGCAACGATTCTGTCTAGAATATTCATTCGCAATTTAAATTATGCACTTAGGGCCTGTAACTTATTTAGGGCCTTTAACCCTTTTCCTGATAACAAGGACTCCATCGCAATATCGAATCCTTCTTTGGGATTTACGCCATTCACGGTTGCAATCGCGATTCCTGCATTCGCACAGACCACGTTGTTTTGGGCTTCAGCACCTTTACCTTCCAGGATATTCATGAAAATCCTCGCTGATTCCTCTATGGTTTCCCCACCGACGATTTGGGCCTGTTTTACACTAGACACACCAAAATCCTCTGGATTCAATATACCTTCAGAACTGTTGGAAATTGTTTTGGTAGCGCCGGTCAAGGAAATTTCGTCATAGCCATCCAAGGCATGTAAAATAGTAAAATTCTTATCGGTATTTTGATACAGATAACCATACATACGTGCCAATTCCAAGTTAAATACCCCTACCATTTGGTTTGTCGGAAATGCAGGGTTGACCATAGGACCCAACATATTGAAAAAGGTTTTTACAGCAAGCTCTTTTCGAATTGGTGCCACATTTTTCATAGCGGGGTGAAATAATGGCGCATGCAAAACGCATATACCAGCCTCATCAATTGACTTTTTAAGAAAATCAGCTTCGTTACTGAATTTTATTCCTAAAAATTCCATTACATTGCTACTACCACATTTAGAGGAAACCCCATAATTGCCATGTTTGGTTACTTTTACTCCAGCTCCTGCGGTTACAAATGATGCTAGCGTGGAGATATTGAATGTGTCCTTACCATCTCCACCGGTACCACATAAATCAATAGGGTTGTATTCTGATAAATCAATAGCCAGACATAGTTCCAGTAGTGCATTTCGGAAACCCTCAAGCTCTTCAATGGTTATACTTCGCATCATATATACCGTGAGAAAAGCGGCAATCTGACTGGTATTATATTCCCCATTGGCGATATTGACCAAAACCTGTTTTGCATCGGTTTTGGTCAAAATATCATGATTGATCAATCTATTTAAAATATCTTTCATTTATGCTGAGTTTTTTTCAATATCTATTTTATTCGCGGTCTCTTAGCCAGTTTTTTAAAATTATCTTACCCTGAGGGGTCAATACAGATTCAGGATGGAACTGTACCGCACTAACATTGTATTTCTTGTGCCGCAAAGACATAATCTGCCCGTTTTTATCAATGGAAGTTACTTCCAAAACCTCTGGTACAGCTGGATCAACTACCCAGGAATGATAGCGTCCGACTTTAATTTTCCGAGGTAATCCATCGAACAAAACATCATCTTTGATTACTTTGATCTTCGTGGCTATTCCGTGATATACTTCATCCAAATTGATTAAGGAACCTCCAAATACCTCTGCAATCGCTTGCTGTCCCAGACAAACACCAAAAATACTTTTGGTTGGGGCATATGTTGCGATGATTTCTTTGAGAAGACCAGCTTCATCAGGAATACCAGGACCCGGGGAAAGCACAATCCTTTTGAAAGCGTCAACCTCCTCTAAGGTTAGCTGGTCATTTCTTTTTACCACCACCTTACACTTTAAATCCTCTAAATAATGGACTAGGTTATACGTAAAGCTATCATAGTTGTCAATTACCAATATTTTTTTCATAATCATCTTGATTTTGGAAATTTTAGATGTTTTCCGCAATTTCCAAGGCCTTGGTCAAGGCACCTAACTTGTTATATGTTTCCTGTAATTCGTTCTCTGGATTTGAAGCTGCTACTAAGCCTGCGCCAGCCTGATAATGCAATTGGTGATTTTTGCTCAAAAAAGTTCGAATCATAATGGCATGATTAAAGTTTCCATTAAAATCCATAAAACCAATGGCTCCGCCATAATATCCCCTGTTTGTCTTCTCATATTTTTCTATGAGCTGCATGGCCATATGCTTGGGAGCCCCACTCAAAGTCCCTGCTGGAAAAGTATCAGCTACAACTTTCATTGTGGTTATATCCTTTTTCTTTTGCCCAGTTACTTTCGAGACTAAATGTATTACATGCGAAAAGAATTGTACTTCTCTATAATTTTCAACGCTTACCATATTGCCGTTTCGGCTTAAGTCGTTTCTTGCGAGATCGACTAGCATAACATGCTCACTATTTTCTTTATCATCCTCGGTCAATTTTTTAGCCAGTTTAGCATCTTTCTCATCATCCCCGGTCCTTTTAAAAGTACCGGCTATAGGATGTATTTCCGCTCTTCCTTCGCTGACAATCAATTGGGCTTCTGGTGAACTGCCGAAAATCTTAAAATCCCCATAATCAAAATAGAATAAATAAGGAGAGGGATTTACAGAACGTAGGGCTCTATAAACATTGAATTCGTCACCTTTGAACCCTTGTGAAAATCTTCTGGACAATACCAATTGAAAAACATCTCCACGTTGACAATGTTTTTTTGCCAGGGTTACATGTTCTTTATATTCTTCATCTTTGAGGTTAGATTTAGGTTTTCCCTCTTTATTGAAGTTGTACGAAGCAAAGTTCTTTACATTTAGAATATGTTCAATCTCGGCAATATTGCTTTCAGATTCATAGCAATGTGCGAAAATGTAAGCCTCGTTTTTAAAATGGTTGATGGCGATAATGTTTTGATATACAGCATAATAAATATCAGGAATATTAAGGGTACCTTCCTTTTTGCCAATTTGAACATCTTCAAAATACCTTACGGCATCATAGGCCATATAACCAAACAATCCATTATTAATGAATTTAAATGAATTTTCATCGGCCTTAAAATTCTGACTGAAGTCATGCACAGTTTTTACCACATCAGTATCAGGGGTGATTTCCTTGTTCACGATTGTGCCATCAGGGTAGTGCTCAATAATAAGTTCATCTTCAATCTTAATCGATGCTATCGGGTTACAACATATATAGGAAAAGCTATTGTCATTGGCATGATAGTCGCTACTTTCCAAAAGAATGCTATTCGGGAATCTATCACGTATTTTTAAGTATACACTCACAGGGGTAATAGTGTCTGCGAGTATTTTTTTATAATGTGATTTAAATTGATAATCCATGATCAAAATTTATAATTAAAAAAGGCCTGTCGTGATAGACAAGCCTTTTATATAGTATTACTACAATGGTGCTTAGCTCACGAGTTTTTGCGTAAGTTATTCCACCACCATGTATTTGTTCCTTTGTTTTTCATTGCCTCAAATATAGAAATGATTTTTTAAACAATCAATACGTTTTTTATAAAATAAAAAGCCCCATATACTTTTTGGTTTATGGGGCTAGTCTTGTGAGGTCAAGTTTATTAAAACACCAAATCAACTATCAGATCAAATTCATCATAGATTGTTTTGTCGCCTAAGTTATCAAAAAAACTACCGGACCCGTATCGCACATCATACTGTGCTCTGTCAATTTTCATTGTAGCAGTAGCTTTGCTTCCGTAAACGGAAACATCAAAAGTTAAGGCTTTGGTGATACCTTTAATCGTAAGGTCACCGATTACTTCATAGGAATTTTTGCCTGAAGCTACCACATTAGTGAAAACCAAGGAAGAAGTAGGGTGTGTAGCAACTCCAAAAAAGTCATCGGATTTTAAATGACCCTCCAATTTGGCTTTCATGTCACCTAAGTCGTCTGTGGTTATCAAAGAGGTCATATCAACTACAAATTCCCCACCGGTAAGTTTGCCTTCATCAAAAATTAATGTACCTTCTTTTAGATTAACTGTGCCGGCATGCGAGCCAGTAACTTTATAGGCTTTCCAAGTTACTTTGCTTTCCTCGGTTTTCACTTCTTTTTTTTCGCCACCCAAAGGCTCAGATGCCGATGCGGTTAATCCTAGTATTACGGCTAACGCCAATGTTAAAAAATTCTTTTTCATGATTCTAAATTGCTATTTGTTACTATTAAAAATTAAAATTTATCCAATAATCCATTTAAATGATTTAATTCTTCAGTTGAAAAGTTTTTGACTAATTCACCTTCGGTTTGGCACATTGCCTTGTCCATTTCAATTAGACTTTTCTTACCCTTATCGGTTATATTGATTTCCACTTTTCTTCTATTCGACGGGCAGGTTATTCTATTTACATAACCCTTGGTTAATAATTTGTCGACCAAACGGGTGGTGTTACTCATTTTTGTCACCATCCTTTCATTTAAGGTTGAAAGATTAGCCGGTTTTCCTTTCTGGCCCCTTAGAATTCGCAATACATTGAATTGTTGTATTGAAACATCAAAAGGTTTCAACGCAAGGGCAATATGTTCATTTATAGTATTGGTGACCAACATCATATGAATGATCGTCCTCCGCTCTTGAGGAATTTGTTCATTGGTCTTAATATGTTCTTCAATATTCATGTATCTACAATAATTGTATATACAAATATATTTACAATTTGCTTTGAACCGTCAATTAAAAAGGTAATTTTTTGTTAAAAATGAATATATAAGAATAATTGAAGCGGTAATAATTCCATTATCACTGGATTTTCAATAATTGTCTTATTTTTGCCACTTAAAATTCAATAAAATGGCAGATTTATCTCAAGAAGTTTGGGTAGAAAAGTTAAATGCTGATGACAATGCTTTTATTTTAGACGTAAGAACACCTAAAGAAGTTGAAGAGGGTTATATCCCAAAAGCTTCCAATATCAATATTTATCTTGGGCAGCAGTTTGTGGCGGAATTGAAGAAACTTGATAAGTCCAAAAACTATTATGTTTACTGTAGGTCTGGGAATCGCAGCAGACAGGCATGTGCTCTCATGACCCAAATCGGTTTTCAAAATGCATATAATCTTGAAGGTGGTATTATTGAATGGAAGGGCGAAGTTATCCGATAAAGTCCATTAAAATATCTTGAGAAAAATCCCTCTTTAATGTGGGATTTTTTAATTTAGGGAAATGCGAGAAGATCTACTCCAATTTATCTGGAAATATAAAAAACTGCAATTGGAGGAATTGGTCACTACCACCGATGAGACTTTGGACATCATTGATGTTGGTTTGCATAATAAACTAGCTGGCCCTGATTTTTTCAATTCCAAAATCAGTATTGATGGGCAGCTCTGGGCAGGTAACGTGGAACTTCATGTTAATTCTTCAGATTGGTTTGCCCACCATCATGAAAAGGACATCAATTACGATAATGTTATCCTTCATGTAGTATGGAAAGACGACATGACCATTTATCGAAAGAATAATACCGCAATACCTACTCTGGAGTTGGGTAAATATATCACTCGAGAACTGCTTGAGAGCTATCAGGCCTTATTTGATAAAAGGAGAATCAATTTCATCAATTGTGAAAATGAAATTTCAGGGATTGATGAATTCTTATTAAATAATTGGTTAGAGCGGCTTTATATTGAAAGATTGGAGCAAAAGGCGATTTTGGTCAACCAGCTTTTGGAAGCTTCAAAAAATGATTGGGAAAGTGTGTTTTATACCTTACTACTGAAAAATTTCGGACTTAAAATAAATAGGGATTCATTTTTTAGCTTAGCCCAATCCTTGGATTTTGCTATTGTTCGCAAGCTTCAGAAGAACCTGCTTCAATTAGAAAGTGCCCTATTTGGGATGGCTGGATTGCTGAAAGATGAATCGATTTCAGATTTGTACTATACCAAATTGAAAACGGAGTACAATTTCATAAAGCATAAATTCAACCTAAACGAAACTGGTGTTTTTATTCCAGACTTCTTTAAACTTCGTCCACCGAACTTTCCAACCATACGTTTATCGCAATTTGCCAAGTTATATAGTGAAAACCATAACTTGTTCAACATGGTAGTACATGCAAAAACCACAAAAGAGCTGTATAAAATCTTTGAAGTTTCTGCGGGCGATTATTGGGATAATCATTTTACATTTGGAAAAGAGTCTAAAAAAACCACCAAAAAGTTGACGAAACAATTCATCGATTTGCTGATTATAAATACTATACTTCCAGTTAAATTTTGCTATGATAAACATTTGGGTAAAGAGTCCACGGAAGAAATTTTCCCAATAATTGAAAGTATTAAGAAAGAAGACAACAATATTCTGAAAAAATTCAATGGTTTGGGTATAAGCTTAAAATCAGCTGGTGATAGTCAAGCCGTTTTGCAGCTTTATAATGCGTATTGTTCGAAAAATAAATGCCTTCATTGTGCGATCGGTGCTAGTTTATTAAATGGAAATTTTTATTTTTAAACCATGAATGTTTTCTATCAACTTTTGTATTATTTACAAAAAAGGGGCTTCGAAGTTTGTAGACGAATTGCGGAGCGTATGGGTATTCGTGCTAGGGTTGTTAGAACATCATTTATATACCTTACTTTCGTAACATTGGGTTTTGGGTTTGCATTGTATCTTTTTTTAGCATTTTGGCTGAAAATAAAAGATTTGGTGCATACCAAAAGAACATCGGTTTTTGACTTGTAGTGTATGATAAGACTATTTCGTTCTAAAATTTATATAGCCATAGCATTAATGGTGACTGCTTTGACAACGGGTGTGTTGGGGTATCACTTCCTTTCTGATCTTTCTTGGATTGATGCTGTTTACATGACTGTTATTACGATTACCACTGTTGGTTTTACAGAGGTGGGGCCAATGAGTCCTGAAACAAAAGTTTTTACCATTTTTTTAATTATAGCCAGTGTATTCATCTTTGCATTTGCTATTTCGGTAATTACAGAATATATTTTGAGTAGGAATTCCTTAGACTTATTAAAAAAGAAAAAAGTGAAAAACAAAATTAGTACACTCTCGAATCACGTGATTATTTGTGGTTTTGGTCGTAATGGCAATCAAGCTGCCCAAAGATTAAAGGCTTATAATATGCCATATGTTGTCGTTGAAAAGGATAGAGAAGTAATTGAAAAATATGGTGATACTGTGCTTTTTGTTGAAGGTGATGCCAATGAAGACCAAGTTTTGAACACGGCTGGTATTGATCGTGCGCAATATATTATTACCACACTTCCCGATGATGCCGCCAATCTTTTTGTTGTGCTGTCTGCGAGACAGTTGAACAAGAAACTGAATATTATAAGTAGGGCATCTAAAATTACATCACAGAAAAAATTAAAGCTTGCAGGAGCGGACCAGGTAATAATGCCTGATAAAATAGGTGGTGACCATATGGCCTCACTTGTTGTAATGCCTGATTTGATTTCTTTTATGGATGAGTTATCCGTTGAAGGTGGTGATACCACAAACCTTGAAGAAGTAGCAATTGAGGATTTTTCCGAGCAAGGGGAGTGTAATTCGCTTCGCGATTTGGATTTGAGAAGAAAAACAGGATGCACAATTATTGGTTATATTGCTCCTGACGGCAAATATACCATTAACCCAGAAGCAGATATGCCGCTTCAACCAAAGAGCAAGGTAATCGTTTTGGGACGGCCTGAACAGATTCATAAGTTGAACGAAATGTTCCATATTTAATCCCTTATCTTTTACATCATTATTTGATTGGGTAGAATATTTTTATGATATTGCTGCCCTAGCAAAATAAACTAAAACCAAAAACAACCATTATGAAGTATAGACTTCTTTTACTAATTACCCTATTACCACTAATTACTAGCGCACAAGAGAAAGGACTGGATGAGAAGGTCAATGATGCATTTATGCCATTTGCAGTTTGGTGGGAAGGTTTTGTTTTGACCTCAATACCCATTGCTGGTTACAATTTGCCCATTGTTCTTATTTTATTGATTTTTGGAGCCACATTTTTTACTATATACTTCAAGTTTCCAAATATTGCCAGATTTCCTTTGGCAATCAATACCGTAAGAGGCAAGTATGATGAACTAGACCATCACGGTGTTGAAAAAGCTGATTTGAATATTGTGGATGGTGATTTGGTTGATACAATTGGAGATGAAAGCAAAGAAGGTGAAGTAAGTCATTTTCAGGCATTGGCAACGGCAGTTTCAGGTACCGTGGGATTAGGTAATATAGCAGGTGTTGCGGTTGCCATCGCAGTAGGTGGTCCAGGAGCTACACTTTGGATGATTCTTTGTGGTCTTATTGGAATGTCGACCAAATTTGTGGAATGTACTTTAGGGGTGAAATACCGCGATGTAGGTGATGACGGAACAGTTTATGGAGGACCCATGTACTATCTTTCAAGAGGATTAAAGGAGAGAGGTTTTACTGGATTAGGAAAAGTCTTGGCCGTAATTTTCGCTGTATTATGTGTAGGAGCATCGTTCGGTGGTGGTAATGCATTTCAATCAAATCAAGCAGCGGTACAACTTTCGACCATGTTGAATTTAGAGGGTGGAGCTACTGGTGTTATTATTGGAATTATTCTAGCTATCCTTGTTGGGATTGTAATAATAGGAGGCATCAAGAAGATAGCAAGTGTTACTGAGAAGATCGTACCTTTTATGGCAGGTGTTTACGTCCTAGCCTCGTTGGTCATCATTTTTGCAAATATTGAATATATCGGTGACGCTTTTTCTATGATTTTCGCGGGGGCATTTACACCTGAAGCAGGACTCGGAGGAATTCTCGGTGTAATCATAGTTGGTTTTCAAAGAGCGGCTTTCTCTAATGAAGCTGGCGCCGGTTCAGCGGCGATAGCGCATTCAGCGGTAAAAACCAAATACCCCGCAAGCGAAGGAGTTGTTGCCCTATTAGAGCCATTTATTGATACGGTTGTAATATGTACAATGACAGCATTGGTCATTATTTTCTTTAATATGGATGCAGGAGCTTTTGATTACGGAAATGCTGTTGGCAGTACGGTATTATTGAATGAATCTGGTACATACGTTGGCGGAGTTGATTTGACATCTATGGCCTACGATTCCGTTATTCCAGGATTTAGATACATACTTACCATAGCAATAATTCTATTTGCTTTTTCTACAATGATTTCATGGTCCTATTATGGCTTACAATCTTGGAAATACCTTTTCGGTAGGGGTAAAAGAGCTGATGTTGTTTACAAAGTGCTGTTTTTGATGTTTGTGGTTGTTGGTGCTGCAGCTACTTTAGATGCGGTCATTAAATTTTCTGATGCCATGATATTGGCATTGGTTTTCCCTAATATGATCGGTCTATTATTCCTATTCCCTAGAGTTCGTGAAGAATTGGATAAATATGTGAACGATATTAAAAATTTCGTTAAAGGCTAGTTGAGCTTCTCATGAATAAATTTAAATCCCACTTTTCCTTTAGTAAACAGGAGCGAAGTGGGATTTTCTTTTTGCTCCTCATTATTGTGGTTCTTCAAGTTGTTTTCTATGTGATGAAATACAATTCAAGTAAGGTCGATGGAAATTTATTAATTGATGAAGGGACTCAAGCGAAGATCGATTCTTTAAAACAAAGATCCCTCGAAAAGGATTCTAGTAGGATTTTTTCTTTTAATCCCAATTTTATTTCTGACTACAAAGGATACACCTTGGGAATGTCCTTGGAAGAAATTGATAGACTACATACTTTCAGGGTGCAGAATAAGTTCGTTAACAATGCAGATGAATTTCAAAAAGTCACGCAAGTATCGGATTCATTGTTAAAAGTTATCTCACCATACTTCAAGTTTCCGGAATGGACTAAAAATAAATCTAAGAGTCAGAATAACATTTCTATTCAAACAACTCAAAAGGATTTAATTACTGACAATGACAATTTTCAAATATATGACCTAAATAGTGCAACGGCCGAAGATCTAAAATCAGTATTTGGTATTGGTGATAAATTATCCACTAGAATCGTAAAATTCAGGGATAGGCTAGGTGGGTTTTTGTTGGATGACCAATTGAATGATGTTTATGGGATGGAACCTGAAGTTGTTGGTCGTACTTTAGAGAAATTCCAAATATTAAGCAAACCTACAATTAAAAAAATCAATATCAATATTGCCACGGTTGATGAAATTGCCCAATTGATTTACATAAGATATAATGTTGCAGCAAGAATCGTGGAATATAGAGAAATCAACGGATCAATTTCTTCCTTAAACGAATTAACAAAAATTGTCGATTTTCCTGTAGATAAGATACATAGAATTGAATTATATTTGTCCCTCTAAAAAAATTACAAATGTTTAAAGATACCATGTGCTTTGATTACTCTGAAACCCAAGAGCATGTCGCTTCGGCTGCTAAAAAGTTTTCAGAGCAACATATAAGACCCCATGTAATGGAGTGGGATGAAGCCCAGACATTTCCGGTAGAACTCTTTAAGAAAGCTGGAGAGATGGGTTTTATGGGTGTCTTGGTTCCAGAGGAATATGGTGGTTCAGGTTTGGGTTATCACGAATATGTAGCAATTATAGAAGAAATTTCAAAAGTAGATCCAGCTATTGGATTGTCTGTTGCCGCCCACAATTCGCTTTGTACCAACCATATTTTGTCTTTTGGCAATGAAGAGCAAAAACAACGTTGGATTACCAAATTGGCTACAGGTGAATGGCTTGGTGCCTGGGGCCTTACCGAACATAATACGGGTTCCGATGCCGGAGGTATGAGTACCACCGCAGTAAAGGATGGTAATGATTGGGTGCTTAACGGGGCAAAGAATTTTATTACCCATGGCATAAGTGGGGATATTGCCGTTGTCGTTGCTAGAACGGGAGAAAAGGGAGATAGTCGTGGAATGACTGCTTTTGCAATAGAAAAAGGAACTCCAGGTTTTTCCAGTGGAAAAAAAGAGGATAAACTTGGGATGCGAGCCAGTGAAACCGCTGAGCTGATCCTAAATAATTGTAAGGTTTCCGATGAAAATAGATTGGGCGAAATCGGAGACGGTTTTATTCAGTCTATGAAGGTTTTGGATGGAGGAAGAATATCTATTGGAGCTTTATCATTAGGTGTTTCAAAAGGAGCCTACGAAGCGGCTTTGAAATATTCAAAGGAAAGAGTGCAGTTTGGAAAGCCCATAAGTGAATTCCAAGGCATATCATTCAAACTGGCAGATATGGCCACGGAGATTGAGGCATCAGAGCTGTTATTGCATAAAGCTGCGTTTTTAAAGAATGAAGGTCGTAATATGACCCAATTAGGGGCTATGTCCAAAATGTATGCTTCGGAGGCCTGTGTTAAAATAGCGAATGAAGCTGTGCAGATACATGGTGGTTATGGTTACACTAAGGATTTTCCAGTAGAGAAATTCTATCGTGATGCCAAACTTTGTACAATAGGTGAGGGAACTACCGAAATACAAAAAGTGGTCATCTCCAAAAATATTTTAAAATAGTTGCGCCCTAATCCATTAATTCATTTTATATTTGCACCCCTAATCATTAAAGAAAGGAGGTTGTAGCCCATGTTAATAATACCAATTAAAGAAGGAGAAAACATAGATAGAGCTTTAAAACGCTTCAAGCGAAAGTTCGATAAGACTGGTACTATGCGTCAATTGCGTAAGCGCCAGCAATTCACTAAACCTTCAGTAACTAGAAGAGCTCAAATACAAAAAGCACAATATATACAAGGCTTAAGAGATCAAGAAGAAATTTAAGATCTTTTATTAAAGTGTACAATTATTGAGAAAATCCCAACATAAGTTGGGATTTTTTTATTTTCAATTATTGCTGGGACAACTTTAGTAACTTTGCTATATGTCACTACAATCCTTTATTTCTTATTTACTTCTTGAGAAAAACTATTCAAAGCATACAGCAAGTGCCTACGAAAACGATATTCAATCCTTTACTGATTTTTGCAAGGAAGAATTTGGTTTCGGGAATATAAATGAAGTTGAATATACTATAATCAGAAGTTGGATAATCTCTCTGGTGAACACCAATATATCAAATAGGTCGGTAAATAGAAAGGTTGCCTCATTAAAAGCCTATTATAGATTTCTGCAGAGAATAGGGGACCTTGATACAAATCCATTAGCGAAACACAAAGCACTTAAAACCTCGAAAAAAATTGAGGTACCATTTTCCGAAGAGGAAATGCAGCGAATCTTGTCTCAACTGCCCTTTGAAGACAATTTTGAAGGCAAGCGCGATAAATTGATCATAGAGTTACTTTATACAACAGGTATAAGACGATCCGAACTTTTAAACCTAAAAATAAATGATGTAGACCTTGCGGGTAAATCGTTGAAGGTATTGGGCAAAAGAAATAAGGAAAGGATCCTACCATTGCTGCCATCTACAATAGATTTGTTTGTATCTTATTTTTCATACAGAAACGGATTAGAAAAAATAATGGATAGGGACTATGTTTTTCTGGCTGGATCGGGCAATAAATTATATGAAACCCTTGTTTATAGAATTATAAATGGGTATTTTAGTGAGGTGTCCTCCAAGGTAAAAAGGAGCCCACATATATTGAGACATACCTTTGCTACTCATTTACTCAACAAAGGTGCAGATTTAAATTCAGTGAAAGAGTTGTTAGGCCACTCAAGTTTGGCTTCGACACAAGTATATACACATAATAGTATTGCCGAGCTAAAAAAAATTCACTCTTCTGCCCATCCTAGGAGTAAAAAATAGTAGGATCCATTTACATCGTTTAACATTTTAAATTTTTAATCTATGAAAGTAAACGCTCAATCAGTTAATTTCAATGCAGATAGAAAGTTATTGGATTTTGTCCAAAATCGAATGGATAAATTAGAAACCTTTTACGACAAGGTTATAAGTTCGGATGTTTATTTAAAAGTGGAGAATACGAGTGTAAAAGAGAATAAGATTGTAGAGATAAAACTAAATGTTCCAAGAGATAAATTCGTGGTCAAAAAACAATGTAAAACCTTTGAAGAAGCAGTTGATTCTGCTTGCAGTTCATTGCAAAGGAAATTGAAAAAAATGAAGGAATTACAGCGGGTCAAGGTGTGACGAAAATTTTGTCAAATTTATTTTGTTTAAACAAATAAATATATACATTTGCAGTCCGTTAGAAATAGCGGACTTTTTTATGCGTAAAAAAGTGTTGATAGGCCGATGTAGCTCAGCTGGCTAGAGCAGCTGATTTGTAATCAGCAGGTCGTGGGTTCGAGTCCCTCCATCGGCTCGAAAGTTCTTTAAAATAAGGTATCGGGGAGATACTCAAGCGGCCAACGAGGGCAGACTGTAAATCTGCTGACTATGTCTTCGCAGGTTCGAATCCTGCTCTCCCCACAAAGGTTTAAAGAGTAAAAATCAGGATTTTAAATTGTTAAAATTCTGATCAATTGGAGGTTCAAAAAGTCTGAACAAGAATAAAAACCGATTTTAAGGGTTTTTAAAATTGAAATTTTGAAATTAAAATTGCGGGAGTAGCTCAGTTGGTAGAGCGTCAGCCTTCCAAGCTGAATGTCGCCGGTTCGAACCCGGTCTCCCGCTCTGATTCTTAAGAGATTATTTCTCTTAAAATGTTCTTTAGGTATTGAACAGAAAAACTAGGATAGATAGCGATATTTATCCGGAGCAAAGTCAAGGATAACTTGATCTGGCGCTCAAAGACCTTGGGTTAACGTTTGTTGTAATTTCGATGTTGTTTTGGTTTGTCCAAAAGCGTATAACATCAACCTGAAACCCAACAAGCCGACGTAGCTCAGGGGTAGAGCGTTTCCTTGGTAAGGAAGAGGTCACGAGTTCAAATCTCGTCGTTGGCTCAATTTTGGCATATAATTGTACACTAATATAAACTAAGATTAAAATTCATTAAAAATGGCAAAGGAAACTTTTGATCGTTCCAAACCGCACTTAAATATTGGCACTATTGGACACGTAGATCACGGTAAAACAACTTTAACTGCTGCTATTACTACGGTATTAGCCAATGCAGGACTTTCTGAAATAAGAAGCTTCGATTCTATTGATAATGCTCCTGAAGAAAAGGAAAGAGGTATAACCATCAACACAGCTCACGTAGAATATTCTACAGCTAATAGACATTATGCCCATGTTGACTGTCCAGGTCACGCAGATTACGTTAAGAACATGGTAACTGGTGCTGCTCAAATGGATGGTGCTATTTTGGTTGTTGCTGCAACAGATGGTCCAATGCCGCAAACTCGTGAACACATCCTTCTAGGACGTCAGGTTGGTATTCCTAGAATCGTTGTTTTCATGAACAAAGTTGATATGGTCGATGATGAAGAACTTATCGAACTTGTTGAAATGGAAGTTAGGGAATTACTTTCTTTCTACGAGTATGACGGTGATAATGGGCCTGTAATTGCTGGCTCTGCTCTTGGTGCACTAAACGGTGAGCAAAAATGGGTTGATACCGTGATGGAATTGATGAAAGCGGTTGATGAATGGATTGAATTGCCTAAAAGGGATGTTGAGAAAGATTTCTTAATGCCGGTTGAAGATGTATTCACCATTACTGGTCGTGGTACTGTTGCTACGGGTCGTATAGAAACTGGAATTGCGAATACTGGTGATCCTGTTGATATAATTGGTATGGGTGCTCAGAAACTTTCTTCTACTATTACTGGTGTTGAAATGTTCCGTAAAATATTGGACAGAGGTGAAGCTGGTGATAATGTTGGTATCTTATTGAGGGGTATCGAAAAAGCCCAAATAAGTAGAGGTATGGTAATTTGTAAGCCTGGTTCTGTTAAGCCACATGCTAAATTTGAAGCTGAGGTTTACATCCTTAAGAAAGAAGAAGGTGGTCGTCATACTCCTTTTCATAACAACTATCGTCCGCAGTTTTATGTAAGAACTACTGATGTTACTGGGAATATTGCTCTTCCAAGTGGAGTTGAAATGGTAATGCCAGGTGATAACCTTACTATTACTGTTGATTTGATTCAACCAATCGCACTAAGTGAAGGTCTTCGTTTTGCTATCCGTGAAGGTGGTAGAACAGTTGGTGCTGGTCAGGTGACCAAGATCATAGACTAAGATCAAGGAATAATATTTTTGCATTTAAGGTGTCCTGCTACGGCAGGATACCTTTCAATGTAAATATAAACGGGTGTAGCTCAGTTGGTAGAGCACTGGTCTCCAAAACCAGGTGTCGGGAGTTCGAGCCTCTCCTCCCGTGCAAATTGGAATAGAGTTAAGCCAGTGAGGCGAGAAGTCTATCCCGAGCGGAGTCGAGGGAAGCCTCTCCTCCCGTGCAAGTTGAGGAAAAAAGCCTGTGAGACGAGAAGTTTATCCCGAGTGGAGTCGAGGGTAGTCTCTTCTCTCGTGCTAAAGGAAGAAGGTTTATCCTATGAAGTTCATTAAAAATGTTCTTTCTGTTTAATTTAAAGATTAAAACAAATGTTGACTTATATAAAGGAATCAGTTGAAGAGTTAAGGAATAATGTAACATTACCACCAAAGGCGGAATCGTCAAACCTAATGGTCGTAGTTGCAGTATTCTCTATTTTATTCGCACTTGCTACTTGGGGCGTAGATACGGTCTTTAGCAAACTGATCAAACTTTATTTTAGCAACGTTTTAAATTAAGTCAAGCCTTATGTCAGAAGTATTGGAAAAGAAATGGTATGTGGTAAGAGCTGTCAGTGGTCAAGAGAATAAAATCAAGGGCTATATTGAGAGTGAAGTAACTAGACTTGGTTTTTCTGACTATTTAGAAGATGTTTTGGTGCCTACTGAAAAGGTCATCCAAATCAGAAATGGGAAGAAAATAAATAAGGAAAGAGTTTACTTTCCTGGGTATATTATGATTAAGGCCAATTTGGGCGGAGAGATGATACATATTATTCGTTCTATAACCAATGTAATTGGATTTTTGGGCGAAACAAAGGGCGGTGATCCAGTTCCATTGAGAAAATCCGAGGTCAATAGAATGTTAGGTAAAGTAGACGAACTAGCTGTGAATACTGATAGTATTGCTATACCGTTCGTTCATGGCGAAACCGTTAAGGTCATAGATGGCCCATTCAATGGATTCAATGGTACCGTTGAGAAAATAAATGAGGAAAAGCGTAAACTTGAGGTAATGGTTAAGATTTTCGGAAGAAAGACACCATTGGAATTGAGTTATATGCAAGTAGAAAAGGTATAAAAATTTTGTTACATATTTAAAAGTTGTGTTGCTTCCTAAAAACACACTTTCAATTTAATTTTAAAAAATGGCAAAAGAAGTAGGTAAAGTAGTTAAGCTACAAGTTAGGGGAGGTGCAGCGAATCCATCGCCACCGGTTGGACCCGCCTTAGGTGCTGCCGGTGTTAACATTATGGAATTCTGTAAGCAGTTCAATGCTCGTACGCAGGATAAACCAGGTAAAATATTACCAGTTGTTATCACGGTATATAAAGATAAGTCTTTTGACTTCATCGTAAAGACACCGCCAGCGGCAGTTCAACTTTTGGAAGCAGCTAAGATTAAAAAAGGATCTGGCGAACCTAACAGAGTCAAATCAGGAAATGTTTCCTGGGATCAAGTCCAAGCGATAGCCGAGGACAAAATGGTGGATCTAAACGCTTTTACTGTTGAATCAGCAATGAGCATGGTTGCAGGAACAGCAAGATCTATGGGTCTTAAGGTAAAAGGAAAAAGACCTTTTTAAATCTTAAAAAGCAATTAAATGGCAAAGTTAACAAAGAAGCAAAAAGAAGCCCACGCTAAGATTGATAGAGATAAACTTTATTCAGTTGAAGAAGGCTCAGCTTTAGTAAAAGAGATAACCAATACAAAATTCGATGCATCTATTGATTTAGCCGTGCGTTTGGGTGTTGATCCCAGAAAAGCGAATCAAATGGTTCGTGGAGTGGTTACATTACCACACGGTACAGGTAAAGATGTTAAGGTTTTGGCTTTGGTGACCCCCGATAAAGAAGCAGAGGCAAAGGATGCCGGTGCGGATTATGTTGGGTTAGATGAATATTTGGATAAAATCAAGGGAGGTTGGACAGATGTTGATGTTATTATCACCATGCCCAGCGTTATGGGGAAATTAGGGCCTTTAGGACGTGTTTTAGGACCAAGGGGATTAATGCCCAATCCAAAAACAGGAACGGTTACCATGGATGTCGCTAAGGCTGTGACTGAAGTTAAGGCTGGTAAGATTGATTTCAAAGTAGACAAAACAGGTATTGTTCATGCAGCAATTGGAAAAGCTTCTTTTTCAGCAGATAAAATTGCAGGTAATGCGCAAGAGTTATTGGAAACTTTGAATAAGATGAAACCTTCCTCGGCTAAAGGAGTATACATGAAATCTATTTTCATGTCAAGTACCATGAGCCCTAGTGTTCAATTAGATCCAAAAACAGTTTAATTAACTGGTAGTTCAAAATTTTAATTATGACAAGAGAAGAAAAATTAAACGTTATAGAAGATTTAACTGCTCAGTTAGCTGAAAATTCAACTATTTATTTAGCTGATATTTCAGGATTGGATGCGATGACGACTTCAAATTTAAGAAGAGCGTGTTTCAAGGCCAATGTTAAACTATCAGTAGTTAAGAATACACTTCTTGCAAAGGCAATGGAAGCCTCAGAGAAAGATTTTGGGGAACTTCCTGAAATTTTAAAAGGGAATACATCCTTAATGTTTGCCGAAGCAGGAAATGGTCCAGCAAAAGTAATCAAGACATTCAGAAGAAAGTCTGATAAGCCTTTGTTGAAAGGTGCTTTCGTTGAGGAAGCCATCTTTGTTGGTGATGACAAATTAGATACTTTGGTAAGTATAAAATCCAAAGAGGAAATGATCGGGGAAATTATTGGCTTGTTACAATCACCTGCCAAGAATGTTATTTCAGGTCTTAAATCCGGTGGAGGTAAACTTGCTGGTATCTTAAAGACATTATCAGAAAAGTAATAAGACGCACTTAAACAATTATATTTTAAAATTTTATTAAACGATAGAAAAATGGCAGATTTAAAAGATTTCGCAGAACAGTTGGTTAACTTGACCGTAAAAGAGGTAAATGAGTTAGCTGATATATTAAAAGATGAATATGGTATCGAGCCTGCAGCTGCTGCAGTAGCTGTTGCCGCGGGTGGTGGTGCCGCTGAAGGTGGTGAGGCCGTTGAGGAAAAATCAGAATTCGATGTAGTTTTGACCGCCGCAGGAGGATCTAAATTGGCAGTTGTTAAATTGGTTAAGGAATTAACTGGTTTAGGATTAAAAGATGCTAAGGATATTGTTGATAGCGCACCTAAAGCCGTTAAGGAAGGTGTTTCTAAAGACGAAGCTGAAGGTATTAAAAAATCATTAGAAGAAGCAGGAGCAGAAGTTGAGCTTAAATAGTCGCAACTACCATAACACTTAGGGTTTAGGTCTTACCATTTATCGTGGTTAGACCTAAGCCTTTTTATGCTTATAGTATATAAAGTTATATACGACCCATTAGTATTCACGATCAAAATTTTGTCCATAGATGTTCACAAATCAGACTGAGAGAATAAATTTTGCATCCGCTAAGAACACGCCGGAATATCCGGATTTCTTGGACATTCAGATTAAATCATTTCAAGATTTCTTTCAACTTGAAACTAAATCTGATCAAAGGGGCAATGAAGGGTTATATAATACCTTCATGGAGAACTTTCCAATTACAGATACACGAAATCAGTTTGTGTTGGAATTTCTAGATTATTTTATAGATCCACCACGATATTCCATCCAAGAATGTATAGAGCGTGGTCTTACCTATAGCGTTCCGCTAAAGGCAAGGTTAAAATTATATTGTACCGACCCTGAGCATGAGGATTTTGAGACTATAGTACAAGATGTGTACTTAGGGACAATACCTTATATGACGCCTAGTGGTACCTTTGTTATCAACGGTGCGGAACGTGTTGTTGTATCACAGTTACACCGATCACCTGGTGTATTCTTTGGTCAATCATTCCATGCAAATGGCACAAAATTGTACTCTGCAAGGGTTATTCCTTTCAAAGGATCTTGGATAGAATTTGCTACTGATATTAATGGCGTTATGTACGCTTATATCGATAGAAAGAAAAAATTGCCGGTAACAACGCTGTTCAGGGCAATTGGTTTTGAAAGTGATAAGGATATTCTTGAAATATTCGACCTTTCTGAAGAGGTTAAGGTTTCAAAAGCAGGACTAAAGAAAGTATTGGGTCGCAAACTGGCAGCCAGGGTATTAAATACATGGCATGAGGATTTTGTTGATGAAGATACAGGAGAAGTTGTCTCAATCGAAAGAAACGAGATAATATTAGACCGTGATACGGTTTTGGAAAAAGACCATATTGAAGAGATATTGGGGACTGACGTTAAGACCATTCTTTTACATAAAGAGAACAATGCACAGTCTGATTATGCCATTATCCATAATACATTGCAAAAAGACCCTACAAATTCTGAAAAAGAGGCTGTAGAACATATATATCGTCAGTTACGTAATGCTGAGCCACCCGATGAGGAAACAGCTCGTGGTATCATTGACAAATTGTTCTTCTCTGACCAACGTTACAACTTAGGTGAAGTGGGACGTTATAGAATGAATAAAAAATTAGGATTGGATATTGGAATGGACAAACAAGTCTTGACCAAGGAAGATATCATCACCATTATCAAATATTTAATTGAGCTGATCAACTCTAAAGCAGAGATTGATGATATTGATCACCTTTCTAATCGTCGAGTACGAACGGTAGGTGAGCAATTGTCTTCTCAATTTGGTGTTGGTTTGGCACGTATGGCAAGAACCATTCGTGAGCGTATGAACGTTCGTGATAATGAGGTGTTTACTCCAATTGATTTGATTAATGCGAAGACATTGTCTTCAGTAATCAACTCGTTTTTTGGGACAAACCAGCTTTCCCAATTCATGGATCAAACGAACCCATTGGCTGAGATCACACATAAACGTAGACTATCTGCATTGGGACCTGGTGGTTTATCAAGGGAAAGAGCAGGTTTCGAGGTTCGTGATGTTCACTATACGCATTATGGTAGATTATGCCCAATTGAAACACCTGAAGGACCAAATATTGGTTTGATTTCATCTCTTGCAGTTTTTGCAAAAGTGAATCCAATGGGCTTTTTGGAAACTCCGTATCGTAAGGTTACTGGTACTAAAGTAGATACTAAAGAGTATATGTATCTAAGTGCAGAGGAAGAGGAAGGAATGAAAATTGCCCAGGCAAACATTCCGCTTAAAGATAATGGAGCGATCGAGCCAGATAAGGTAATTGCCAGGGAAGAAGGTGATTTCCCAGTTGTAGACCCAAAAGAGGTAAACTATACTGATGTCGCCCCTAACCAGATTGCTTCGATTTCAGCTTCGTTGATTCCTTTCTTGGAACATGATGATGCGAACCGTGCGTTGATGGGGTCTAACATGATGCGCCAAGCCGTTCCCTTATTAAGGCCACAATCGCCGATTGTAGGTACAGGTCTCGAAAGACAAGTAGCTTCTGATTCAAGGGTATTGATTAATGCGGAAGGTGATGGTATAATAGAGTATGTTGATTCGCAAAAAATCACCATCAAGTACAAAAGGACTGATGAAGAAAGATTAATTAGTTTTGATGAGGATGAGAAGACCTATAACTTGGTTAAGTTTAGAAAAACCAACCAAGGTACGAGTATCAACTTAAAACCCATTGTTAAGAAAGGTGACAAAGTTAAAAAGGGACAAGTTCTATGTGAAGGTTATGCTACTGAAAAAGGTGAATTGGCTTTGGGTAGAAACCTTACTGTGGCTTTTATGCCTTGGAAAGGATATAACTTTGAGGATGCGATTGTAATTTCAGAAAAAGTTGTACGAGAGGATATTTTTACTTCCATACATGTTGATGAATATGCATTGGAAGTTAGGGATACGAAACTAGGGGCTGAGGAATTAACACACGATATTCCTAACGTTTCTGAAGAGGCAACAAAAGACCTTGATGAAAATGGAATGATACGCATAGGGGCTGAGGTTAAGCCTGGAGATATTTTGATTGGAAAGATTACACCTAAAGGTGAGTCGGATCCAACTCCAGAAGAAAAACTCCTTCGTGCCATTTTTGGTGACAAAGCAGGTGATGTGAAAGATGCTTCCTTAAAAGCATCGCCATCTTTAAGAGGTGTGGTAATCGATAAGAAATTATTCTCAAGATCTATTAAGGATAAGCGTAAGCGCTCTGAGGATAAGGAAGCAATTTCTGATCTGGAAATGGAATACGAAGTTAAATTCCAACATCTTAAGGATGTTCTGGTAGAGAAATTATTCGCGTTGATTAGTGGAAAAACGTCGCAAGGTGTATTAAACGATCTAGGCGAAGAAGTACTTCCAAAAGGGAAGAAGTATACAATGAAGATGTTGAATTCTGTAGATGATTTTGCACACTTGGTCGCAGGAACATGGACAATAGATAAAAACACAAATCATTCAGTTGCAGATTTATTGCATAACTATAAAATTAAACTTAATGACCTTCAAGGTAACTTGAGAAGAGATAAGTTTACGATTTCTGTGGGTGATGAATTACCAGCTGGTATTATGAAGTTGGCCAAAGTTTATATTGCCAAGAAGCGTAAGCTAAAGGTTGGCGATAAAATGGCAGGTCGTCATGGTAACAAGGGTATTGTTTCGAGAATCGTGCGTCAGGAAGACATGCCTTTCTTGGAAGATGGTACTCCGGTTGATATTGTATTAAATCCATTAGGTGTACCATCGCGTATGAATATAGGTCAGATTTATGAAACTGTTCTTGGTTGGGCAGGTCTTAAATTGGGCAAAAAGTACGCAACACCAATTTTTGATGGTGCAACATTGGAAGAAATCAATGCCTATACAGATGAGGCAGGGATCCCAAGATTTGGACACACCTATCTTTATGATGGCGGTACTGGTCAACGTTTTGACCAAGCAGCAACTGTTGGAGTTATCTATATGTTGAAATTAGGACATATGGTAGATGATAAAATGCACGCGCGTTCAATAGGACCTTACTCTTTGATTACACAACAACCTCTTGGTGGTAAAGCGCAATTTGGTGGTCAACGTTTTGGAGAGATGGAAGTATGGGCACTTGAAGCATATGGTGCATCAGCAACGTTACGAGAGATTTTGACCGTGAAGTCCGATGATGTAATTGGTAGAGCAAAAACCTATGAGTCAATCGTTAAGGGAGAGACAATGCCAGAACCTGGTTTGCCAGAATCTTTCAATGTACTTATGCACGAACTTAAGGGATTAGGTTTGGACATTAGATTGGAGGAATAGATAAATCTATTTTTGAAAAAGATTTTAGAACACATTTAAATTAGTATCACCATTATATTATGGCTAGAATAAAAGACAATAATCCAATAAAAAGGTTCGATAAAATTTCAATCGGTTTGGCATCTCCAGAAGCAATTTTGGCCGAATCAAGGGGTGAGGTTTTAAAACCTGAAACCATTAACTATAGAACGCACAAACCTGAGCGTGATGGTCTTTTCTGTGAACGGATTTTTGGTCCTGTAAAGGATTACGAATGTGCTTGTGGTAAATATAAAAGAATTCGTTACCGTGGTATAGTTTGTGATCGTTGTGGGGTAGAGGTTACTGAGAAGAAAGTGCGTAGAGACAGGGTAGGACATATCAATTTGGTAGTTCCTGTAGCCCATATTTGGTACTTCCGTTCATTGCCAAACAAAATAGGATACCTTTTGGGATTACCTTCCAAGAAATTGGATATGATCATTTACTACGAACGATACGTGGTAATTCAACCTGGTGTGGCAAAAGGCCCTGAAGGGGAAGAGGTCAATAAGATGGATTTCTTGACAGAAGAGGAATATTTGAACATCTTGGAATCAATTCCACAGGAAAACCAATACTTGGAAGATTCTGACCCAAATAAGTTCATAGCGAAAATGGGCGCAGAATGTTTAATAGATTTATTGGCACGTATTGATCTTAAGGAATTATCATACGAATTAAGACACAAGGCAAATACCGAAACTTCCAAGCAACGTAAGACTGAAGCATTAAAACGTCTTCAAGTTGTTGAAGCCCTAAGGGAATCCCAAGAAAATAGGGAAAACAGACCGGAGTGGATGATTATGAAGGTTATTCCGGTGATTCCACCAGAATTACGTCCATTGGTTCCGTTGGATGGTGGTCGATTCGCTACCTCAGATCTGAATGACTTATATAGAAGGGTAATTATCCGAAACAATCGTTTAAAGCGATTAGTTGAGATAAAGGCCCCTGAGGTTATCCTTAGAAATGAGAAACGAATGCTTCAGGAAGCTGTTGATTCTTTGTTTGATAATACTAGAAAGGCATCAGCAGTTAAAACTGAGTCCAACAGACCATTAAAATCACTTTCTGATTCATTAAAGGGTAAACAAGGACGTTTCCGTCAAAACCTTTTGGGTAAACGTGTAGATTATTCTGCCCGTTCGGTCATTGTTGTTGGACCTGAAATGAAACTATTCGAATGTGGTCTTCCTAAAGATATGGCAGCGGAACTTTACAAACCTTTTGTAATCCGTAAGTTAATTGAAAGAGGTATTGTAAAAACGGTTAAATCCGCTAAGAAAATAATAGATAAGAAAGAACCTGTAGTTTGGGATATCCTTGAAAATGTATTAAAAGGGCATCCGGTATTATTGAACCGTGCACCTACCTTGCACCGTTTAGGTATCCAGGCATTCCAGCCAAAATTAATCGAAGGGAAGGCAATACGTCTTCACCCATTAGTTTGTACGGCCTTTAATGCGGATTTTGATGGTGACCAAATGGCGGTGCATTTGCCATTGGGCCCTGAAGCAATATTAGAAGCCCAATTACTAATGCTTGCCTCACATAACATATTGAATCCTGCTAATGGTTCACCTATTACCGTACCATCCCAGGATATGGTATTGGGTCTATATTATATGACCAAAGAAAGAAAGTCTACCAAAGAAGTGCCTATTATTGGTGAAGGGTTGACATTCTATTCTGCTGAAGAGGTCGAGATTGCTTTCAATGAGGGCATGGTAAATCTAAATGCTGGTATTAAGGTAAGGGCAAAGGATTTTAATGAAGAAGGGGAATTGGTAAACCAAATTATTCCTACAACTGTTGGTAGGGTGCTCTTCAATATGGAAGTTCCTGAAGAGGCTGGTTATATCAATGATATATTGAACAAGAAGTCGTTGAGGGATATTATCGGTAAGATCCTTGCGGTAACCGATGTGCCTACGACGGCTGACTTCTTGGACAAGATAAAAACAATGGGCTATGAGTTTGCTTTCAAAGGTGGTCTTTCTTTCAGTTTGGGCGATATTATCATACCGCCTGAAAAACATACTATGATTGATGAAGCCAATGTACAGGTAGATGGCATTATGGCCAACTATAACATGGGTCTTATCACCAATAACGAACGTTACAATCAAGTAATTGATGTTTGGACTTCGACAAACGCTATGTTGACCGAATTGGCAATGAAACGTATTCGTGAAGACCAACAAGGATTCAACTCCGTGTATATGATGTTGGATTCTGGTGCAAGGGGTTCTAAAGAACAGATTCGTCAGCTTACAGGTATGCGTGGATTAATGGCCAAACCTAAAAAGTCTACTGCTGGTGGTGGTGAAATTATTGAAAACCCTATTCTTTCCAACTTTAAGGAAGGTCTATCGATTTTGGAATATTTTATTTCTACTCACGGTGCACGTAAAGGACTTGCTGATACAGCCTTGAAAACTGCCGATGCTGGTTATTTGACACGTCGTTTGGTTGATGTTTCCCAAGATGTGATTATAAATATTGACGATTGTGAAACGCTTCGTGGTATCGCAGTAGAATCACTAAAGAAAAACGAAGAGGTTGTTGAGACTTTGGGCGAAAGAATTCTAGGTAGGGTTTCATTGCATGATGTACATAATCCTTTAACAGATGAACTTCTGTTGACCGCAGGACAGCAAATAATGGAAGAGGATGTCAAAAAGATTGAGGCATCCCCAGTTGAGAAGATTGAAGTGCGTTCAGCTTTGACTTGTGAAGCAGAAAAAGGCATTTGTGCCAAATGTTATGGTAGAAACCTATCAACCAATAAAATGGTTCAAAGAGGTGAAGCTGTAGGTGTTGTTGCAGCACAGTCAATTGGTGAACCAGGAACGCAGTTAACACTGCGTACGTTCCACGTTGGTGGTATTGCAGGCAACATTTCAGAAGATAACAAGTTGGGTGCCAAATTTGATGGTATTGCTGAAATCGAAGACCTTAGGACTGTAAAAGGTTTAGATGGAGAGGGCAAAGCGGCGAATATCGTAATTTCGAGAACATCCGAAATCAAAATAGTTGATGCTAAGACAGGTATAACACTTAGTACCAATAATATTCCTTATGGTTCGCAGTTGTTTGTTAAAAATGGCGCGAAAATCAAAAGTGGAGATGTTATTTGTCAATGGGATCCATATAATGGTGTAATCGTATCTGAATTCCCAGGTAAAATTGCCTATGAGAATATTGAGCAGGGTGTAACATACCAGGTTGAGATAGATGAACAAACAGGTTTCCAAGAGAAAGTTATCTCTGAATCCAGAAACAAAAAGCTTATTCCTACTTTGTTGATAATGGGCGGCAAGGATGAAGTTTTACGTTCGTATAACCTTCCTGTTGGTTCACACCTTATGGTAGATGATGGGGATAAGATCAAGGAAGGTAAGATTTTGGTGAAAATACCTCGTAAGTCTGCCAAGGCTGGTGATATTACAGGTGGACTTCCAAGAGTTACCGAATTGTTCGAAGCTCGTAATCCATCAAATCCGGCAGTAGTATCCGAGATTGATGGTGTTGTTTCGTTCGGAAAGATCAAAAGAGGTAACCGAGAGATAATTATCGAATCCAAATTGGGTGAAATCAAAAAATACTTGGTTAAATTATCCAATCAGATTCTGGTTCAGGAAAATGATTATGTTCGTGCGGGTATGCCTCTTTCAGATGGTTCAATAACTCCTGAGGATATCCTTTCTATAAAAGGACCTTCGGCTGTTCAACAATATTTGGTAAATGAAGTACAGGAAGTATATCGTTTACAGGGAGTGAAGATCAATGACAAACACTTTGAGGTTGTTGTAAGACAAATGATGAGAAAAGTTCGAATTGAAGATCCGGGAGACACTATCTTCCTTGAAAATCAATTGGTTCATAAATCTGACTTCATTACTGAAAACGATGAGATATTTGGTAAAAAGGTTGTTGTTGAATCAGGTGAATCAGAGAATTTACGAGCCGGGCAAATTATTTCAGCCCGTGAACTGAGAGATGAAAATTCTGTACTAAGAAGAACAGATAAAACTCTGGTAGAGGCTAGAGATGCCGTTGCGGCAACAGCTACGCCAATTCTACAAGGAATTACGAGGGCGTCATTACAGACTAAATCGTTTATTTCCGCTGCTTCATTCCAGGAAACTACAAAAGTATTGAACGAAGCTGCTGTTAGCGGTAAAGTTGACACTCTTGAAGGATTAAAGGAAAATGTAATTGTTGGGCATAAAATACCTGCAGGTACTGGTATGCGTGACTATGAAAGCATCATTGTTGGTTCTAAAGAAGAATATGATGAAATTATGGCTCGTAAAGAAGCTTTGAAATTTTAATCGATAATCATGAGCGATAAAGATCAAAAACAAAAACAGATTAACATAGAATTGGATGAAAAGACGGCCGAAGGGACCTATTCCAATTTGGCTATCATTAATCACTCTGTTTCTGAATTTGTAGTTGACTTTATTAGTATGATGCCTGGTGCACCAAAGGCGAAGGTTAAAAGTAGAATTGTACTTACGCCCCAACATGCCAAAAAGTTTTTAAAGGCATTGGGTGATAATGTAAGTAGATTTGAAAAGGCACATGGCACGATCAAGGATTACGAACAACCTCCCATACCAATTAATTTTGGACCCACAGGAGAAGCCTAAATAATAAAACCCATGAATTTGTTCATGGGTTTTTTAATGCTTATGTCCTATCACTTATTTGAATTCGGAAGTAAAATGTAATATGACAGATGGATATTTTTGTTGTGTCATTTGCAGTGAAAACTGTGAATCGGCCAAAAAGACCAATTGCCCTTGTTTATCTTTCGCCAAGAATTTTTGTTTGATCCTTTTGAACTCCTTGTATTCCTCATTTTTCTCATCTTGCGGATCTACCCAGCAAGCCTTGTGAACCGGGAAATTTTCATAACTACATTTTGCCCCATATTCATGTTCCAACCGATATTGGATAACTTCAAATTGTAACGCGCCTACTGTTCCTATTACTTTACGGCCATTTAACTCCAAGGTGAATAATTGCGCGACTCCTTCATCCATGAGTTGGTCAATACCCTTACTCAACTGCTTCGATTTCATGGGATCGGCATTATTTATATATCTGAAATGCTCTGGCGAAAAGCTTGGGACCCCTTTATAATTCAACTTTTCGCCTTCAGTCAACGTGTCCCCGATTTTAAAGTTCCCTGTGTCATGCAAACCAACAATATCCCCAGGATATGAAATATCTACGATTTCTTTCTTCTCTGCGAAAAAGGCATTCGGACTTGAAAATTTCAATTTTTTTCCATGACGTACATGCAAATACGGCTTGTTCCTTTCAAAAGTACCAGAAACGATTTTTACAAAAGCGAGCCGGTCTCGATGTTTGGGATCCATATTGGCGTGTATTTTAAATACAAATCCCGTTAGTTCCTTTTCGTTAGGTTCTACAAGCCTTTCTTCGGCCATTTTTGCGCGGGGTGAAGGAGCTATTTCAATAAAGCAATCCAAGAGTTCACGAACACCAAAATTGTTCAAAGCAGATCCAAAAAAAACAGGTTGCTGTTGGCCATTCAAATAGCTTTCTTTATCAAAGGCTGAATATACGCCGTGAACCAATTCAAGATTTTCCCTTAAATGTTCTGCAGCATTCTCGCCGATAATAGTTTCTAATTCCTGACTTTCAATGTCATCGAAAGCGATAGTATCTTCTATATTCTTCTTACTATCACCACTAAATAGGTTGATGTTCTTTTCGTAAATATTGTAAATACCTTTGAAGTCATAACCCATCCCAATTGGGAAGCTTAATGGCGTCACTGAAAGTCCCAATTTCTGTTCTAGGTCATCCAGTAAATCAAAAGCATCCTTTCCTTCTCTATCAAGCTTGTTGATAAAAACGATCATAGGAATATTGCGCATTCTACAAACCTCGACCAACTTCACGGTTTGTTCCTCTACACCTTTGGCCACATCGACTACAACAATGACACTATCAACCGCTGTGAGTGTTCTAAAAGTGTCTTCGGCGAAATCCTTGTGTCCTGGAGTATCGAGTATGTTTATTTTTTTGTCCCTGTAAATAAAGGCCAAAACTGAAGTAGCGACAGATATTCCTCTTTGGCGCTCAATTTCCATAAAGTCACTTGTGGCCGTTTTTTTGATTTTATTGTTTTTTACTGCCCCTGCTTCCTGAATAGCTCCTCCAAAAAGGAGTAATTTTTCGGTTAGGGTTGTTTTTCCTGCATCAGGGTGGGAGATGATTCCGAAGGTACGACGTCGTTCTATTTGATCCTGAAAACTCATTTTTTGATTTTGGGCAAAAATAGGGTAAATTATAGGATAATTGAATTATGATATGGGACATTTATTAGGAGATTTAAGCCATGTTGTTTTGGATAAAAATAGCTGATTTTATAATTCATCATTCATGGGAAATATTGGGATTACAAGTAGGGGAAAACAAAGTGTTGATAATTTGAAATATTATGAAATGTTGAAAACTTCGATAAACAGGGTGGGAAAGATTACGAATATGCACTTTATCGATAATTTAAGTTGTTAACAGATAATTGAAATTTATGTTTTCTAAACTATTTGACTATCAATTTTTTAAACATATCTTGCATTAAGTTTGTAGGAGCCCCACTTCTTGCAGGTTTTTTCTACTTTTTGACCATGGTAATTGGTAATTAATTGCTGATACTTATGGAAAATTTTACATATCACTCATTTAGGCATTTTCTGAAATTAGGTCTGAGATTCGTTTTTGTTTTAAATTTAATGGTTATTGGCCTCAATGTTATTCATGCTCACTCAAATAGTATTGATGTTGTTCTTCCCGATACTGAAACAGATGGCGATGTTATTCCTGATCATGCTGATATTGATGATATAGAATCAGACCATGATGACTGTTCAATGCTGGATTTGAAGCAATTGTTGGCATCGGATTTAGGACTACCCTCTGGGATCTCGGATGGCAGTTTGACGGCCTCTAATGTTGATGTTAGTCATAAATGGGGACTGCCATTAGGTAGTGTTGTTATTAGTATTGACGGAGCTAGTACGGATTCGAATGGAAAATTTAGGACAATAGTTAATTCTCCAATAATTTTCAAAATCACTGGATTGGTACCTGTAATTGTAAAAGCCCATCACTCTTCTGGGATACAGGTAGGCGCTCAAGATGGTATTGTGGCATTGGATAATGTTGAATATGAGTTTATTGGATCCCTAAGTCCGGGCATAATATCTATTGTGGACGATAATAACTATTATGTTAAGAATACAACTTCTGCGAGTAATCATCCTGATATTATTGTGGATTGGGAATCTCAATCCCCAGTTACAGATATAGAATTTTATACTACCTCAAACGGTTCAAGTATAATTACTTTGTATATAAAACCCTATATATGTACTGATACGGATGGCGACGGGATACCTGATTTGGTGGACATAGACGACGATAATGACGGTATCCTTGATACAACCGAGGACCCAAACCTTGATGGTGACAACGACCCATTAACAGATTCTTTGGATACCGATGGTGACGGATATCCAGACCATTTGGACATTGATTCGGATAATGATGGGATTTTGGATAATGTAGAGGCCCAGACTGATGAAGCTTTTCAAGCCCCTAGCGGAATCGACAGTGATGGCAATGGGCTGGATGACCATTACGAAGACCACCCTGGTTCTGGTGAAGGCATCACTCCAATAGATACAGATTATGATCACCATCCTGATTATAGGGATATCGATTCTGACAATGATGGGATTTTGGACAATGTTGAGGCCCAGACTGATGAAGATTTTCAAGCCCCTTGCGGTTTGGACAGTGATGGCAATGGCCTAGATGACCACTACGAAGACAATCCCGGTTCTGGTGAGGGAATCACTCCAATAAATTCTGATACTGACAACTATCCCAATTTCAGGGACATAGATTCGGACAATGATGGCATCCCTGACAATGTGGAGGGGCAGACCACTGCTGGTTATGTTCCACCAACTGGTGCAGATGACGACAACGACGGTTTGGACAATGCCTACGAGGGAGCAGGTGACCAAGGCCTTTCCCCGGTGAATACGGACGGCACCGATGAGCTTGATTATCTGGATACCGATACCGACAACGACCTTGTACCCGATAACAATGAGGGCAACGACTTTGATTTCGACGGAGTTCCTGACCAGACATTTACAGGCACCGACAGTGATGGTGATGGCCTTGACGATGGTTATGAGGGCAGCGATGTGAACGATGGCTTCGATGTGAACGATGAGATCGATGACCCGGCGAACGACCTACCGGACACGGATGGCACGGAGGATGTGAACTATAGGGATCTGGACGATGACGGTGACGGTATCGACACCCCTGATGAGGATGAGGACGGCGATGGTGACCCTACCAATGATGATACCGATGGTGACGACACACCCGATTATTTGGATCCCATCGATGATCATGGTGCTAATATTACCGTATTAAAAGTAGATAATTTTAATGATGAGAATGGCGATGGTTTATTCCAGGAAGGAGAGACAATTGGGTATGTATTCACAGTAACTAATACTGGAATTGTACCCTTAGGAAATATTACCATTACTGATCCATTGGTCACCGTGATAGGTGGTCCATTGGAAATTTTGGAACCAGGTGTAGCGGATGATACAACTTTTACGGCTTCATATGTCATTACCCAAGCGGATATTGATAGTGGTAGTTTTAGTAATTCTGCAACCGTAACCGCATTCATTCCGGATAATGGCCCAATAAGTAGTCTTTCAGATGATCCAGATAATCCTACAGATAGGGATATTGATGGAGATGGCAATCCTGATGATCCTACAGTGACTTCATTTCCAACTGATACATCAATAAACGCTGTTGACGACATGGCATCTACAGACGAGGACACTCCAGTGGAGATCGATGTATTGGACAATGATACAGGTATCCCTGATAACGGGATTCTAACAACAACTGATCCTGAAAACGGTACGGTTGTAATTAACGATGGGGGTACGCCCGATGACATAAGTGACGATACAATAACCTATACTCCGGACAGTGGGTTCAATAACAGCACGGATACATTTGAATATACCGTTTGCGATGCAATGGATAACTGTGATACGGCTACCGTTACTATTACGGTTGGTACGCCACCAATGCTTGATGCCGTCGACGACACGGTTTCGACCGATGAAGATACACCTGTGGACATCGATATATTGGCTAATGATACTGGTGTACCGAATATTGAGTCATTAACCGTAACAGATCCTGATAATGGTATTGTTGTAATTAATGATGGAGGTACCCCAGATGATCCTAATGACGATACGGTGACCTATACTCCTGAAAATGGTTTCAATGGTACAGACACTTTTGAGTACACGATTTGTGATGATATGGAGAACTGCGATACGGCAACAGTTACAATTACAGTGGGTATTCCACCTACGACTATTGATGCCGTGGATGATGATTTTACAAATGTTTTTATTGATGGCATGGTAGGGGGTGTATTACCAGACAGCAATGTGTTGGAAAATGATACTCTAAATAGCGAACCGGTCGATCCAGCAAATGTAATTATCACTTCAGAACAAACCGGCCCATTAACAGTAGATACCGATGGTACTATAATTGTGGCCCCGGAAACACCAACAGGATCATATTCCATAGAATATACGATTTGCGAAATAGCAAATTCGGAAAATTGCGATACAGCAATTGTATTGGTCGTGGTTAGCGAAGTATTGCCAATAGGTATTGAAGTTAACCAAATGGTAACGCCCAATAACGATGGTAGAAATGACTTTTTGTTTATAAGGGGTGTTGAAAATGCAAGAAACAACTCTCTCAAGATTTTTAACAGATGGGGGGTAGCTGTTTATGAAGGTCAGGGATATAATAATCAAAATAATGTTTTTGATGGTAGATCAAAAGGAAGGTCTACGGTAAGTGCCGAAGAGTATCTGCCAGCAGGGGTTTATTTTTATATATTTGAATATCAAAAAGACGATCAGAATAATGTTACCGATAGTGGTTATATTTACGTCAGCAAATAATTTATTGAACTACATATGATAATAAAAAAGAGCTTTCTAGCACCTTTATTACTTGTATTCATTTTCTTGGAATCGGTAAGCGCACAACAAGATGCTCAATATACCCAGTATATGTTCAATACAATGAGTGTTAACCCGGCGTATGCAGGGTCAAGGGGCCAATTGAGTATCGCTGCGTTGTATAGATCCCAATGGGTAGGCTTGGACGGTGCTCCCAAGAGTCAAACATTAAACCTCCATTCTCCAATTCGAAATAGTCAATTGGGCTATGGCATATCCGTCGTCAATGACGAAATAGGGGATGGTGTGGTTCAAGAAACCTATTTTGACGCAGTATTATCATATACGATTGATGTTTCTTTAGAAGGGAAACTGTCATTTGGCTTAAAGGCCGGAGGGAATTTATTGAACTTGGATTTTCAAGGCCTGCGTAATTTTGATGTTGAGCCAATTAATGTGGATAATATCGAGAATAAATTTTCGCCCAATGTTGGAGTAGGTATTTACTACCATACAAATTCATTTTATGCGGGATTGTCTGCACCAAATTTGTTGCAAACCGATCATTTTGATAATGAACAAAGAGATGCAAATTCTGTGCAGTTTCTCTCAAAGGAAAGAATTAATTTCTATTTGATTACCGGGTATGTATTTGATATAGGTGGTAATACTAAGTTTAAGCCTGCCCTTTTAACAAAGGTTGTTGGCGGAGCACCATTACAGATAGATTTTTCTGGCAGTTTTTTGTTTAACGATAAATTTTCTTTTGGTGCCGCCTACAGATGGGATGCTGCAGTAAGTGCACTGTTCGGTTTTCAAATATCGGAACAATTAATGTTGGGCTTGGCTTATGACCGAGAGACCACTGATTTGGGAGGCACCCAATTCAACGATGGTTCTTTTGAAGTTTTTTTACGATTTGAGCTGGTCAAATCATTCAAACAATTGGTATCACCTCGATTCTTTTAAATCGGAATAGATGATAAAAAAAATAGTATCACTTACACTCTTTATTTTCTTTTTAGGACAATACAGTTATGCCCAGGAAAGATTAGTGGAAAAAGGAGATAAGAAATATAATGAGTATTCCTTTAAACCTGCAATAGATATTTATAAAAAAGTGTTGGATAAAGGATATGTCTCCGCTGATCTATTAAAAAGATTAGGAGATTCCTACTACTTTAATGCAGACTACCAAGAGGCGTCCAGCACCTATAAAAGGTTGGTAGATGAATATGCTACTGATATAGGTCCGGAATATTATTTTAGATATGCACAGACTTTGAAGTCTTTAGGTGATTATGATGGGTCTAAGGGGATTATGGAGAAATTTACCCGGATAACCTCTGATGATATTAGAGCAATAGCTTATAAAAGTGAATCGGATTATTTGGAAGAAATACGTAAGAATTCTGGAAGATACGAATTGGAGAACTTTGATTTTAACTCAACCTATTCTGATTTTGCGCCTTCCTATTATAAAGAAGGGCTTATTTTTTCATCAGATCGTGATACTGGAAATTTGGCAAGGTACAGGCATACTTGGAATTCCAAGGATTTCTTAGACTTATATAAGGTGAATGCTGATAGTATTTCTACAGATAGGGTTGCTAAAATTGGTGAAAATGTAAATACTCGACTGCACGAATCAACGTCTGCTATAACTAAAGATGGGAACACACTTTATTTTACAAGGAATAATATAAAAGAAGGCAAATACATAAAAGATGATAAGGGAGTAATTAGGCTCAAGATTTTTCGCGCAGTTCTGATTGATAATGTTTGGTCTAATATTGAGGAATTACCGTTTAATAGCAATAATTATTCAGTTGCCAATCCAGCACTTAGTCCAGACGAAAAGACATTGTACTTTGCATCTGATATGCCGGGAACATTGGGTGAATCTGATATTTTCAAAGTAACCATCAATTCAGATAGAACTTTTGGAACGCCGGTAAATCTTGGAAATAATATAAATACAGAGGCAAGAGAGACCTTTCCTTTTATTACGACTGAAGAAGTATTATATATGTCTTCTGATGGGCATCCCGGACTAGGCGGATTGGATGTTTTCGCTACCAGGATCAAATTTGGAAAATATAATGGTGCCGTTGTAAATGTCGGGGAACCCGTAAATAGTAAAATGGATGACTTCACATTCATATTTAATGAGGAATCGCGTAAAGGATATTTTGCTTCTAATCGAACCGAAGGAATGGGATCGGATGATATTTATGGTTTTATTGAGCATACCCCATTACAACTGGAATGTATACAAGATGTTTCCGGTACGGTAAGGGATAAAATATCAAATGAAGTTTTAGTAGGTGCTACAGTTAAGGTTATCGATGAAGATAATAAGGAGATCCTTACTACAATAACAGATTCTGAAGGTAGATATAGCCTTTCCCTGGATTGTAACAAAGGTAACTTCGTAAGGGCCCTTATGCAGGGTTATGTACCTTCAGAAGAATATTTGGGTAAATCGGCCGGGAAAGCGAATATTATTGACTTTTATTTAGAGCGGGATTTAGTTACTGGCGGGTTTGGTGATGATTTGGCCAAATTATTACAGCTGAGTACCATTTACTTTGATTTTGATAGGTACAACATTCGCAAAGATTCTGAGATAGAGGTGCAAAAGGTAATTGCGGCTATGGAAAAATATCCAAGTCTTAAGATAAAGGTAAATTCCCATACCGATAGTCGAGGTCCGGATGCCTATAACCTTTGGTTGTCTCAAAAGAGAGCGGAATCTACCGTAAATTATATGATTTCTAAGGGTATAACCCAAGATAGACTTAAAGGAGAAGGTTTTGGGGAGATTAGATTAATAAACAAATGTACGAATGGGGTAAGATGTTCTGCAAAAGAACATGAATTTAACCGCAGATCAGAGTTTATAATACTAGAATAGGATTTTATAAATATATGTAGTAGTGAGCACCCTTTTAATTGGGTGCTCTCTTCGCTTTTGGTGCTCTGCTAGAATTGAGTTTTACTGGGTTTATCCATGAAATACACGCTTCATTTCGTAAGAAACACCAAAAATCATTCAGTTCACTTCTCAATTCACTTGTTATACAACATTTGTTACTTTAAGTATTGCATTCAGGGTATTTTTATCAAAATTTAACCCAAGGAATGCAAATGCAACTTCTCAGAAAGAACTTTTTATTACTTTTTCTTATGCTCATGGGCGTGATGGTTATGGCCCAGGATACCTTTTCGGATACCTTTAGTTCAGTGTCCTATGCAAATAACAATGGCTCACTGAATTTTGCAACAAACTGGGTAGAAACTAATGAGACTACTAGTCCAAGTGGGGGAAGAATATTGATAAATTCCAATCAATTACGTTTTAGAAATCTGGATTCAAGGTATATCACTAGAACCCTCGATTTAAATGGTGCGACAAGTGTTACCCTTACTCTTGATTATGATAGAACCAATGGCAATGAAAGTATTTTGGTACAATTGTATAATGGAAGTTCATATAATACAGTTTCTACTTTAACAGGTACGGGTTCGTTAAGTTATACCTTAGCCCCAAGCGAAATTTCCAGTTCTTCAGGCATCCGTTTCAGGACGGGAAGTGGTAATTGGGGTTCAAGTGAGACTATTTTTATAGATAATGTAGTGTTCACGGCTACTTATAATCCAACTATTTCAATTGATGATGTTTCAGTAAATGAAAACGCAGGAACGGCGACATTTACTGCAACACACATCGGATTAGATACTTCTGGTCCATTTACCGTTAATTATCAAACTGTGGATGTCACGGCCACAGCCGGCAGTGATTATACCGCCATTGGTGCAGGCACACTTAATTTTAATGGCATTGTAGGTGATACCGAGCAGATTACAGTGAACATTACCGATGATACGATTTTTGAGCCCTCAGAAACGTATACAATTCAATTAACCGGAACCTCCGATATTTCAGTCAACATTTCCGATACAGCTACGGGTACAATAGTAGATGATGAAGTGGTGTTGGGAAATACACCACTGGCATTGTTTCAGGAATTTGACGGATATATGGATTATACTTCCACAGGCGGAACGCTTAGAACCCAACCCAATACAGCGGATCCTTGTGCTATTACGACCAGTTCTTCTAATACGCTGTCTTCACCCATTCCGGTGGGAGCCACTATTGAAAGAGCATTTTTGTATTGGTCTCATTCTGGAGCTACCTTGGATGCTCAGGTTACTTTTGAAGGAGCAACCGTGAGTGCAGAGGTGGTATATCAGACCTCCATAACCACCAGAACTTTTCATGGAAGTTATGCCGATGTGACTACTTTAATCAACAGCATACCCAATCCTTCAACCAATGTATACGATTTTTCGGGACTAACTGTTGATAATTCCAGTATTTTTTGTCCTTCAGCCACTGTTTTAGGAGGATGGGCTTTAATGATTTTTTATACTGATACCAGTCTTCCCGCTTCTACGATTAACCTCTACCAGGGATTTGACGGCAATAGTAATTCTTCTTCCACTTTTTCCTTGAGCGGGTTTTACGCAATAGGCTCAACTGGATCCAAGACAACCGCTCTGTCCTGGGAAGGCGACCAGACCCTGGCTAATAACGAATCATTGTGGTTTACAACGCCATTGGCAGGTGCCAATAAATTAGTTGGTGATGGTGATAATGATGGTATTACGGTGAACAATCCGTTTAATTCAACCAATTATGATAATACCGTATTACCAGTAGTCAACAATACGGTGGTATACGGAGTTGATCTGGATACTTATGATGTGTCCTCATTTATATTGCCTGGAGAAACCAGTGCTACCACCCAAATTAATGTAGGGCAAGATTTTGTAATCATGAATGCAGTGGTGTTAAAGGTACCTTCAAATTTAATCACTGGGCGTGTATTTGAAGATGTTAATTATGGTGGAGGTTCAGGTAGAAATTATGCCAGTGCCTCGGGAGTAGGGCTTTCGGGTACTACCGTAGAACTCTATGATAGTGTAGGAACCTTGATAGATACCCAAATAACAGATGCTACGGGCACATATGTATTCGCCGGAATGATCAATGGCACCTATAGTATTCGCGTTGTAAATGGCAGTGTCACTTCCTCTAGGCCAGGTGGAAGTGCGTGTGTAAGTTGCCTGCCGGTTCAAACTTTTAAAACTGAATACATTGCCAGTACTTTAGTGGAACGGCCAAATGAGGTAGGGGGTGCCGATCCTTCTACAGTGGATACTGGAACAGGTGTATTAACAGGTGCTCAAACAATAGGGGTGGCAACTATTACCAATGAAGGTGTTGCAGGTCTTGATTTCGGATTCAATTTTAACACCATTGTAAATACCAATGAAGATGGGCAAGGCTCCCTAGAGCAGTTTATTGTAAATTCCAATGAGATTGGTGAAACCGGCCTGGATATCGAGGCCAACACCATTTTTGATCCGGCAGCAGGGGATGATACCTCGGTGTTTATGATACCAACCACTGCTGATCCATTAGGAAGAACCGCCGATGCGAATTATTCAAGCGGATACTTTGATATAAATATTTCGAACGGAAATCCTTTAACCACAATTACAGATAATGATACTAGGATTGATGGAAGAACACAAACAGCTTATTCCGGCAATACCAATGCTGGTAGCGTCGGCTCTGGAGGATCGGCGGTAGGTACTTCAGGCACTTTGCTGTCAAATTTTGATAGGCCTGAGATACAGGTTCATAGAGATGGAGGTGATGTATTTATGATACAAGGAGGCGGTACAATTATTAGGAATATCTCGGTTTATGCCGGTAATAATGCCGGAATTCGGATTGATTCTGGCTCTGCAACCATATCAAATAATCTACTGGGCGTAAATGCTCTTGGAGTAAACGCAGGTAATATTGATTACGGGGTAGAGATTACTAGTGGTATGGCGGTAGTTGATGGAAATTACATTGCAACAAATACCGATGCCGGGTTAATGATCAACGGTGGTACTTCAACAACCATACAGAACAACCATATTACCTCAAACGGGGATTCTGCCTGTAGTGATAATATTACTATTCAAAGTGGTTCTGGAGTCGTCATCCAACAAAACCTTATCGAAAATGCAGCAAGTTTGGGTATTGATGGCGATGGGGTTAGCGGAAATATAACTATTACCGAAAATACTATAACCGGTTCTGGACAGGATGGTGGGAACTGCTCGGGTAATGTTGAAAATGCCGGAATACTTTTAGATGGCAACAATTCTAGCATTGCCAATAACATAATTGCATCCAATGGTGGTGCAGGAATTGTGTTGGCTGGCGGAAATACTTCTGGGAATCTCATTTCACAAAATTCAATTTATGCCAATGGAACAGCTTCCGATGCACTAGGTATAGATTTGGATGCGTCTGATAATATAGGGGATGATGTAACCTTGAATGATAATGGAGATGGAGATAATGGCCCTAATGATTTACTCAATTTTCCAATATTCGAATCCATAACTACTGATGGTACCAATCTGATTTTACAAGGTTGGGCCAGACCTGGTGCCATTATTGAATTGTTTATTACAGATATTTCAGAGGGTACAGCTTCCAGCGGAGATAATGAACTGGGAATGAGTACCGATTATGGAGAAGGACAAACGTATTTGATTACCCTAATTGAGGGAAGTGCCAGTGATCTTGACGGTACTAGTTCTTCCTATACGGATGCAGATGGTAATGCAGATAATACCAACAAATTTAGGTTTTCTATTCCGCTTCCTGGAGGGGCAAGTGTTGGAAACTGGCTAACCGCCACAACAACCATTTCCAATAGTACCTCGGAGTTTTCACCTCTATCACAAATTAAGGTGAGGACTATAATAACTAACAGGAGAATTACCCACAGGGTGAATAGGAATTAATAGTATCTACTTTCCATTTCTTACGCAAGTCCTTATCTGTAGGATTTGATCGATGAAACAACAAGTTTTAAGGACCAAATGCCACATTCTTGGTAATTCACAACATTATTTTTTTTTACCTACCAAATGGCTCGATTTTTATAGGATATTAAGCTGTAACCATCTGATTATAAGTTGTTATAGTTGTAAATCAAAACCATGGGAAGAAATTCTCAATCATTTTTAACCAATCTTGCTTTCGGCATAGTATTGAGTCTACTCATATTTTGGCATGGTGAAGCATTGGCCCAAACCACTTTTACCGAAAGTGCCGCTGCTTATGGACTAAATATTGGTGGGAACAAGGATGGCGGGCATGCCTGGGCAGATTATGACCTGGATGGTGATTTTGATCTTGTGGTCAACAGGCAGGGAAGTGGTTATCTTTTGAGGAATGACGGCGGAAGTTTTTCCGATCAAACAGCTGCACTGGCTCCAGACTTCAGTGGGGGTAATTTAGAACGTACCGCACTTTTTGTCGATTTCAACAATGATGGTTATCCTGATGTTTTTAGGAATAAACACAACGACTTAAGAATATATCTTCAAGACCCGGTTACCAATAGATTTGGAGATGGCCTTGGAGGTACAACTCCCAATCAACGCTTTACCACATTAACGGATGGTATGAATACCGAAGGTGCTGGGGCATTGGACTATGATGGGGACGGTGATCTGGACCTGTTTGTGGACAACCATAATTATGGTATCGATATACTTCAAAATGATGGAAATGGGTTTTTTACCCATGTCACCAGAAAAGTCGATAGTCCCAATCCGCCATATAATGCAGGTAATCCTACCACATGGCCCTTAGGCCTGGTACAGGACGCCACTGACGGTGATTATGGATCTGCCACGGATTTCAATGATGACGGTTGGGTAGATATCGTGGTCCGTAAGAGAGATCAAGTGGATCTGTTTACAAATATCGGTGGTTCTTTCCAAAATGGTGTCGATATAGATCAGGCTGCCAATGGGAACAAAGGAGCTGTAGCCTTTTATGATTTTGACAATGATGGAGATTTTGACTTATTCTGGACCGAAAATGGAATCAACCAAATTCATCGGAACAACGGGGACGGTACATGGACACCTCTTGGTGCAGCAACTGGAATCCCATTAAATTTTTCAGGACAAATAGAAGGTTTGGCCTGCGGAGATGTAGATAACGATGGTGATATCGACATATTTCTTACAGGAAGTAGTACCAGTAAACTCTACTATAATCAAGGCGCTATGACATTTGTGGATTCAGGGCTCACATTTAATACAGCTGCAGGTGAAGGTTGTACGTTTGTTGATATTGATCAGGATGGAGACTTGGACCTATATGCCAATAGATCAGGGAATAATAGACTATATATAAATAATTTGCCTGCTGCTAGCAGACCTAATCACCTCTATATAGATATCACTGAGGATAGGGATGCTTTTGGCCTTATCAATACTGAAGAACGATTTGGTGTGGGAGCAACCTCCAAAATATTGGATTGTGATGGGAATGTAATTTCAGGTACCCGTGAAGTGAATGGCGGATATGGCCATGGTACGCAAGGTCCCGGTCGAATCCATTTTGGATTACCAAGTGGCCCAAATACCCCTATAGTGGTGGAAGTGGCCTTTCCAAGAACTTCTTCTGGTAGGATAGTGGTACGGCAACAATTAAGACCTATTGATTATTTTAATGGGAGTATTAATTTGTTGGATATTTTCCCCGATTCTGCCAACGAACCACCTACAGCTACCGACGATTACACAACTGTAGTTGAGAATAGCTTTGTTACGTTAGATCCATTAGTGGATAATGGAAATGGTGCGGATTCCGATCCAGAAGGAGAGCCTATGGAGGTAATTTCTATTACGCAACCGTCGAATGGAGTATCGGTTTTAAATGGGGATGGCACAGTAACGTATACCCCAACAGCAGGCTTTTTTGGCAATGATAGTTTTACCTATACAATAAGGGATAATGCTAATTGTACTTTTACGTCGGAAGAGGCAACGGCAACAATTTATATTACGGTTTATGCCGATTCAGATAACGATACTGTTCCGGACAGGACTGATTTGGATGATGACAATGATGGTTTGGTAGATGTTGATGAACTTAATACCATTATCAGTAATTCACAACAGGATTGTACCGGGGAAACTATTTTAGATTTTAGTTCTGCTGCTACCTTGGTTTCTGGTACGGCCTTACAATTAGGAGCGGTATATAGAATTTCAAATGTTACGACAGGTACAGATGCCTTAGTGACCATTGCCCAAACTTTTAACGCAACGGTTGCCAATATTGATAACAATAGTTCTGAACCAGCTTCATTTAGGCCTCAAACAGCTTTCAATTTGACAAATATTGGAGACCAGGGGTATATTGAATATACTATCCAATTTGTGAATTCTGGAGGAAGTACTCCTGTTGTGATTACAAAGTTCTTTACCAATTTCAATGATATTGATGGCAATGCCAACTATGGTGAACAAATTTGGGCCGATAATCCAACAAGTTATATCATTTCAAATCCTACTGAATTAACCATTTCAACTGATGGGTCATGGGTTTTGGGAACGGCAGGAGTGAATGAGTTTCCCGGAGCTGGAAACACCTTTCCTGAGGTGAATTATGGGGTAAATTATAATTCTAAATCTGAATTGTCGGTACGGGTAGGTGCGGTCGCAAGAGTTGCAGGAGCGTCTGCTGGTGGAAGGCAGCACAATATTGAATTCAGTTGTTTAACGAACTATGTTAGTCCTGAGACATATGGAATTGATATAGATTCAGATGGACTTGCCAATCACCTAGATCTAGATAGTGATAATGATGGTGTTTACGATGCGGTCGAAGCCGGTCATGATCAAACACATTCCAATGGTGTTGTAAATGGCACTTATGGTGCGAACGGATTGGCGGATGTCGTAGAAACAGTCGCAGAAAGCGACACAATAAATTACGCAATAACAGATACCGACGGTAATGATCCACCAGATTTTTTAGATACCGACAGTGATGACGATGGCTGTAGTGACGCTAACGAGGCCTATAACGATGCTAATGCCGATGGAGGGGACAACGAGTATTATGCTACTGGTAATCCACCAGCAACGGATGGTTTTGGCCGTGTAACAGCCGCAACTTATCCTGTTCCTGCGGATATTGACTCAAACAGCACCTATGACCATCAGGAAGTCGATCTACCCCCTAGTATTACCACTCAACCCCCAGATACCAATGTATGTCCAGGTTGTAATACAACAATAGAGGTAATAGCCTCAAATGCAGATACCTATCAATGGCAAATATACAATGGTTCAACCTGGGTAGATTTGACAGATACGGGCATTCATAGTGGTACAACAACCAGCATTTTAACCATTACAAATGCAACCGCCTCTGACGACGGAAATCAATATAGGGTTATCGTTTCAAATACCATGTTTATCTGTAGTACGGAAACATCAAATACGGCCATTTTAACCCTACAGGTAAATACGGTAATTACGAACAAAAGAATCACTTATAGGGTGAACAAAAACTAAGGAATATTTTGATTGAAAAAACAGTACAAATAAAGAAAAATCCTACTTATAAATCTTTGGAAAGTCTTGGTATAATGAAGCTGATCGACCAACGAAATACACAAAAAAACCATGCATTTCATCGATGATTACCTCAACAATCAGGACCTATACAGTAGAAATTCAGACTTACACAACAATTATTTTCCTATGGTAGCTATACCGTTAATTTTGTAAAGTGTAATTATTCTGTTTCGAGAAAAAGAGAAAATCGAATCAAATTAAACAAACCCAAACTATGAATAACTTAACCGACTTTTCAGTGTTTTTAGCAAATAAGAACCAAGATGGCCAAATAGCAAAGAAAGCTTCTGTTTCCACTCTTTATTTTTTTCTAAATAAGGATCTAACCCAAAGTCATATTTAAAGTTATTCTAAAATCCTGTTCTCAAGTGAACTTTGGATTATGGGATTTTATGAAACCAAATAACCATTAGAATTTGAAACACCAACCCAAATTAGTAAAGAAGTTGTCATGAATAAAAAGATATTAATACTAATTTTTCTCCTGTTCTCCGGATTTGCCTTTGCGCAAACTACGGTAAACTTGGAAGATCAATGTAATTGTGAGGTCCTTAGCGGAACCGCAGTTACCTCCCCTGGGATGATTACCCCCGCAGGAGCTGATACAGGAGATGTCTATGTTAATACCAATACTGGAACCATTTATTTTTGGGATGGGGATTCTTGGGAATTAACAGCTACCGATGATCAACAACTACAGAACTTTAGTTTTGATTCAGGAACCAATATGCTTTCTTTGGATATTGAAGATGGTAATTCTGTTACAGTTGATTTATCTTCTTTAAGCAATACTGGAACTGACGACCAAGATGCCACGGAAGTGAACCTGAACGGACCAATAGATGTAGATGGAGACGGTAATAATGAGACCACGGTACAGGATGCAATAGCCGATTTGGCAGCAATTACCGAGACGGTAACCAATTTAGTGGACAACAATGACGGTACCATTACCTATACGAATGAGGATGGTACACTGCAGACGATTAATAAATCTGACCTTACGGACAATCTTGATGGCACCTATACCTTTGACAACGGGGATGGGGCACCAATTACTTTTGATGGTACTGATGACCAGGATGCCACTGAAGTGAACTTGAATGGCCCTATCGATGTTGATGGGGATGGTAATGATGAGACCACGGTACAGGAAGCAATAGCCGATTTGGCCGGGATTACTGAGACAGTGACAAATTTGGTTGACAATCTTGATGGTACGGTAACCTATACCAATGAGGATGGTACTCCACAAACAATCAACAAATCCAATCTTACAGATAATGGAGATGGGACCTATACCTTTGACAACGGGGATGGTGTTCCAATTACTTTTGTAGGCTCTGATGATCAGAATGCCAATGAAGTAATTTATGACAATACAACATCGGGTTTAACGGCCACGGATGTACAGGCAGCGATCGATGAGATCAATGCGGCCGCTGGCACAGTTGCCTTGGTGGACAATGGCGATGGTACGTATGACTTTACGGATGCGGGTGGCACGACCACCACGATAACGGATACGTCGATCTCTACCTTGGCGGACAATGGCGATGGTACCTATACGTATACCGATGAGACTGGAGCTACCCAGAACATAGACACGAACGCAGGTTCGAATCCATATGACAATACAACATCCGGGCTTGTGGCCACGGATGTACAGGCAGCGATCGATGAGATCAATGTGGCCGCTGGCACTGTTGCCTTGGTGGACAATGGCGATGGCACGTATGACTTTACGGATGCGGGTGGCACGACCACCACGATAACG
>JAAETN010000058.1 GCA_024228355.1 Maribacter sp. | reverse complement strand
TGTGAGCTATATTATACATGTAATATGTGTGGACCCTTATATGTGCAAAGAATATGTCATAAAAAGTATCACAAGGTGTCATTGTATTTTGTTCAATAATTATGAACCAAAAGTCCAAATCTAACCCAATTTTCAGTTGTGCCAAAAGTTTTAGCAAAACCATTATCTTACTACAAATGATGTTACCTTTGTGCCCCAATTGATGTGTGACTACCCTGTCCATTGGGTCCCTCTGGTTGGTCAGTTAACTTATTGCAAAATCTCCCCCTGACAAATTCCTTTTTGGAAAATTCTCTTTGTATTTTGTTCATCACATACACGTCAAAAATTAGTCACTTTTATTAAATTTGTCAGATCTATTTGGTTCCATTTCTGGTATTATTGACTCAATTGATACCTTTATGTCACTGTTATACCCTGGATTTAAATCTTTCATGCTTCTTCATTGTACCTGCCTCCCTGTTGTGAAAGATTACTGCAAAAAATGTGTTCTAAAATTTATGCTCCTTTGGTTAACTGCCCCATAAATATCTATTTATTTTTCAGGTATTTTCCCTGCCAACACTGTTGCCCATTCACCCCATATATACATCACTATTATATACTTTTATTTTTCAGTTGTAACATCACCTGCTTATTGTTACATGTCTGTTTCCTTTTCCAACTTCGGTTGGGTGCATCTTTTCTCTGCCAATTTCTAGCCTTTGGCTAGGTGCATCTTCTTAATGTTATTTTCAGGTCAAAGATTCTGATGTCTACATGTCACTTCTGATGCTGATCGAGTGTGAGCAGCACATCAAAAGTGCCAATGTGGTGCTTTGGCGATTGTCTAGCTAGGCTCTGCCTAGGTGCATCTAATATCTAGGCTTTGCCTAGGAGCATCATTTGATCATTCTGCTTATTGTTTATTTGTTTGTTCAATTTGTGATGTACACCTTATAGCTAGGCTTTGCCTTGGAGCATCTTTTGATCATTCTGTCTGCTTATTGTTTATCTGTTTGTTCACTTTGACAGTTTTGGTTTGGATTTTTTATATTATGATTCTGTTTCTTAATGTCTGTTGGTTCTATTTTTGGTTCTATGTTATCTGTTTCATCATGTCCCCATATCAAAATTAATTTGTTTACTGAAAAATTTATTTTTTCAATTTAATTATCTCGGTGAAAATTCGTCCTTAGTCTCTTGGGTACCCAATAGGCTGGCCCAACCCAAAATTGTGATCAATTGCTAGTGGATAAGGGCCGAAAGTATATTGATCACTGCATGTGATTTTGGGAATCCATCTGAGGATAGGACATCCAAAAAGAATAAATAATGATCTTAAAATCAAATTATTACAGTTGTTTGTTTCATGTGAGCTATATTATACATGTAATATGTGTGGACCCTTATATGTGCAAAGAATATGTCATAAAAAGTATCACAAGGTGTCATTGTATTTTGTTCAATAATTATGAACCAAAAGTCCAAATCTAACCCAATTTTCAGTTGTG
>JAAETN010000057.1 GCA_024228355.1 Maribacter sp. | reverse complement strand
TTCCATGGCCTTTGTGGCCGGAAGTCTTTTGCCGCAATTCAGCGCCAAGAGTTATGCACAGATTATCGGGGCCAACGAAAAAATAAAGGTTTCGGTAATGGGGGTGAACAGTCGTGGAAACGCTTTAGCGAGGAATTTTGCGAGTCAAAATTATTGCGATGTCATTCATATCTGTGATGTCGACTCTAGAGCTATTTCCAAATGCCTGACAGCGTTAAAAGATCGCCAATCTATAGGTACAAAGGGAATGCTTGATTTTCGCAAATCGTTGGAGAGTAAAGATGTCGATGCCTTGGTTATTGCGGCACCGGATCATTGGCACGCTCCGGCCTCTCTTATGGCCATGCAAGCCGGCAAACATGTTTATGTTGAGAAACCTTTGAGCCATAATCCCAAAGAAGGTGAAATCCTCATAGAGGCTGCCAAAAAATATAATAAAGTCGTACAGATGGGTAATCAACGACGATCTTGGCCTAATGTTATAGAAGGTATCAATGCACTCCATAACGGAATCATTGGTCGTGTATATTATGGTAAGGGGTGGTATACAAATAATCGCCCATCGATAGGTATCGGAAAAGAAACCGCTGTGCCCGAATGGCTCGATTGGGAGCTCTGGCAAGGCCCTGCTCCCCGCAAAACCTTTAAAGACAACATTGTACACTACAATTGGCATTGGCTTTGGCATTGGGGTACTGGGGAAGCCCTGAACAACGGCACCCATATGATAGATTTACTGCGTTGGGGTATGGATGTCGATTACCCGACCAAAGTAAGTTCGCACGGGGGAAGATATCGATACAAGGATGATTGGGAAACTCCAGATACTCAAATTATCAATATCGATTTTAATTCGGGCCAGACCATGACTTGGGAAGGCAGAAGCTGTAACGGTAAAAATGTTGAAGGAAGTTCTGTAGGTGTTGTTTTCTATGGAGAAAATGGGAGTCTACTTATCCCTTCAGGGAATAGTTACACCCATTTCGATTTGGATGGGAAAATCGTGAAAGAGGTCAAGAACAGTCAACTCATCAATGCCAGGGACCAAAGTAATCCCGCTGAAAAGTTAGACGCCCTACACATACAAAACATGTTCAATGCCATACAACATAACAAAGGCCTCAATTCAGATCTTGAATCGGGCCATAAAAGTACCTTGCTCGTGCAATTAGGCAATATCGCCCAGCGTGTAGGCCGATCTTTGGATATAGATTCCAAAAATGGCCATATTATAAACGACCAAAATGCCCAAAAACTTTGGAGCCGATCCTATGAAAAGGGATGGGAGATGAAACTATAGTCTATAAATCATATGAGTTCTAGAAGAAGATTTATTGAAAAATTTGGGCAGGGTGCGACTTTCTCTGCAATCGCATTTGCTACTCCCTTAGATCTATTCTCCCAATTCAACAACACACGAAATACGAATTTGAAAACCTTTAAAATTGGAATCATAGGTGCCGAAAACTCGCACACTGCAGGCTTTGGTAAACTTTTCAATATTGAAAAGGCGTTTCCTGGCATGGAAGTAAAATACGTTTGGGGTGAGACCAAGGAGTTTGCAAAAACGGCCATGGAGAAAGGTAATATTCCTGAAATGGTCAATGACCCTAATGACATGCTTGGCAACATAGACGGACTTATAGTAGACCATCGACACGGCAAATTTCATTTAGATCCTGCAATTCCATTTATTGAGGCAGGAGTTCCTACGTTTATCGATAAGCCTTTCTGTTATCGCGCAAAGAAGGGCAAGGACTTTTTGGCCTTGGCCCGTAAGCACGGTACTCCAGTGACTTCTTTTAGCTCCATCGCACATAGTTATGAAACATTTGACATCAAAGAACAGGTAAAAAGTATGGGGGACATTAATTTGGTGATACGTTCTGGTCGCGTGGACCTTGATTCAGAATATGGAGGTGTATTCTTTTACGGTGCACATACCGTGCAGCCATTGTTGTATCTTTTTGGAGATACAGTGGAAAGGGTTCGGGTAAACGAAAATGGAAATAACAGCGGTGCAAATCTCATTTTTAAGAACGGTATGTTAGCGAGTTTGGTTTTTACTACCAAAAAATACGGCTGGCAAACTTTTGTGGAAACTGAGGAAGGTATCGTAGAACTAAAATCGAAACTCGAAGAAAAAAAGCCTCCTAAAAACTATGCGGATATGGTGGCGATGTTCAAAACGGGCAAAGAACCACGAACCCACGAAAGTATCATCCATTGCGTTGCCGTACTTGAGGCCCTTGAAAAATCCGTTGTCAGCGGACAATGGGAAAATGTCATTCCGTATAACCAAATTTAAACTCCACCAATGAAAGCATTTACTCTTTGTATATTGTTAACATTCACACTTATACTCCCTATTGATTCTGAAGACAAAATTATATTAAAGGGGATTTTATATTCAGATAACGGGCCTGTAGAAATCACGATTGAGAATGAAAAGATCAAGGAAATAAATCCATCAGATCGGTCTAGCAATACTCGAAAAACCTATATCGCCCCGGGCTTGATAGATATTCAGATCAATGGGTATTTGGGGGTAGATTTTTCAGGCCCCGACCTAACGGTAGAAGGTGTAAAAAAAGCCACCAAAGCTTTATGGAAAGCAGGGGTAACCACTTATTTTCCTACCATCATCACAAGCGATATCAAACGGATCAAGAAGAATTTCACGGTCTTGGTCGAAGCAAGAAAAGACCCCGATATCGGTCGATCCATCCCTGGGTTTCATCTTGAAGGACCTTATATATCACCAATTGCAGGTTTCCGCGGGGCTCATTTAGAAAAATACATCAAGTCTCCGGATTGGGAAGAATTTCGGAAGATACAAAAAGCGGCAAATAACGGTATCAAAATCATAACTGTCGCTCCGGAAATTGAAGGGGCTATTCCGTTTATAAAAAAGTGCGTCGAAAGTGGTATAATCGTTTCTTTGGGACACCATAATGGGTCGGCAGAAGATATACAGAAAGCCGTCGATGCCGGGGCAAAAATGGCTACCCATCTGGGAAATGGTTGTGCAAACGAAATTAATCGACACGACAATCCCTTATGGCCACAATTATCAAACGACGCCATTACTGCAAGTATCATTGCCGATGGTTTTCATTTAAGACGAGAAGAAGTACGTACCTTCTACAAGGCCAAAGGTGTTGAGAAAACCATCTTGGTATCAGACGCCTTGGACTTGGCAGGGCTTCCTCCTGGTGAATACACTCGTGGCGAGCGTACCTTACTTTTGACACCCAATGTGGTAAAACTTCCAAGGGAAAATGTGTTGGCGGGGGCAGCTTCCCCAATCAGCAAATGTGTCGGGGTGATCATGGATTTTACAGGTTGTTCACTTAAAAATGCCATTCAGATGGCAAGTACAAATCCCGCATTAATGTTTTCCATGAATGAACTTGGCACCATAGAACAAGACAAGCGCGCAGACCTTATCCTATTTACCATGAAAAACAATGAGATGGTAATCGAACAAACTCTTGTTGCCGGAAAACTGGTCTATACCCGAAAGTAACGGTATGAAAAACATATCATTTAGAAATAAAATAGTACTGGCCCTTAGTGCGGTCGGTCCAGGCCTGTTTTTAATCGGGTACAATATCGGTACAGGGAGCGTGACCACTATGGCCAAAACAGGTGCAGAACATGGAATGGGCCTATTTTGGGCATTGATACTCTCTTGCGTTTTTACTTATGTATTAATGGTCGCCTATGGCAAAATGACCTTGGTCACCGGCAAGACCGCATTGTTTAACATAAAATCGGAATTCAAATGGGGCTGGGTACTATCAATCTATATAATTCTTGCCCTTATAATTGGCGAATTACTAGCCTTAATGGGGGTAATGGGCATTGTTGCCGATTTGGTACAAGAGGGTATACGATTAGCTTTTGATGGACAACTAATAAGTCGATTTTGGATTATTCTCTTTTTTAGTCTTATACTTTATTTTCTACTCTGGTATGGGCGATATCGGGCCTTTGAAAAAACACTTACGGTCTTGGTCATCTTAATGGGGCTTTCGTTTATCATTGTCTTTTTTATGGTCAAACCCGATTTTGCCTCTTTAGCGAAAGGTATCATTCCCAGTATTCCAAATACCCCTGGCGCTTTAGGACTTATCGCCGCGATAACGGGTACTACATGTTCTGCCGCTGTTTTTATCATGCGAAGTACGGTTGTAGCCGAAAAGGGTTGGGGCATAAATGATTTAAAGACCGAAAAACGCGATTCGTTCGTTTCTGCTGCTATGATGTTATTATTGAGCGGGGTTATTATGGCTGTCGCAGCTGGGACCTTGCATGTATCTGGACTAAAACTTGAAAACACCGTCGAGATGATCGAATTGTTCGAGCCACTGGGAGGAAAATTAGCCGCTTTTATCTTAATAATTGGAATTACCGGAGCGGGACTTTCGACCATGTTCCCAATTGTACTCATAGCTCCTTGGTTGGTGGCCGACTATACCGGAAAACCTCGAAACATACATTCAAAACAATCGCGATGGTTAATCTTTACGGCTATGTTGTTCGCTTTTGGCACCATCTTTTTGGAAGAACAACCACCAGCTTTAATGGTTTTTTCGCAAGCATTCCAAGCTTGTATTCTTCCTGCGGTAGCAATTCCAATTTTTTTACTAATCAATAAAAAAAGATTGATGCATGAATACAAGGCCAACACAAAACTCAATATTGGTATTGTTGCGGTTATTTTATTTTCATTAGTTACGACTTACTTTGCTATTGCAGAATTTCTTTAAAAATTAAAAAATGAAGGTATTTACAATTGATAAATTAAAAGTTGCCATCTACGATGAACCCATTTCAATGGGAAAGGCTTCGGCAGATTTTGTGGAAAAAGAACTAAGAGAAATCATAAAACAAAACGGTACCGCAAATCTTATTTTGGCGACCGGAGCGTCACAGTTTTCCTTTTTAGAAGCTTTGAAAGAACGAGAAATCGACTGGCAGCACATTACGGTTTTTCATTTAGATGAATACAAAGGCATTTCAGACCAGCACCCAGCCAGTTTCAGAAAGTATTTGAAGGAACGTATTTTGGATGAAGTTATGCCTAAAAAGATATACTTCCTAAATGGAGACGCCAAAGATTTGGAAGAGGAGATGGAAACCTATTCCATTGCATTACGGACACATCCCATTGATGTAGCCTGTATCGGTATCGGTGAAAACGGGCATATCGCTTTCAACGACCCCCATGTAGCAGATTTCAACGACCCGAAACTAGTAAAATTGGTCACCTTAGACGATGCTTGTCGTAACCAACAATTACGAGAGGGGTGGTTCCCTACTTTTGATGATGTACCCGTACAAGCACTGACCTTGACTATTACAGCCATCATGCAATGCAAAGCGATTAGTTGTGTAGTACCGGATGAAAGAAAGGCCAAAGCGGTCTACAATACCTTATATGAAAAAGTTAGCACAAATTGCCCGGCATCTATTTTAAGGAAACATGCAAATACACGTCTTTTTTTAGATCTTCAATCTGCGAAAAATATAGTATGAGGCTTCATAATATCCTTCTTTTGTTTACCCTACTGGGTGGTCTATTTGCAATTAACGGGCAAAATCAAGTGGACGTCCTTATTATCGGAGGTGGTGCCGGTGGTACATCGGCTGGGATCCAGGCGGCACGAATGGGAGTCAAAGTTCAGATTATCGAAGCAACCCCATGGCTTGGCGGTATGCTGACCTCGGCCGGGGTATCTGCCGTAGACGGCAATCATGAAATGCCTTCGGGTATTTGGGGAGAGTTTAGGCAAAAGTTGCGCGACCATTATGGCGGGGCAAGGGCATTGGCCACAGGTTGGGTCAGTCATACATTATTTGAGCCATCGATTGGTAATAAAATTCTTCAGGAAATGGCCAACATTCCAAATCTTGATATTGCTTTAAATGCTATTTATATAGATGTCAAAAAGGATGGAAATGGTTGGTTGGTTACCTACCGAAAAAATAAAAAAGAGTACACTACCAAATCCAAAATCCTAATCGACGCGACCGAAATCGGTGAGCTTTTACCTTTGGTCGGAGCGGATTTCCGTTTGGGAATGGACTCCAAAAAAGATACCGGGGAGACGGAAGCCCTTGAAACCGCGAACAATATTGTACAAGATTTAACATATTGCGTAATCTTAAGCGACGTTGGTACAAAAAAGGGCAGGCAGGGCCTAGTAAAGAAGCCCATAGGGTACGACCCGGAGGATTTCAATTGTGCCTGTAAACGTGAGGAAGGACAAATGTTCGGGGCCGTTTCCAATTGTCAGCAGATGCTGAATTACAGTAAATTGCCAAACGACAAGTATTTGATCAACTGGCCAAATTGTGGAAACGATTTCTATGTAAATTGGCCAGAACTCTCTGATGAACAACGAGAAGAAAAATTGATAAAGGCCAAGCAGTTTACACAAGGCTTTATCTATTATATTCAAAACGAACTTGGTTTTAAAAATCTGCGGATTGCAGAAGAATTCCCAACTGAGGATGGCTTTCCCATGATACCCTATGACCGGGAGGCCAGACGGATCAAGGGTAAGGTATTGTTAACCGTAAATCATCTGGAAAGGCCTTATGATTTTAATCTTTATAAAACAGGAATTGCCGTGGGCGACTACCCTATTGACCACCATCATGACAAAAACCCTAAAGCTCCCGAAATTGATTTTATCAACATTAAGGTCCCGAGTTATAATGTTCCATTGGGAGCATTAATACCAGAAAATGTAGATAATTTGATTGTGGCAGAAAAAAACATTAGTGTATCCAATATCGTGAACGGTGCCACAAGACTACAACCTGTAGTACTGGGTATTGGGCAGGCAGCTGGGGCAGTTGCGGCCACCGCCATTAAAGAAAATAAAAAGCCCTCTAAGGTTTCTATTCGAAAAGTTCAAAATGTCTTGTTGGCTAATAAAGCTTATTTGATGCCCTATATTGACGTAAAAAAAGAGGACGAGGCATTCGAAGCTATGCAACGTATGGGCGCATCGGGGGTGTTAAAAGGATATGGAGTACCCTATAAATGGGCCAACCAAATCTGGTTTTACCCTGAACGCATCGTTTCGGAATATGAGTTAACACAGGGACTTTTGCCATACTATGAAGCTTTAAAGGATGTGCATGCTTCCGGTAAGGCCTTAACTTTGGAATTCTTCAAATCGGCAGTTCTAAAAGTCAATCCAAAATACCCGACTAAAAATATTTCAAAAAATTGGAGTTCATGGGGAATTGACCAGCAATTGGATAAGAACACGCATTTTAATAGAAAAACAGTGAGTATTCTTACGGATAAGATTTTAAATCCATTTGAAAAGGAAATCGATTTTGAAGGTTATTTGATTGAGAAATAGATCTATTCAGGCGTTTGGACGGCAGTTTTACGTTTAACAAAATCCAACAACAGCGGAACAGCGGGGTATACCATATTATGTCCGTACCCATCTAACTCCATCAATTCAATATCAGGGTGTGCCACTACTTTCATCATTCTGTAGAAATAGGCATTCTCTTCATATCGCCCTAATAGCTCCATTTCTCGATTACCAGTTATCAGTAACATTGGAGGTGAATCGTTGCGAACATGAAACAATGGTGCATATTTATCGATTATAGGTTGCTTGCCATCAATGCCACGTTCTTTACGTACCGTAAAATGGGTTATTGTATGCCCACTAAAAGGAATTGAACCAGCAATACTATCGGCATCAACTCCATGGTTTTCCAAATAACTCTTATCCATAGTGACCATACTTGCCAAATATCCTCCGGCGGAATGCCCACTAATAAATATTTTATTAGGGTTACCGTTAAATTTTGAAATATTCTTGAATGTCCATGCAACAGCCGCAGCGGCATCCTCAATATAAACTGGGTTCTTAATTTTAGGGTGTAATCTATAATTGACTGCCACAACAACCACTCCCTTTTCTTTAAGACCTTCTGGAATATGCTTTGATCCAAATTCAAGCCCGCCACCATGGAACCAAACAACTGTAGGTACATTCAGAGTATCCTTTGGAAAATACACATCGAGTTTGCAACGCTCTTTTAAGTATACATCACTCTCTTGGATCTCTTGACTATAGTAAGACAAATTCTGGTCCAATTGATATTTACGCTGTGCAAATAAAAATGATGTGCTCAGAAATAAGCACATCATCATAGGAATTAAATTTCTCATATACGAAAACTAATCTTCAAAAACCTCAACAACCATATCAATTTCAACAGCAATATTGCTTGGTAAGGAGCCCATACCTATTGCAGCCCTTGCATGTTTGCCTCTATCCCCGAAAACTGCCACCATTAAATCTGAATATCCATTAATTACTTTTGGGTGGTCCTTAAATTCAGGAATGGCATTGACCATACCCTTTACTTTGACAATTCGTTTTACTTTGTTCAGGTTGCCCAGTTCAGCTTTAAGTACTGATAATTGATTCACCCCTGTTAATCTGGCCGCTTCATATCCCTGTTCTAAGGACAAATCCGAGCCCAATTTTCCAGTAATATTTTCTCCATCTGCCTTCCTCGGTCCCTTCCCTGCCAAAAAAATAAGGTTCCCTGTGCGAACAGCATTTACATAGTTCGCCACGGGAGCGGAGGGTGTACTTAGTTCTAAGCCCAATTCCTGTAGTTTAGCTTCAGGGTCATAGCTATCTTCTGCCCTTTCAATACTATGTTCTTCTTTATCAATGTCATGTTCCTTTTCTTGGTTAAAGTTACAGGACATTAAAATCAACAAGCACAATCCTAAAAATGTCTTTCTCATGAATTTGTGTTTTATGTATTACCTATGCTTCGGCTAAAACCTCTTTAACCCTTTGGGCGACTATTCTTTCCTGACCCGGATCCATCATCCAAGTTGTTATTCCTACCGCTTCTTTGTTCCCTACCGTTTCAATTGAGGGGTGACCGTCTCGTAGCTTTTTACGCATGTCGTCTTTTGATATTTTAACGATATTCTCATCCCATCGAATTCGAAGACTTGGAACATGGTTTGCATGTGGAGGTACATGAATCTCGGTCTCAACACCTTTGACAGTAAGAGCATTGTCACTTATCAACTTTATTTGGCGTTCCCAAAGTTTCCATTCCTTGTCATGATCACGGGCCAAATAAAGTTCCAATGCAACCATCATCCCCAACACTTCCTCTTTATTCACCTTCATACCCCTTGCAATAGTTGTACCTCTTGGCGGGGTATGTAATCGGGCCGCCTCGATAAATTTGCGATTACCCAACAACAAACCTGCACTTTGTGGTCCACGAATACCTTTTCCACCAGAAAATGCTACTAAATCAAAACCTAATTTGGTGAATTTGAATAAATTCTCAACAGGCGGAACGTCTGCTGCACAATCAATAAATGAAGGAATGCCATGTTTATTAGCCAATCCTATAAACTCCTCCCACTTAATTTCACCCTGTTCAGTGTTGGCGTTCAAAAACCAAAGCATTGCCGTTTTCTCATTTATGGCCTTCTCTAACTCTTTTGCAGTGGTTACTTGAATAATCTTTGCACCCGTATTAATTAGGGCATGGGTGTACCCAATATCATGTGCTTTTTGTACGATAACCTCATTTTTAAGACCTGTGGTATCCGGAAGTTGAGCCACTTTCTTTTCGTCCATTCCACACATTATTCCTGCTAAGCCAATTGTCATAGCGCCAAATGCCCCAGAGGAAACGGTTGCATATTCACAACCCAAAAGTTCGGCAATCCGCTCGCCTACCTTGTCATGCAATTCATCTAGATTCACATATTCCGTGGCCCCATACGATATCGCCGAAGTAACTTCTTTATGCATCAAAGATCCAGTCATCGCAGTATAGGTGCCTGCTGCATTGATAAATGTTCGTAATCCCAATTCCTTGAAAAAATTTCTCGGTGCTGGTCCAACCACGGTATCTTCAATAGCTTTTGCTGTTAGTAAGCTAGGTCCAAGCAATCCGCCAACTAATGGAAGTGCAGTTAATGATTTCAATACTTTTCTTCTACTACTCATGATTTTTTATATTAATGGTTTTATTAATTCACGGCTGCAATACAGTCCATTTCAACAAGCGATTTTCCTGGCACTCCTCCGTAAGTAGCTACAGTGGTCCGCACAGGAGGATTTTTACCAAATCGTCCTCTGAATACTTCGTTCATTCCGTGATAATCAGCTAAGTCGGCCAGATACACATTTACCTTTAATACCTGTTCCATTGACGATCCATTCCTTTCAAGTTCTTTTTGCAACTCTTGCAATACAATCTCTGTGTGCGCTTTAATCTCATAGGGTTCAACATGGGCCCCTTTTCCAGCAATGTAAAGCGTATTACCATGCTTTACAGCACCCGAAAAAAGCGGTATTTTTTGATCCTGAACTATTTCACCTACTACTTCTTTTTTAAGCTTGGATTTACTGTTCATGGCATTTACCGATCCAACGCCTAAAAGCGCAGCTAATCCCATTCCAATTTTTTTGAAGGTTGCCCTTCTTGTTGTTGTACTTTCCATTTATTCTAAGTTTTAATCTATCAATAATAAGTATATATTCATTTTCCTACCAGGTTCGTTTTTTCAATAGTTCCTTAATCTGTTCTTTGGGTACGGGCAATTCATCCATATGGTCCTTTAACCATTGCGAGAAATCCTTTTCAATTTCATCTGTCCATTTACTATCTATTTGTCCTGGGGTGTATTTGCCTTCTTTCAATCTTCCGATCCCAAATAGATCACGAAGTCTTACTACTTCCGAGGTGACCACAACTTTTTCTGCAAGATGCGCAGGGATAAAAACCACCCCTTCTTTCTTTCCTAGGATAATATCTCCTGGTAAAACTGTAGCCGCCCCAATACGAATGGGGGCATTTATACTAAGTAACATAACTTCAGTTAAAAAAGATGGATGCCATCCTCTTACAAATGCATTGAATCCCTTAATCTTGGAAAGTCCGGCCATGTCCCTACTGGAGGCATTGAACACTACGCCAGTTTTAGATTTGGCGTAAATAGAATTACCCAAATTATCACCTATTAAAGTACCATCCACTATTTTTCCAAAACCATCAGCAACATAAACATCATTTTCCTGGAGCATATCTATTGGCCATGAATTGGTGTTCCCAATTTGACCTTCCTCCTTACCCTTTTTCTTTATTTGTTCCGATACATCAGGACGATTGGGCATATATTGAACCGTAAGCGCACGACCTACTACAGGAACATCATTATGTAATGGCTCCCAACCACCTTCGAACTGGTTATGGTATCCTTCATTTCGTAAAACACCCCAAGCCTCTTCAATAGAAACATCTTTCATTCTCATTAAAATATCCTTGGCTACCTTAGGTCTCCCATCATCAAATCGTTCACCTTCCCACTGCGATGTAAGAAAGACTATTTGTTCCGATGATGTAGTTTGGGCCGTAGCAATATCACAAACCAAAATCAGTATAAATGCTAGTTTTAAGATGTTCATTGTTTCACATTTTGTTATTATTATTTATATCTTTTTGCGTAGATTTCGTTTCTTTCGTAGGATCCTTATCTCTCCACCAAGTTGCCAAAGAAGAGCCTGATATATTCATCCAAGGACCAAATACCGCAGGCGCCAATCCAATGGTCGATACTTTCCCCATTTCTAATGCAATGCCTGAGGCCAGCCCTCCATTTTGCATACCAACCTCCAAAGCTATGGTCCTACAATCCTGTTCGCTCATTTTTAATGCCCTGCAGCCCCAATATCCTAAAAAATATCCAGCTGCATTGTGGATAATTGCAGCAAAAATCAAGAATACACCAATGGAAAGTAAGCTATCCCTACCTGCAGCTGTAATTATCATTATTATAAATGCGATACCTGCCATTGAAACTATTGGCATGGCTTTATCCAACCACTTGGCCTTCCCATGAAAAAAATAATTAAATGCCAATCCTACTATTATAGGTAAGATAACGATTTTAACAATGCTGAGCATCATTCCCCAGAAGTCTATAGGTACAAACTCTCCTGCAAATAACTCCATCAACAAAGGAGTCATTAGCGGTGCCAGAAGTGTTGATACTGCTGTTAAAGTAACTGATAACGCCAAATTTGCCTTAGCTAAATAAGCCATAACATTAGATGCTAAACCACTTGGTGACGAGCCTATCAAAACCACACCGGCCGCAATCTCAGCTGGAAAATTGAACGCAGTCGCAATTGCAAATCCTAAAACCGGCATTATGGTAAACTGGCAGGTTAATCCTACCAATACCCCTTTAGGCATTTTTACCACCCCCAAAAAATCTTTGGCACTCATTGCAGTTCCCATTCCAAACATAATAATCTGGAGTAAAGGAACTATAAGTGATTTTAATTGAAAATCTCCAATCTCTTGCAAATAAGATGGGTAAAACATGGCTATGGTAACCGCTGCAAATATCAATATTGTAAATGAGAATCCCTTAAATGTTTTATGGCCCCTGACCGCCAATGCCAAAAAAAGAAAAAAGAAAACAATAAGAGGTCCTACCTGACTACCATAATCTATTAAATACATACCAATCGCAGTCAAAAGACATACAAGTGAAACAATTAACAATACCTTATAAGGTCTTTTCATATATTAATTCTATTGGATTACAACTTTCTTAATCTACTGCGTTCAATATTACTTTTCATTCCACATTGGGGCAGATATCCCATTTAAATCGTAAACGACCTTTCCTTCCCTTATGGTCAACTCGCATTCCAATTTTTTATCACCTTTCATCTTTTTCCCTTTGGTATCAATAAAACCAAATTCACCCTTTCTTAAATTGAGCACGGTTAAATCGGCAACAGCTCCAACTGATAGATGGCCCAAATCAGTACGTTTTATTATTTTGGCCGGATTCCATGTGACCGAAGCTATAACCTCATTAATAGGCATGTTCATGTTAAGAAATTTGGACATTATGTTTACTATGTCCTTCATTCCACCGTTCATACTACCAGTATGTAAATCAGTGCTAATTGAGTTCGGTTTAAACCCTTGTTCCATTGCAGGAATTGCTTGTTCAAATAAGAAACTACCTCCGCCATGACCCACATCAAATATTATCCCACGCTCTTGCGCTCTGAAGGCAAAATCGTGGACCTTACCATTTTCATCAACAATTGGTATTCGACCTTTTACAAGTGCGTAGGCGTGGGTGAAAATATCACCAGGCCTTAATTTTTCCATAAAAAGTTTTTCAATTGATAATTCTGGATCACTGCCTCCAAAATCTATCATAACCGGAATATTGGCCAACTTCCCGGCCTCAACAACACGTTCGGTAGGGGTCCAATCAAATCCGCTATAATGGGCCAACTTTACACCAACTATAATTCCAGGATATTGCTTGGCAACTAAAGCAGTAAGCTTGGGGTCCATATCATCCAAATTCTGCTCAATAACCCCACCTTTCATTCCAGAACCAATTATGTTGAGGAAAGACAATACCCGCGTCTTGGATCGATCAATGGTTTGTTCTTTGAAAGTCCTAAAATTTTTCCACCCAGCACCACCAACATCAACTATAGTTGTAACCCCACTGCGAAATGAAAAACCATCAGGAGGTAAAGCAGTAAAACTGTTACTTAAATAAGCATTAGGTTCAGTGCCATGAAAATTGTGGCTGTGTATGTCTATAAGTCCTGGACAAACCAATAAACCTTTGGCATTGATAATCTTGGCAGCATTATTTTCAGGTATGTTCGTTTGAACCTCGACAATTTTACCATCCTTGATGGCTACATCGGTTATTTTGTTTATTCCATTTTTGGCATCTATGACCATTCCTCCTTTTAGTAGGATATCATAATCTTGCCCTGTTACTAGGCTAGTAAAAAAAATCAATAACAAGGTTCCAAGATAGGTGTTGTGCAACTTTATTTTCATGCCATTTGGTTTTGATTTGTTAATTGTAATTTTTAGGCTCTAATATATTCATTGATCTCCTTATATTTTCTTCGCATTAGAATTAATATACTCTTCTAACCTTGTTACCTGCTTCCCTATATAATGAAATCGTTCTCCCCATTCAAGTCCATACATTTTTCCGATTTCTTTATCAGAGGGCACACCTCTCAGTGCTTGGGAATCTATATCTAAGAGAATATCCTTAATATAATTTTTGTTTGCACTTTCGTCGCTTTCACCTAAAAGGGGTAGATATTTACCTTCTTTTTTCAATCGCTCTCTTAATCTTACTCCTGCATTTCCTCCTGGTCCCTGAGCTACAATAACACGGTTCGACTCTACTTTTTGGTCAATCGTCTCGCTTATTTCAACAATTCTATTCACAAGTTGGGGGCCTCTCGCGAAATAGTATCTTTCCTTTACCGAATGTGGATTTATCCCAGCTTCCATATGCTCTGGATAATCCAATCTTCCTCCAGCCATCCATCTTGCTGCTTCCACTGCCCTGGCCGTAATATAA
>JAAETN010000056.1 GCA_024228355.1 Maribacter sp. | reverse complement strand
TAAAACAAAGCACGCTAAATAGTAAAGTTTTTTTCATAGAACCCTTAAAAACTATATCTTAAGAAAAGATAACTCCTGTCATCTTTTTCAAACCGACCAAAAAAAGTATCTTGTACACCTTCAATAAAATCAACACCAAAGGTTAGTTTAAGTTCATCGCTTATGTCATAACGAATTTCAGGTTTTATGAAATAGCTTAAATGGCTGTCCATATTGAAAGCAAGTTTCGTTTCCCATTCTAATGTATCTGAGAATTTATATGTAATTGTAGAAAGAACGGAGTTTGTAAAGACACGTGCAAGTCCTGACCCAAAAACTTTTTTGCTTACTTCCTGTCTTTCAGTAGACTTTTCTCCCATATATTCTAAAATCACGAAGATATCGTGATCATCTATTATATTTGTCCAGGTATAATCAACCCCTAAAATGTATTGAAAATAATTTTCACCGTTATCACCATCATATATAAATTGTGCTGCCTCTCCATGTAAACCCAAACCTCTAAAAGTAGTAGCAAAATCACCCCCGATAACCCTCATACGGTTATACATTGGAGTCAATGATTCGTCATCTTCAATAGTGGCTATTGTAATATCATCAAAACCATCGTAATAACTCAAAGAAAAATCCCACCCCGAAATATGCCTTGATATTTGAATACCACTTTGAAAATTTGATAGTTTATTTGAAGGTAGATCTCTACCATTTATAACAGGTAGATTGTCAGGATCCACAAAGCTATGCCTCGAATTAAGAAGAGGTAATCGCGTAGGTGTATATGTCGGAATGAAAACCATATCAAAGGTAAAGTCATTCCAATAGTAAAGTAAATTTATGGCTGGTACTCCGATCTTCTCTTCCTCTACAAACAGGTCAATGTAATCACGAGGATTAAGGTTATCTGTTGGATTGAATCCATCCGCCTTTCCCCATGCAAATATCTGTTTCCCAATCTTTAGATCAAAACTACTGTAATTTAGTTCAACATAATACTCTTCCAGGTTAAAGCTTATGCGTCTGATACTTTTTTCTTCAAGCTCATCTATATAACTTGAACTGTAATTATCATTGTCAAATGTCAATTTAGGAGAAACAAAAAACTTCCCCAAATTCCCTATATACTTTTCATATTCTAATTTAATAATACCTTCTGTACGATTTATCTTGTCATCACTAGCATCATTGCGAAAGTAAGTAAAATTCCTATATTCAACATACCCATCAAAGATATCACTGAATGAAGAATATATACTATTTACTTTACTGACAAAGTTTTGTTGATTCATATTTATCATGTTTGTTTCTCTGTTCTCATATTGCTCCTGTGAATATACATTATCTGTAAAGTAGTAGTAGTTGTTGATTATTAAACAAAAAATAATTAGTTTAAATACTTGCTTATCTAACACCCCTTTTCAATGTCCTTTCATGAAACAGTTTTTCCTTGAATCCATTGCTGTATTTGAATCCTTTAAGAGTAACTACCGTCTTATTTCCATTCAAATGGTTTTCCATAGTCATTTTTTTTGCTGTCCATTTATTCTGAATCAATTCCCATTCTATAAGTTCAGTTTTCGAATGTTCTCCCTTTCTATTGTAGAATTCAGCCTTTAAAATAACCCAGCGCTCAGGGTCTACCCATGCTAGGATTTTACTGTACGCGTCCTTTTTGTCTTTAGGATTACTTTCAACAATGTAGCATTCGATAGTCTGCAATGTTTCTGTTCTAAGAAATTTATGCTTATCTTCATTAAGATCACGTGTATTCAGATCAGAATAGTTAAACTCGGTACCGAAAAATGAATCATGTTTCGAACTTGAAGCGATTCTCCTGGTTTTTCTGAGTGCGGGAAGATAAACCCATTGATCATCATCTTTATCATATTTTTCATAATTCCATGACAGAAATGCAGTATCTTTAATATCAGGAGGTGACAGGAAAAAAAACATAAACTTTTCATCCATCCCCCCTTTGCCATCCAGATCTATCCATATCCACTTTGTATCCCTGACCTTTTCTTTACCTCCAGGATATATAATGTTAAAACTCATATTGGCAGAAGCGCCGTCTCCATTATCACGTTTATAAACATTGTCCATAATCTGAGTGCCGTTTAATTCATTTGCATAAGAAAAACCGTTTAATAAAAACACAGAAACTATTGTTATAAAAACAGATGTTAATGTTAATAATTTTCTAATTATCATTTATTACCTCCTTTTGGAAAACAAAAACAAAGTGGTAGGAATAATAGTCAGTGTACTGATAGCACAGATAAGCATTGTCACACACACCATCCAACCAAAATGAATAAGGGGAACAAAGTTCGATGAAACCAGAACAAGAAATCCTGCAGCTACGACTACTGCATTTATTGCTATCGCCTTACCTGTGCCAGCAATTGCCATTTTCGCGGCTTCACCTGTAACAAAACCTTTTTTTCTCTCATCAGACATCCATACAAGGTAATGGATACAATAATCCACACCGATACCAATCGCGATGCTACTGACGATAGAAGTTCCAACATCCAGAGGTACCTGCAAGACCGTCATAATTGCAAAGTTACATAATATTGTAAACCCTATCGGAAGAAACCCTAAAATCCCTAACGGTGTACGAATCATAAATGCCATCATACATAACACAATTGCAAATGAGATCATGATACTCCATATCTGCCCCTTTACGACCATATCAGCAACAACAATGATCAAAGTAGACATACCAGAAAATTTTACAAAAATTTTTTCTGGGAGAATTTCTTTGCAATACTGCCCAATAGTACTAATTATCTGTTTATTTGATGTAGAATTATCTGTCTCTAAAAGCACTCTCAAGTTTGCTTGTTGGTATTGAGTATCTACAACTTTCTCCAGATCTTTTCCCCCTGCCCCTTCGTAAAGTAGGAGGTATTGAGCAATTTGGTCACGGCCTTTAACCTCTACTTCCTGCTCCACCTCAATCTCTTTGCCATCCTGTTCAATCCAATCTATCTCAACTACCTTTTCCACAGGTCTGGGAACTCTATTATATGGTTCTACCTCATCATGCATTACAAAGTTCATACGTTCTATAAAATTAACCATGGATATTGCTTTCCCAACTTCGTTATGGCCTTCTATTTTCGTCTGCAAATTGTCAATTTTATTAAGCAATTCAGGATCAGTGAAATCTCCTTCGTTATTTGATTCTAAAACAACATTTATCCAAGTCACACCGGCAAAATACTTATTGATAAAATCATGTGCCTGTCGAATATCAGAATATTTCTTAAACAATCCAGTGGGAGCATACTCAATATTAACCCTACTTGTTCCATAACCTGCAGCACAAAACAAAACAATTATGATAGAAAGACCTATCCATTTTGATCTCTGTAGAACTATTCCAAATCCGTTGAAAGCGTTTTGCTGATTGCTATATTTCGCTATTATGTTCTTTTCTTTAATTGGAGATTTAAGTAAGGTTAAGGCTGCTGGCATAATGGTAAGAGAAAAGATCATGGCACTGAAAATACCAAAGGCGGTGAATAGACCAAAATTACGTATATCCCCAATTTCCGATATGGCAAGCGAGCTAAAACCTACCATGGTAGTCAGTGATGTGAAAACAACCGGTTTGGCCATCTTGTTCATGGTGTTTATTAGTGCAGTTTCCTTATCTGCACCATGCCGTAATTCACCGTAATAATGCGTTAAAATATGTATCGCGTCTGCAGTACCTATGGCAATCAATACTACAGGTATCGCACTCCCAAGAACGGTAAATTTAATTTGCAAAATAGAGATTAATCCGAGAGCCCAAATTACACTTGTCAAAAAAACAGCGATAGGTAGATAGATTCCCTGGAAATTAAAGAAAAAAACAAATAGTAGTATAATTATTACACCGATT
>JAAETN010000055.1 GCA_024228355.1 Maribacter sp. | reverse complement strand
TGCAACTAACAATATTTGGATGAAGCGATTAGTTCATGGCCAAGATGACAGTGATTCGATTATGAAAAAAGCTCTTAAAGGATATAATGAAATTGAGCTGTTGAAGTTTATACACTACTCGCTATCTAAACAGTGGAAAGAGTATATCAGGAGCGAATCCTCTGCACGCGGAATGTTTTATTCGCTTAAGACAATGGTTGATTGTTTGGTCGAATGTAGAAAATGAGGTAAGCAAGTCACTGGAGGTGACGCCTTTATCTCTTGCGGTTTTTAAGTTTTTAGATTCTTTGTTTATTTTATTTTTTATCAAAAGCTTTCTCCGCTAAGCGGGTTAGCTTAGCTCGACGTTGGCCGAAAATTGAAAATATAGGTATAGATACGAAAAACAAATATTGACAGTGAAACAATCAAGCAGAGAGAAAGCAAATGAAGCCCGGAAAAAATGATATACCAGTCAAAGTAAAGATATCTGGCCGGCAATTAGAGGAGCTACAGAAACATACATGGCAAATGTGTGAGGCTTTTGGTTTAGACAATAAAATTGAAAATTATAAAGGCACAAGACCAATTTCATTGTACAGTTGGGATTTGGATTGTATTATTGATGTGCTATGGTTAGCCCTTAATGACAAAAAAGAATACCCTGACAAAGAAGACGAGGGATATATTCTGCTACATGATTTGTATGTCTATTTGAAAAAAGCACACAAAGAAATTCATGGCATTTGAGCCAATCAAGTTGGCCAACAAACCAGGGGAACAATTGGGGTCAAACCTACTCTATTGACAATGCTTGCCCAATGTGCTAGATTGATATTATGGCAAGACCGTTACGAATAGAATACCCAGGCGCATGGTACCATTTCACCTGCCGTGGCAACGAAAGGGGCCTCATATTTAAAGATGATACAGATCGCAGAGTATTTCTGGATATGCTGAAAGAAAGTCTGGAAAAATACAAGGTATTCTTGCATGGTTATGTTCTTATGGGAAATCACTTCCATCTTAACCTCCATACACCACAGGGCAATCTTAGCCGTTTTGCACAAAGGTTTAATACTGCATACACAGTTTATTTCAACAGAAGGCATAGACGCATGGGGCACCTTTATCAGGGTCGTTATAAGGCCATTCTTGTTGAAAAGGAATCTTATCTACTTGCTCTATCGCGCTATATCCACCTGAATCCTGTTAAGATTAAGAAGATCAAGAAATTGCC
>JAAETN010000054.1 GCA_024228355.1 Maribacter sp. | reverse complement strand
GGCTACTACATCAAATAGCCTTAACAAGGCAATCTTACAGAAAACCAAATGCTGGGCCAAAACACGCCCATCATTTGGTTTCTGCAAATTGTGGCGTTACATGTCTATTAGGGAAGTATCATGAAGAAAGTATTTAGAGGTCTAGGAATTATATTTTTATTCATTATTATTTCTTTCGGCGCCATTGGCGTCTACACATATTTGAAGACTTCTGAGTACAGTAAAACTGCTGTGCCATATATCAAAGAAAAAATTCCCGAATTATCGTCTTGGGATTTAGCTGTAGCAAAACAATATTTGGCTCCCCAAGTCCTCGAGACAACCAAAGATGAAGACCTAAAAAAGTTAATGCGCTGGTTCTCAAAACTTGGTTCCTTAAAAAGTATTGAAGAGCCTCAATTTGTTAATGTCACTTCAAGTGCTACCGTTGCAAATGGAAAGCAAACAATAGCCACATACACAATACTAGCGAATTATGAAAATGGTGTAGCAAATATTACCATGAGGCTTTTAGAGGTAGAGGATGGTTTTCAAATATATCAATTCCACATTAACTCTAATGCACTTATTGATTAAACATGTAACAAGTGGCGCAACACGGATT
>JAAETN010000053.1 GCA_024228355.1 Maribacter sp. | reverse complement strand
GTCGATAATTTTGCCAAAAGTTTACGTTTTCTATTCAAGTTGGCATTTCACATGACGATGTAAACGGAATTGGCATCTGGCAACAACGTATTACTGCTCTTGAACAGGTTGAAATAACGCTTTGAGCACTGTGACGACCAAAATGTGTCTAGAATGGTTTAAAACAGGTCTCCAAACAACCATGGTTTCAATCAACTTCCCATCATGGGGAGTTAATCGGGGGATGGGGAGTTATTTTTTCGAGGTGGTCAAAAAGGGGGGAGTTATTCGAGGGGGGGAGTTATTCGAGGGAGGGGAGAGTTATTCGGGGTAATACGGTATTTACTCATTTTGCTAAAAAGTACCGCATAAGTCGACACAGCCAAATCTCAACAGAAGCTAAAATTTCAAACAAAAATGCAGATGTAATATATGATACACTCATATTTGTACAATAACCAAAGCACACAAGGTTCGAGGTCGGGTTGAGGTCGGGCTTTAATTATCTACATAGTACCTTATTTGTAATAATTCAGCCTGAACTGACCGCAAAAAATTAGACTAATACCAGATAGAAACCGC
>JAAETN010000052.1 GCA_024228355.1 Maribacter sp. | reverse complement strand
GGGATTTGAGCTGAACGGTATTCGGAATATAGGCCGCTTACCATGGGGCGATTTTGAACAAACACTGGCGGGTTCGCGTGTGCGGTTCAATGTTAACTCTGATCTACAGCTAAATAGCTATCTGCAATACGATACGGTCAGCAGAACGCTAGGTGTAAACCTGAGGGTTCATTGGATATTCTCGCCTCTAGGCGATGTTATTCTTGTTTTCAATCACAATACATTCGATGATGATATTGCGAACAATTGGGTCTTGCAGAATCAACAGATCTTATTGAAGGTAAGGTATAATTTTAGATTGTAGGGATTTGATATTGCCTAAAACCTAATTGAAAAGACCGAGCATATCATAACTATAATTACATGCTGGGCGATTCATTGACAAAATACCTTGAAATTTATTACCTTAGGTACAGCTATTCGATTTTCGATTGACCATTGTATACACTCCCCCATTTCATACGCAGAAAATGCTCACAACTAGTAATACAAGCCGTTGCGCATCATTAATATAACAAATGAAGGCCATTTTAATTGAAAAATACGGATTACCTGAGCAAGTACTTAAATTAAAAGAAGTTGCAAAACCGGCTCCTAATGAGAATGAAGTTCTGATAAAAATCAAGACGTCTGCAGTTAATGACTATGACTGGAGTATCGTTAGGGGTAAACCCTACTTGTATCGGTTAATGTATGGATTACGAAAACCTAAGTATCAGATATTAGGAATGGAACTAGCGGGTACAGTTGAAACCATTGGCTCAAAGGTGAAGCAATTGAAAGTAGGTGATGCCGTATTTGGAGACACATCGAATTATGGCTTTGGGACTTTTGCCGAATACATTTGCATCAATGAAAATGCCGTAATAAAGAAACCCGTTAATGTAAGTTATGAAGATGCAACAGCCATTCCGCACGCCTCTACCCTAGCCTTGCAAGCACTAAAAGACATTGGCAAAATCAGGGAAGGACAGAAAATTTTAATAAATGGCGGCGGTGGCGGTGTCGGAACCATAGGTCTGCAATTGGCCAAACTTAATAACTGCGAAGTCACAGGTGTTGATTCCCAGGAGAAACTAGGTATGATGAAATCCATGGGTTTTGACCATGTCATTGATTACCATGAAGTTGATTTCACTAAGACAGGAGAACAATATGATCTGATACTGGATTGTAAAACAGATAAATCCTCATTTTCTTACTCAAGGGCACTAAAACCTGATGGTATGTATGTTACTATAGGTGGCAAAGTGGTCAAATTACTTAAAGTACTGTTTTTGGGAAAGATCATATCCATATTCACTAGGAAAAAGTTTAAAATGCTTGCCTTGAAGCCCAATGAAGGTTTGGATTATATCAGTGGTCTTTTGGAGCAAAACAAAATTAAATGTGTAATTGATGGCCCTTATACATTGGAAGATACCCCAAGGTTAATCCAGTATTTCGGTGATGGAAAACATAAAGGCAAAATTGTAATACAAATAAACTAACAACTAGGCATATTAAAACGCTCTAAAAACAAATTATTAAGATGTGATTAGAATAATGAAATTATAAAATACCAATACGAATGTCGAATAAAAGATTGAAAATTTATGATGAACTCGTTGCAAAATGCATAAGGTTTGAAAGAAAAGGCAAAACTATGCCGTACACCTCTGCTAATGGGTATATGTTTTCACTATTCAACAAAGCAGGCGAAATAGGAATTCGATTTTCCAAAGAAGTCCAAACGAAATACATGAAAGAACTTGACACTACTCTATATAAGTCGTACGGAGCAATTATGAAAGGGTACATTCTAATTCCTGATAAAATGCTAAATGATTTAGACAATTTAGCCGACTATTTGAACGAGAGTTATGATTATGTAATGACACTTGAACCCAAATAAAATGATTATTAAAAACCTATAAAGCCAAAATCATGAAAAGGACAATCATTCTTCTCTTTGCATTAAGCATGTCAGTTCAACTGAATGCCCAGAACAACGAAGTTTCCTCTCCGATAATTTTTATCTATGACGCCAGTGGCTCTATGTGGGGTCAGATGCAAGACAAAACAAAAATGGAGATTGCAGCCGAAGTATTGGCAACTTCAATAAATAACCTTCCCGATAATCAAAAAATAGGGTTAGTTGCTTATGGTCACCGTAAAAAGGGGGATTGCAAAGATGTAGAATTTTTGGTCGATGTTGAAAATGGCACAAAATCCGGGGTAAACCAATCAATAAAGGCAATAAAACCACTGGGGAAAACACCTTTGGCTTATTCTGCTATTCAGGTAATTGATAAATTACGTGAAACAAAACTTAAGGCAACCATTATTTTGGTAACCGATGGCATTGAATCCTGTGGTGGAAATATTTGTGATGTGATAAAAGCGGCTAAAAAAGAAGGGATTGATTTTAAACTTCATATCATCGGATTTGGTCTGAAAAACGAGGACACCAGGCAACTAAAATGCGCTGCTGAAGCAGGTGGCGGAAATTATTATAGTGCTACTGATGCGGGTGCATTGGGAGCTGTTTTAGATAATGCAACTACTGCTACCGTTGATGAACCAGAAGGCAATTTTACGGTATATGCCATTAAGAATGGAATTGCCATAGATGCCTTGGTAAAAGCATATAGTATTAATGACAGGAAAAACCCGATTTTAGTTCGTACCTATAAGGATACCGCCAGTTTTTACCTACCGCCCAGTAAATACAATTTTGAGGTTGTTCCATTGGGAGGTTCTGATGTTGACATGATTGCCGTTTCTAACATTGAAACTTTTGAAGATAAAATTGGACATCAGACCATTTCTTTCGATGGCGGAAAGCTCAGTGTTACCGCAACCAATAACGGCGATAACTGGGACTGTGTCGTGAAACTGATTGACCAAAATGGAAAAGTAGCGGGAACAACACGGACTTATACGGCCCCTAAGGAAGTTGAGGTAAATCCAGGTACTTATAAAGTAACCATCCAAGCTTTGGCCATGGAAGGGATGGATACGTATACAGAAATCGAAAATATTAGTATTCAAGCAGGTCGTACTACTCCTATTTCTCATAATTTCAAAACCGGTAATTTTGAAATATTCACAAAAGTAGGCGATGAAAATATAGATACCATTGTAAAAATAAATGAAGTTAACTCTGGTAGGAATGTTGCTGGGTCCCGTACATATACAAAAGGCAGCAAATTCTTATTGAATCCGGGCACATACGTAGTAAAGGCTACCCCATTGGGAGTCTATAAAAGCAAAAAGCCCCAAGAATTTACTATAGAGGTAAAACAAGGGGCCCTAACTACAAAAGAATTAAAATTCTAAGGAGATGAAAAAGCTTCTTAAGCCCGCCAGTTTACTGTTTTATTTCTTGGTCATTATTGTGTTTTTTTTCGTCGGACTCTATATCGCTAAATTGTTGGATGCAGGTAAGGGTCAAATGCTAGCAGGAGGTGCCATCGTTTTGTTTTATGGCTTGGTCTCCGCGGGACTTGCATTTGTATTAGCACTATTTGTGGCCTATGCAGTGAAACATAGTACACTCATCAAGATAAATAAGATTATAGGTATACTGTTTTTTACTCTAGTTTGTATAATCACGTATTTATTAATGTCACACTAAAAAGGAAAGACTTTAAGACAAAGCGTCAATACAGAATTGGAAATCTTGCTGCATTAACTAGTAAATGCCCTTCTTAGAAAACCAATGTAGTCATTAAAATATCGTAAATTAAAGAAAATTACATAGCATGCCACTTTTTACCTCTAAACGCGAGAAGCAGCTATGGTTATGGGCATTTGTGGTATTTTTTGGGATTTTTTCCACGTTATTTTTTGGACAACCCCTTGCAAAATTATTTAGCAGTCAAGACGTACGCGCGGTCATTTTTGTAATAGTGATGTTGTTGGTTGGCACGACTATTCTGATACACGCCATAAAGACAAAACCAAGCAAGATGGAACTTACCATTTTAGTTGGAATAATTGCGGTTTACACCATGTTCATACTTCGATTGGGAATGCCTGAACGTAGCCACCTTATGGAATATAGTGTGTTGGCAATTTTTATTCACAAAGCAATATTGGAACGTAAAAATCAAGGGAAACATATTTCTATGCCAGCATTAATAGCACTTGTCATTAGCTTTACAATCGGAGTAATCGATGAATGCATTCAAATATTATTACCGAATCGTTATTTCGATCCTGAGGATATTGTGTTTAATGGTATGGCTGCTGCCATGGCCATAGGATCTAGTGTGATTATAAACTGGGTTCGTAAATGGAAAAACACCTCTAAGTTGAAAAGTAAACAATAATGCTAAACAAAGTCAAAAACCAAGTAAACCATGATTCAATTCTTTAGAAAAATTAGACATGATCTCTTAAATATGGGTAAAACTGGAAAATACCTTCAATACGCCATTGGGGAGATTGTTCTTGTAGTTATTGGGATTCTTATTGCATTAAGTATCAATAATTGGAATGAACAGCAATCCAAGAGAAAAGCAGAATTAAACTTTTATCGCAATACAAAGCAACGACTTTTGGATGATGCGAACAATATTGCAGCAGAACTAAGATCCAATAACAATTATTCTAAACAATACAAATATGCCATAAAACTTATTGAGACCAAAAATATAGGTGAAATTGACACTTTAGGTAAAATTGCAGTGAATCTTATTGACTATTCGGATTTTGATGGACAAGGCAATATTTATGAAACGATGGTGAATAGTGGAGAAATTAAATTGCTCCATAACGAAAAAATTATTGAAGAACTAAGACGATTGGAAGAAACTTACTTTTATATGAATAGAATGGAGGCCATTCATTTCGAAGCAGTAATGTCTTTTATCCCTGAAGTAAGTCAGACCGCACATTTGCAAACAGATAAAATTGAAAATGAGGACTATTTATATGGGCTTGTATTTGAGAATCTCTTTGTCTTAGCCTATAAATTAACGCATGAAAAAGATGAGGTTTACAATCGCATAATTAACGAAATAGAATCTATAGTTCAATTGATTGATGCTGAACTAAAATAAATTTTGCGGTAACCAAATAAATATATGGTACAGTGATGTTTAGGTATCTCATACTATTTGGATCAAAAATGAATAAATACCCTTACTGATTGATTACCTCAAATCTTTGATAGTATTTATTAACTTTAAATTGCCAGGATTTCACTATTAAAATCAAGGTCAAACCATGAACTAATTATGTGTTATGATATAAAGGCAAGTCTAGAAGCACAATTAACCCGAGCTCAACGGGAACAGGATTATCAGGCCATTGAGGAAATTATGGAAAAATTGATTCCCTTGACAGACCTTCCTGTTCATCATGCTTCCGGTTTTGCCCATCCTGAATTGCTCATCTATACGGATCGGTCCCAAAATTTTCCTGAAGTCGCCACATGGGGGCTTGTACCGCATTGGGTGCGCGATCAGGAACAACTAAAAAAACTTTGGAACAGAACCTTGAATGCCCGTGGGGAAACCATTTTCGAAAAACCTTCCTTTCGAACTGCCGCCAAAAAAAACCGTTGTATCATTTATGTTGACGGGTTTTACGAACATCACCATTTTGAGGGTAAGACCTACCCTTTTTACGTTCATCACAAAAGCAATAAACCACTAGCACTTGCGGGATTGTGGAGTGAATGGACAGATGATGAATCTGGTGGCATTATGAATACCTTTACCATTGTTACTACCAAGGGTAATCCCTTGTTGGCGAAAATCCATAATAATCCAAAGCTCAAAGAGCCGCGGATGCCTCTTATTTTGCCTACTGAATTGGAAGATAATTGGCTACTTCACCTAGATGATGAATTAGATCAAAAAGCCATTGAAGAGCTTATACAGTCCTACCCTGAGGAAGAACTTACGGCACATACCGTAACCAGGCTCCGAGGTAAGGAATATATCGGCAATGTTGAAGAAATATCCGAACCTTTTGAATATGAGGAACTGGAGTTTTAATTAATTTGAAGCATATTTTAAAAGGTAGCTAATAGGTTGCTTGTATCTTTTGCTAGTGAGGTAATTTAACCTATAGGATATTTGCTTCGCTCGTAACAGACAAAATCATTCATCAACACCATTCAATAGCTTTTGTTCTTCCAGATCAACAGCATGATACATGGAAGCAAATGCTGCATGTACCCAAATTATGGCAAAGAAAACACCAACTATTAAACAAAGTAACCCAGCAATAAAAATTGGAAGTACAAGTAAGGCCATACCAAAAATTTTCCAGCCATAACCACGTGTCATTTCCCAACTTTTTTCAACGGCTGCAACCGGTTCCATGTTTTTATCCATAACCAGGTAAGAGACAAAAGCCAACCTACAAGCAAGTATAATTCCAGGGATTATGAAAAAAACAAAACCAATACCAATTATTGCAAAGGTCAACAAGTTGGCTAATATTATATTCAAATAGTTCTTTTTAAACCCATCGAATAGTTCTGAAACATCAACTTTTTCATTTCTAATGCCCCTTAAATAGAGCAAATCCCCACCATATTTTACTACTGGCAAGAACAATAGACCATAAGCGGCAATTAATAATTGCAATAATATGATCCCCGGGGTGTTTTCCCATTCCGAATCCTGAATTGCTGAGACCGGTGCCTCCAATAAGCCCACTACTATAGTTATGATAAACAGATAAAGGAAGTATTTCCACATTTGCTGCCATCCGTATTTATAACTTCCTGAAATTGTTGCTTGCGGTTTTCTTTCTTCTTTTACAACTTCCATGATCTTCGATTATTTAATTTTGATAAATGTACGGGAGACATATTAGAATTCCTTCCAACTTTAGTAGTGATTATAAAATCACTACCAAGGTATTGCTCGGTTTTAAAGGCAATTACATACTTTTAGCTTATAAAATTGCAACAGTTGCTTAGTCTAACCTTCATTATTGTTTTTATATTTTGCTTTGCAATAGCCATAGCCTCCATATTGATTGGACATGGCTTTATATTAACCTACAATACCGAGTTTCATAGGAATTATTTTTATTACCTCGTTACCTTTTTCGGATTTGCGTTTTATGCATTATGGGGCCAGATTTTAATGCGGGTCTTGCTTTCCTCACTGGATACAGGGAATGCTGAAATTGAGATGATCGCTAATTTTCTGCCCATCTTGGGCGTTCCTTTTCTTCTTATATCCTGGATCATGCTATTAAAAATGGGATACTCACTAATTGAGCTGCCCGTAAAGAACAGGCTTTTAAAAATACATTTTATCATATTCATCGTAATCATTCCGATTGCATGGGGATTATATGCTTTATTGGACAAGGCGAATTGGCAAATAGGGCTCCAAGTCGCATATTCCCAGATAGGATTGGTAATGTTCTTAGAACTTCTATACATACTACTGTTCGCAGGTATTGTAATTCGCTTTTCAAAAAAGCAAAACAATGCCAATCAGAAAATTGTAATAAGATTTACTTTATTGATGGTATTGGGTCTCTTGCTCAGGGTGGCTGTGGTTCCTTTTTACTTTGCAAGTCCATGGATACTTGCCCCCCTTATTTTGATTTATTTTCTTTCTAACCTCATACCCCTGCTCTATTTAAAACTCAATTCAGATTTCGCTTTTAGGCCAATTCATGCCGAGAACCCCATTGCCGAAAAAAAGGCATTGATCTATGAAAAATATCAAATCACAAAGCGAGAGAGAGAGATTGTGGAACAGATTTGCCAAGGCAAGACCAATCAGCAAATAGCTGACGAGCTTTTTATAAGCTTGCAAACCGTGAAAGACCATACCCATAGAATTTACACTAAAATCGGGATCAATGGGCGTATGAAGTTGGTGCAACTCGTCAATGCTTAATACAGCTTTTTTCAACGTACCTGCTATAATCCTTTTTTAATATTCTTCTAGATTTTCTATTGATCAACACTATTGAATTAAGTCGAAAAAGAACAGGAATTGAATTTGATTCCTTATTTTAATAGCAGTAATCAATAAAAGAAACGAAATGAAATTAGGGGCATTTTCAGTAAGTCTTAGTGTCAAGGACCTTAGGACTTCAAAACAGTTTTATGAAAACCTGGGATTTTCAGTTTTTGCGGGTGATATGGAACGTAATTATCTTATCATGAAGAATGGGGATACCAATATTGGTCTTTTCCAAGGAATGTTCGAGAATAACATTCTAACCTTCAATCCTGGATGGGACGCAAACGCCAACAAACTAGATAAATATGACGATGTTCGTGAAATTCAAACGCAACTCAAGAATAAAGGCATAAACTTACTAAGCGAGGCTGATGAAAGCACTTCTGGTCCTGCAAGTTTTATGTTTATGGACCCTGATGGAAATACCATTCTTATTGATCAGCATGTGTGATTTTGTCTATGATTAAAAAACTTGATCATAAAACAATCGGGGTATCAGAAAAAATCAGGTCTATTTTTCAAGCGTCATATGCCGTTGAGGCGAAATTGCTACAAGCCAAGGATTTTCCACCACTCAATAGAAGTGTTGATACTTTCTTAAATAGTGAAACAGAATTTTATGGTTATTTTGTGAAACAAGAAATGGTAGCTGTTGTTGAATTAAAAAGCAACCAAGGTTCCATTCATATTCAGAGTTTAGTGGTAGATCCTAAATTTTTTAGACAAGGAATAGCCCAAAGTTTGATTTCATATCTATTTGATTCATTCGATTCAGTCAATTATACTGTTGAAACAGGAGCGGAAAATCAACCAGCAATCACTTTATATAAAAAAAATGGGTTTGTAGAAATCGGGCAATATAATGCTGAATTTGACATAAGAAAAGTTAGATTTGAAAGAAAAAAGACTACAACACCTTAACTTATTGAGTTCTTTTCTAGATATATTAAACCAAGATTCGAATCCTTCCCCACAAGTTGAAGCACTTAAGCAAAAGATTTCGAATAAGTCTTTTAAAAAAGGCTCTGTATTGCAACGTGGTGGTGATATGGTTTCAAGAATTTATTATGTCAAAAAAGGACTACTTCGGAGTTATACTATAGATCATAAAGGCAAGGAGCATATTTTCATGTTCGCACCTGAGGATTGGATTATTGCTGATGGCGCGGATTTTGCATCACCCTGTCAGCTTTTTATAGACGTACTGGAAGATTCTGAAATTGAGATGGTCGATAAGAAATTGTTCGAGGAAGTATATATTCCGTTAACCCTGAATAGCGATAAGCAACGAACGGCAGCAATGATCAAAAGAATAGCTGTCTTACAAGAAAGGGTCATTATGCTAATGAGCGCTTCAGCCATAGAACGCTACGAGCATTTCAAAACCACCTATCCGCAAATTACACAACGAGTTCCACAGAGGATGATTGCATCCTATTTAGGCATAACCCCTGAAGCACTGAGCAAGGTCAAAAGTGAAAAAGCAAGGAGCAAATAATCCTAAACTATTTCTTAATCTAGATTAATGTACAGCTCCTTTGTAGTAAGGATATTTGCTACATGAAAAAAGTAATAGCACTAGGAGGAAGCAATAGTAAAGATTCAATAAACAAAAAACTGGCAGTGTACGCCGCCAATCAGATAACGGACTCTGAAACTATTGTCGCTGATTTAAACGAATTTGAATTGCCACTATACGGAATAGATTTAGAAAAAGAAATAGGGATTCCTGAAAACGCCATTAAACTGAATGAATATTTGGAAGAAGTAGATGGCATTATTATTTCTATGGCAGAACATAACGGATCTTTTACAGCAGCATTTAAAAATACTATTGACTGGTTATCTAGAATAGATCAAAAAGTTTGGAAAGACAAGCCGATGTTATTAATGGCTACATCGCCTGGAGGTCGAGGTGGTGCCACAGTACTTGGAACAGCAATAGCCTCATTTCCATTTTTAGGAGGAAAGGTAATTGCTGATTTTTCATTACCTTCTTTCTATGACAATTTCTCAGAAGTTGGTTTAAAAAATGATGAATTGGGCAGGGCTTTGGATAAAAAGATCCAAGACTTTCAAGCAACTATTTAAATTATAAGATTATGAATAAAAAGGTAAGGACATTGATCCCTGCATTTGATATAGATATGGGCGGTATTCCATTGAAACAGGCTCTACCAACAAATAATCTACAACAGGTAGATCCTTTTCTATTATTACACCATGGTACATTAAAGTATAGAAAAAATGCTAAGGCAATACACCAGGGTGTGGGTGCACATCCCCATCGGGGCTTTACACCAGTCACTTTTATCATCGAGGGAGAAATACACCATAGGGATAGCCGAGGCAACAATCAGATCGCCAAAAAAGGTGAGGTACAATGGATGCATGCAGGATCGGGCATTGTTCATAGCGAACGACCATCCCAGGATTTGATGGATAGAAATGAATCCAATGAGATGATTCAACTTTGGGTTAACTCCCCAGCATATAAAAAAATGCAGGAACCGAGTTATCAATATGTTCCAGAACGTGATATCCCATTTTTCCATTCTGAAAACAAGAACATATGTACCAAAGTTATTGCTGGGGATTATGCTTCCCTAAAAGGAAAGATAGTACCGGAAAGTGAACTATTGGTACTATGGAGTGAAGCTAGTGGACAGGAGTCGCAGACTTTTTCTGTTCCCAAGGGTTTCAATACTGTAATCTACACGATTAAAGGAAATCTGAAAATCAATGGTTTTGGACTCGTTGAGAAAGAGAATTTGGTAGTTTTTGAAGATGAAGGTGAGCAAATTGAAATTATTGCCGAGGAAGATGCATCATTCTTAGTGCTTTCAGGAGAACCCTTGAATGAAAAAATGGTACAGCATGGTCCGTTTGTAATGAACTCTGAAACTGAAATTCTTGAGGCCATGCGGGATTATCAAATGGGCAAAATGGGAATTTTAATTGAGGAATAAATCTATGATTCTAGTAGATGAAAGCAATTATTTACACAAAATATGGTCCTCCAAATATTCTTCATCTCGAAGAGGTAGAAAAACCCATTCCCAAGGACAATGAAGTCCTTATTAAAATACATGCAACAACAGTCACTAGTGGTGATGTTCGACTTCGTAAACCAGATCCTTTTTTGACAAGATTCTTTTTTGGTCTTTTTAAACCAAAAACTTCCATATTAGGCGTTGATCTTGCTGGAGTTGTAGAATCTATCGGGAAAGAGGTGAAACTGTTCAATGTAGGTGATAAAGTCTTTGGATCAACATTTGATTTTGGATTGGGTGCCTATGCAGAGTACAAATGCATGCACGAAGACTCCGTACTGACCACAATGCCTTCAAATAGTTCCTATGAAGAAGCTGCTGCCTTATATTTTGGTGCACATACCGCTTTACATTTTTTAAGGAAAGCCAATATTCAAAAGGGACATAAAGTGCTTATTTATGGTGCATCAGGAGCACTTGGCACCAATGCAGTGCAAATAGCCAAATATTTTGGGGCAGAAGTTACAGGCATTTGCAGTACAAGGAACTTGGATATGGTCATGGGTCTTGGGGCTAATGAGGTAATAGATTACACCAAGGAAGATTTTACCCAAAATGGTGTGAAATATGATATTATATTCGATACTGTTGGTAAGAGCCCGTTTACTGAATGCATTCGATCATTAAGTACGAACGGACGATATGTAAGGTCGGTTCATTTGAGCCTATCCCCTATTCTAAATGGACTTTGGATCTCTTTAACAAGCAGTAAAAAGGTGATTGGTGGTGTTGCACATGAGAAAGTTGAGGATTTAGTATTCCTTAAGGAATTAGTGGAAACAGGGAATTTAAAACCGGTCATTGACCGTATTTATTCATTGGAACAAATTCCCGAGGCCCATGAATACGTTGAAAAAGGGCATAAAAAAGGAAATGTAGTAATAACGGTTGTCCCGAATATATAGACGTATTCGTGATAAGAAATGAAAACGCCAAGATGTACTTATCTCGGCGTCTTATTATGTTATTATGTATTTATGTGTTTTAATTGATGACAGGAGTAACCACAACACTTCTGAATTCAACGGGGCCATGATCTCCTTGGATCATTAACGACCCTGGTTCAGCTTCATTATTATCCAATGCACCTCCGGTCATACCCGGAATGTTTTGATTGGTTATTATTTCCTTGCCATTGGCAACAATGGTGATTCGTCTTCCAATTAAGGTAATATCATATGCTTGCCATTCCCCAGCTGGTTTTGCCACCATTTCATTGGGTGTCAGAAAGCCATAAATACCACCAAATAAAACACTTGAAGGCTCTAATCCTATATTATCAGCAATTTGTACCTCATATCTACCACGAAGGTATACACCACTATTGCTTCCTTCTGGGTAACGAAACTCCAAATGCAATTTAAAATCATTGAACTTCTCTTCAGAAACCAAATTAGCACCCGCTTTTCCACTAGTCAAAATTCCATTTTTAATCTCCCATTGGTTCTCCCCTATCGCCTGCCATCCATTCAAATTCTTTCCATTGAACAATGCTTTTGGTTCTCCCCAAACAGGATTCTCATTATAGGTGAGTTTGGGTGCACGGGTTCCAACCCAATCATAAGTTTTACCATCGGTATACAGTAAGGTTCCTTTTAGTTCTTCGCCAATCAGCTCTCCATTAAACTGTAAAAGATCTCCAGTTTCCCATTGTGGAGGAATAGCGAACGAAAATTTGCCATCCTTAAGTTTAATTTCAGAAATAGGACGTGCACTACCATTCAAGAATACAAATCGGCCTACCAATGTGCTTAAACCGGAATGTTTTACCTCAAGCCAAGAAGGGACTTCTTTACCATCATAGGAAAGCGCTAAGTTCCATTGCCCTTCCAATGATTCAGATTCTTGAGCATTTAATTGGAGTGCAAGCGTTGCAATTAAAAGTAACGCGATTGTTTTTACTTGATTAATTTTCATTTTGGAAGATTATATGTTAGGGTTTATATTAGCTTAATTTAGATTTTATTTCCTACATCCTTTTTTTCTTCTTGTATCAATCAGATAAATGATTTTCCAATCTTCAACTTCTTTGAACAATTGAAAGGAATTTACGCCACAATGGCTAAAAGAATCATTATACCAAAACTCATAAGGTGTCCAAGCGTTCGCCATTGCGCCATCAACCTGTACGTTGAATGAAAGAAGTTTCTCCTCAAAGTTCACGGAATCAGGAATACTCACAATTGATTTTAGAAATCTACTGAATTCCTCTGTCCTCATAGCGGTTGTACCATCTTTTTTATTACCGATGGTTTGGAGGATGATTCCTTTAGACACGGATTGCTTGATCAACATGGAATCCTGTTTGTGAAATCCATCAAAAAAAGCTTCAATTGTTTTCTGAACCTTGGTTTCATCAGACTCCTGAGCCGAAATGTTCATAAAACCAAGAAGTAATAATAATGGTAAAATACCTTTCATATTCATCATGCTTGTTCAAAAATAAGTTAAAATCCACAATAGGCAACTTAGTTTCAAACATTATAATCACCAAAACTTCAATCCCCAAAACAATGCAACAAAATCATTACTTTTATCGCACCAAAAAACAACAAATGTCCACAGCCAAAAAAGAATATAAAAGAGTTACTGTAAAATCACTCGTTGATATGAAAAAGAACGGTGAGAAAATTTCAATGCTAACCGCTTACGATTACTCAATGGCAAAAATTGTTGATGATGCCAATGTCGATGTTATCCTTGTAGGTGATTCCGCTAGTAATGTGATGGCCGGTCATGAAACAACACTCCCCATTACCTTGGACCAAATGATTTATCATGCATCATCGGTAATTCGGGCTATTAAAAGGGCTCTCGTAGTTGTTGATATTCCTTTTGGTAGTTATCAAAGTGATCCCAAGGAAGCCTTGCGTTCTGCGATTCGAATAATGAAAGAAAGTGGTGCTCATGCAGTTAAGGTTGAGGGGGGTGAAGAAATCAAGGAATCAGTAAAACGGATTTTAAATGCCGGTATACCTGTAATGGGGCATTTAGGTTTAACTCCTCAAGCTATTTATAAGTTTGGCACCTACTCAGTTCGGGCCAAGGAAGAAGTGGAAGCTAAAAAATTGATTAAGGATGCCCAATTATTGGAGCGCTTGGGGTGTTTTGCGATAGTTTTAGAGAAAATACCAGCCGAATTAACCAAAAAGGTTTCGGAAAGTATATCAATTCCTACTATAGGAATTGGGGGTGGCAAATATGCAGATGGACAGGTGTTGGTCATACATGATCTTTTGGGTATGACCCATGAATTCAACCCTCGTTTCTTAAGAAGATATATGAATTTATATGAAGATATGGGCAAAGCCATATCGCAATACGTCGACGATGTCAAGAGCAGGGATTTTCCAAGCGATGAAGAACAGTATTGATTTAAACCAACATTGATCAAAAATGCTTAAAAGAATAAGTATTCTCGCATTTGTACTTCTGAATATTGGCTGTGATCAGATATCCAAGGACATTATTCGCAAGAATGTTGAGCCCATGGAGTACATTCAACTGTTGGGTGATAATTTGATTTTGACCAATGTTGAAAATACTGGAGCTATGTTAGGTTTTGGACAAACATTCTCACCAATGTTGAAATTGATTTTCCTACAAGGACTACCATTAATCGTACTACTGATTCTTTTAACAAGAACACTGCAAAAAAGAAATCTAAACCGTTGGATGGTGCTAGCATTCGCTTTTGTGATCGGAGGTGGTATCGGTAATTTGATAGATCGTATTGCTTATGGGTCAGTGACCGACTTTATCCAAATAAAATTGGGAATTTTTAAAACCGGAATTTTCAATATGGCAGATATGTCAGTAACCACAGGGGTTCTACTGTTGCTTATATTAACTATTCGATATAGAAATTTAGCTATCTAACGATGTCGAAAACACTATCTACCACACAAAATCTTCAAATACTTTACGAAGACAACCACCTTATTGCAATCAATAAAAGACCGGGTGATATAGTACAGGGTGATAAGACCGGTGACATACCACTTAGTGAAGTTGTAAAACTGTACATCAAAAACAAATACAACAAACCTGGAAATGTATATTTAGGTGTTTCGCATAGATTGGACAGGCCAACATCCGGTATTGTGGTTTTTGCTAAATCCTCAAAAGCGTTACCGCGTTTGAACAAATTATTTGCTGAAAAAAAAGCAAAGAAAACCTATTGGGCCGTCGTAAAAAAAAGCCCCCCTAAAACCCATGATACACTTACCCATTGGTTAAGACGCAATACCAAACAAAATAAATCGTATGCCAACAAAAAAGAGGTCCCTGATAGTAAAAAGGCCATTTTGGAATATCAAGTGATAAAAAAATTGGACCATTACTTTTTATTGGAGATTGATTTGAAAACAGGTAGACATCATCAGATTAGGGCGCAATTAACAGCTATTGGCTGTCCCATAAAAGGTGATCTTAAATATGGCTTTGACCGAAGCAATAAAGATGGTAGCATACATTTACATGCAAGAAAACTTGTATTTATTCATCCGGTTAAGAGAGAAAGTCTCGAATTAGAAGCTCCTCTCCCCATAGATGCAATTTGGAACGCTTGTTGATGTTTTTTTCTAAATTTAATTAATAAACAAAACACTATACCATGATCAAGAAAGTATTCTTCCTATTCGGCATAATTCTATTAACTTCCTGCGGGAGTTATAATTCAATCGATACATTTTACAATGCGCACAAGAACGACAATCAAGTCACAGCCGTACGTGTACCGCAGTTTATGCTAACACTTATTAGTGGAATTTCTCCAGAAATGCAATCACTAGTTGGGAATACCCGTGATTTAAGGTATATGCGCTTTCCTAGTGCCACCCCTGCCAAAACACAATTTTTGAACAAGCAGATGAACGGAATCACGGGCAATTCATTTATCGAAGTATATCGAAAAAATGACGAATTAAAGAGGAATGTGGTTTCTATTCGGGAAAAGAGAAATAGTGTAAAAGAAATTTTGATTTATAATAACAATAATCTCAATGGTTCTTTCCTATATTTTAATGGCGATTTTGACCCTGTTAAAGTTCGTGAAATAGCCAAGAGCGATCAATTTGGTAAATTAGGTGATGGTCTAATTGAACAATTTAGTGCAGGCACACCTGGCATCAAAGAATAAGACATTGGATTGATGTTTACAGGCTATTTGGTTGACCTTATACTCTCTATTATTACTGAACTTAGTATAAGAACCCCACCAAAAATAGTAGTTAAAGTAGGTATTTCCGATAGAAATATTGCTCCTATGATTATCCCATAAACAGGTTGTACACTGCTGATGATACTGATCGAGGTTATGGAAAAGTGTTTGAATGTCATTAAAAACAATGTATGGCCTATTGCCGTGGTCATAACTGCTAGGGCAACTATGCCCTCCCATTGTCCAAGTAGATCTTCTGTTTCCACATAAAATAACGAAGGCAATAAAAACAGCCCAATAATTCCCGTTTGGTAAACCATTAACATTGAACCATGGTAATTCTTAACCTTTGACTTTAGAATCAAATTCCGCAATGCGTAAAATAATGCAGACAATATACCCACGCCAATAGCAATGGTGGAGGAATTTTCCAGATTGAAATCAGGAACAAGAAAATAGATGCCGAATAAAACCAACCCACCCAATAACAAATGTACTTTCTGAAATTTGGTCTTTAGCAGGAGTGGTTCCAGGAACGAGGTAATAACCGGGTATGTGAACAGTGACAACATTCCTATCGCCACATTTGACATTTGTAATGAATAAAAATAGCTTAGCCAATGTAGCCCCATGAGTATGCCACTAATAAAAACCAAAGCAAAGTCCTGTGGTCTGACCTTTAGTGAAATCCCTCTCCATTTACAATAAAACAAGAGAAGAATAAATGCTAAAATACCCCTTGTCGCAATGGTTACAGGTACCGGTAATTCAACGTACCTACCCAAAGCCCCGGAAGTGCTGATAAATAGCATAGCTAAATTTATTTCCAACAAATGGGAAAGGTGTGGGTTCTTATCCTTCAAATCGAAATTTAACGGGTGAGTTTTTTAGATTTTTCTCTTATTATCTGGGCCACAGGTTTGCCCTCTAAATGGCTTTCTAGCCACGAAAGAATGTCCAAATAAAGGAAGGCACGCTTTTCATAGGGATGATTCTCGTACTTTTTAAGCTCGGTATAGAGCTTTTGGAATTCGCTACGCAGTTCACTTGGGTAAATATTTCCCAGATTTCGAAGGAATTTAATCATCTCTTTCTGTACAGCATGCAAGTCATTCATTTTCATTAAAAACTTATACGTGCTTTTTAATTGAAGCTCTAAATGATAATCCATTCCGGCTTCATAATGGGCGACTAAACTTAAAACCCGGGCAAAGCACATAAGGTCCTCCCGCATTTTCAAATTCTTGTTTTCAATGATTTTCTTTAAATACAGAATACAATTCTTGTTGTCCCCATTGCCAAAATAAAGACAGGCAATCTTGTAGTACAAAATCATGATATGATGGGCATCTAAACGATCCTTGTGTTTGTTAATGCCATACTCTATAATTTTAACCAGATACAATCCTTTATAAAAAGTACCCTCAAGAAAATGAAGGTTCAATCTATTGGCATTGATATATAGAAAGGACAATGAAGTGATATTATCATTTTTGGGAAAATTCTTTGACTCGACCATAGCTTCAAGTCGTTGAAGTGTTACTTTAAATTGAGAACTATATTTCACGAAAAATAAAGATTCTAACAAATAATGATTCCCTTTTAAGTAAAACACGGGATTTAACTGGATCATTTTTTCATTTTCATAAAAAAGACCTACCCACTTATTGGCGTATTTATAACAAGAAAGAAAATCCTGAATTAAAAAACTATACCATAAATGCGCTTTATAGAGCCATAATTTTTCCCTAAAACCAAAATCTTCAATAGTGTATTTAGGTAGTTGTTTTTTGAAATAGGCCTTCACTTTTTTTAAATCTTCATCATTGCGAACATATCCGACTTTAAGCATAAGACCATATAACTGCAATGATAAATTCGAAAGCCTGCTCGTCATTACATTCTGCTCGGATAATTGCTTTGCCTGTACGGCCAATTCATCTGCCCTATCGGGAATACTACGAGTTATATACTGGGTTTCAATGATCTTTTCCAACTCAACAATCTCATAAGCGATATTCTTCTCTTCATTCTCAATAGCGGCATATTTGGCTTTATCCAATATTTTCAAACTTTGTTTGTAGAGTCCTTTTTGATATAAAATGGTGGCAAAATCCAATTGCTCCCGTAATTGAACCCTCACATTCTGGTTAACGGGATTTAATCGTAAGCTTACGAGTATCTGTTTGTATAGATGGGCTTTTAGGTTGGAAAGTTGGGACTTTTTGACAATGCCACTGTCCAATATCACTTTTTCATCATACCTCTTAACTTTATCCAATAGGTTAAACAAAGCTAAAAACTTGGCATCCGTATTCACTCCCAATCGACCAACATACAGTTTAAATTGGCGTTTCTCTGACTTTGAGAGCGATTTAACCAGTACAAACAAGGCGTCTTTGTGCGCATTTGTCATCGTAATAAAAATAGTTTAACTCGTTGTTTATTAACACTTTGCATTGACCAAAAACTAACTAAACGTTGTAAATGTAATCGCAAACTTTAGGTCATTTGTGCTATTGGTCATATATTCGTAAATGCCTAGTTAAAACTACGTAAATATAATGAGTAAAGATATAGTACAGATTTTTGATACCACACTTCGCGACGGCGAACAGGTACCAGGATGTAAGTTGGATAAAGACCAGAAATTGGTCATTGCCAAACGTCTTGATGATCTAGGTGTGGATATAATTGAAGCAGGGTTTCCCATTTCGAGCCCAGGCGATTTTAATTCGGTCTATGAAATTGCCAAAATCGTTGAAAATGCTACGGTTTGCGGCTTAACTCGAGCGGTGAAAAAAGATATAGAGGTAGCAGCTGAAGCTCTAAAACCGGCAAAAACCCCGAGAATACATACAGGAATAGGGACATCGGATTCCCATATCAAACATAAATTCAACTCAAATCGTGAGGCTATTATTGAACGTGCTGTGGGTGCAGTAAGTTATGCCAAAACTTTCGTAGAGGATGTTGAGTTTTACGCCGAAGATGCCGGTAGAACCGACAATGATTTCTTGGCAAAGGTTTGTGAAGCGGCTATAAAGGCCGGTGCCACGGTATTGAATATTCCTGACACTACGGGTTATTGCCTGCCCGAGGAATATGGTGCGAAAATGAAATACCTTAAGGAAAATGTCACTGGAATCCATAAGGCGGTACTCTCATGTCATTGCCATAACGACCTGGGATTGGCTACAGCAAATTCCATTTCTGGCGTAATCAATGGGGCCAGACAGATTGAATGTACTATCAATGGTCTTGGTGAACGTGCCGGTAACACTGCATTAGAGGAAGTGGTAATGATATTAAGGCAACACCCTTACTTGGAATTAGACACCAATATCAACAGCAAATTACTTTATGATACCAGTCAAATGGTCTCTGATAAAATGGGAATGATAATTCAACCGAACAAGGCTATCGTTGGGGCAAATGCCTTTGCACATAGCTCAGGGATACATCAAGATGGTGTGATAAAAAATAGGGAAACCTATGAAATCATAGACCCTATGGATGTGGGTGTAAATGAATCCTCAATTGTTCTTACAGCAAGAAGTGGTAGGGCCGCATTGGCTTTTCGTGCCAAAAAAGTAGGCTATGAGCTAACCAAAGTGCAATTGGACATGGTTTACCAAGAATTCTTGAAATACGCGGACGTGAAAAAAGAGGTGATGGATGAAGATATTCATGAAATCATTGAAACAAGCAAGATAACTATAGAAAGTGTTTCTTAAATGCATTTGAATATTGCTATTTTAGGTGGAGATGGTATAGGACCAGAAGTGATTGCGCAAGCTGTTAAGTGTATGCAGGCCGTGGAAGAAAATTTTGGCCATGATTTTACCTTCACTGAAGGATTGATCGGCGCCTCTGCAATGGATAAAATGGGTAGCCCCATTCCCAAAGAAACCCTTGAACTCTGTAGAGCATCTGATGCCATTTTATTTGGGGCAATAGGTACCCCGGAATATGATAATAACCCGGATGCCAAAGTGCGTCCAGAGGACGGGTTATTGTATTTAAGAAAAGAACTTGATTTATTTACTAATATGAGGCCTATAAAGGTTTTTCGTGCCCTGTTAAATAATTCCCCAATTAAAAAAGAAGTTATTGCCGGCACCGACTTGGTCATCTATCGAGAACTAACAAGTGGTATTTATTTTGGAGAGAAAAGCTTGAGCGAAGATGGTACGGTTGCCACCGACCTATGCAGATATACCGAAAAAGAAATTGGTCGAATTGCCCATATGGCCTTCAAGGCAGCTAAAAAAAGGCGTGGAAAACTCACTTTGGTAGATAAGGCCCATGTATTGGAAACTTCGAGACTATGGCGAAAAGTCGTTACTAATATTGCCGAAAGCTATCCTGAAATAGAATTTGATTGTATGTATATTGACAACGCCTCAATGTTAATGACTCTGAATCCAACCTGTTTTGATGTCATCTTGACCAGCAATATGTTCGGAGACATCCTTTCAGCGCAGTGCAATGTACTAATTGGATCTTCCGGTTTGTTACCATCTGCATCGGTTGGTACTGAAAATGCCATGTTTGAGCCTATACATGGTTCATATCCACAGGCAAAAGGCAAGGATATCGCAAACCCCGTTGCTGCTATCCTAAGTGCCGCACTACTACTAAATCATTTTGGTCTTACTGAAGAATTTGACGCTGTAGTCGCTGCAGTGCATAAATCTTTCAGAAAAAAAATTGTTACTATGGACATTATGGGAAGTACAAAATATGGAACCGAAAGCGTTGGTGATTTTATCGCACAAAATATTGTTGATGTAGATGACAATTTGAATATCAATGATGAAAATATTGGATTGGGTAGATCTACAATAATCTAGTGTTCGGCATTACTCACCTGCCAACAACTTCACAAATTCATCAAATTCATTTTTAAAGACTTCATACTTAGCTCCAGTTGCAGGGCCATTAAAACCAGTATGAATTTTTCTAACCTTATCATTTTTATCAATAAATATAGTAGTTGGATAAGAAAGTACGTGATTCAACATGGGTAACTTTTCCTGCGCCTTTTTTTTATTCGAAGTCCCAAATTGAGCTAATAGAATAGGATAGTCCACTCCAATTGCAGACTTTAATCTATCGATGCTTTTAAAAGCTTTCTCCTTTGTTTTAGCATACTCAAAGGCCAAAGCAACAACTGTGACATCGAGGTTCGGATTATCTTTCAAATAGTTGACGAAAAATTTCGCTTCATCCAGACAGTTAGGACACCATGTACCCATTATCTGCACAATTACCGCTTTGTTTTTAAATTGGGGATCATCCAAGGAAACCATAGTGCCATTGGTATCGGGAAATGAAAATGCCAATTTCTCGTAACCGGGGTTCAAAAAAGTCAACGAGTCAGCGTCAGGCAATTCAAAACTTTCATTTCGTTTCGCAATGAACGGTTTTTTAAAATGATTTCCAGAATAGAAGGTTCCAATTAAGCTTGTATCAGTGACTTTCGCCGTGAATAAAAAAGCGTGTGCCCCATCAAAGGTCGATACTTTCATTCTATCACCATCAATAATCCCATCTAAATACCGATAATCACCAGTATTGGTCCTGAAAGTACCTGTGACCTTATTTTCGTTTTGTGTGAAAATACCCTTTGCAAAATAACTATTCTCGGTATTGGGGCTAAACTCAGTTTCCCAAATTCCTGAAACATTGATTTGTGGTTTGAATTCAGCTCTAAATCGTTCCTCTTTACCAAAAGTAGCCTTAAACGGTACTATTCGATCCAAGCTTTCCTTTATAAATTCACCCTGGATTGAGGTTTCTGTGAATGTACCTGTTATATAACCCTCAAAAGCAGGGGCTTTTATTAAAATCGAATCCCTGTTTATTGAGACTTCCTCAATACTGATTACCTCCTCGGCATTCAAGATTTCAATCAACAATTGCCCAGCATCATTCTTCTTTAGCTCGAAGTTAAAAGGCAGAATTTCATTATCAAGCACTTCCAATTCGGCAAGCCAAATCCCTTCTGACAAGATTCGGGCTTTTGATTTACCACATGACGAAAACAAAACTGCAATCGCTATAAGTATTCCAAATTTTCGCATATATTCGATTTTATTAGTCCTTATCGAAGTAACGTATATAAACTTACATGAAATAATTAAGACATTTCAATTGAAACAGTATTGAATGTCTTACTTCATTGTTTTATCTTTACCAGCTTTAAATACAACCAATGAACATTTCTTACAACTGGTTAAAACAATTCCTCAAGATAGATTGGGACTCAAAACAGACCGCTGAACTTTTGACCGATTTGGGGTTGGAAGTTGAAGGCATTATGCCATATGAGACTGTTAAAGGAGCTCTCAAGGGTGTTGTGGTTGGGGAAGTACTTACCTGTGAACAGCATCCCAATGCTGACCGGCTTAAGTTAACCACCGTGGATATTGGTCAGGAACATGCCGTACAAATTGTTTGTGGGGCGCCCAATGTAGCCAAGGGACAAAAAGTTCCGGTTGCTACAATAGGCACCACACTCTATACAAAGGAAGGAGAGTCATGGACCATTAAGAAAGGTAAAATTCGCGGGGAAGAAAGTCATGGTATGATTTGCGCGGAAGATGAATTAGGTCTTGGTGATAGTCATGATGGTATTATGGTCTTGAGTGATTCACTAAAAACCGGAACGCCCTGTGGCGAGGTTTTTGAGCTGGAAAGCGATGAGGTTTTTGAAATTGGATTAACTCCCAATAGAGCAGATGCGATGAGCCATTACGGTGTAGCGCGAGATTTAAAGGCAGGACTTAAACAAAAAGAATTGGAAATAGAGTTGATAACCCCATCAACAAGTCATTTTAACATTACTGATAGATCATTAAAGTTGGATGTATCTGTTGAAGATAATGCATTGGCCCCTAGATATTGTGGTGTGACAATTAGCAATTTAATTGTACAGCCTTCACCAAATTGGTTATTAGATAGACTAAAGGCAATAGGGCTAAGTCCAATCAACAATGTGGTGGATGCAACCAATTATGTATTGCACGAAATGGGTCAGCCTTTGCATGCATTTGATGCAGATAGGATATTTGGCAAAAAGGTCGTCGTTAAAACACTTCCAAAAGGTACAAGGTTTATGACCTTGGATGGTATTGAAAGAGAGTTACATGAGGAGGATCTAATGATCTGCGATGGTGAAAAACCAATGTGTATTGCCGGGGTTTTTGGGGGGATAAATACTGGAGTAACAGAGGATACCAAAGCAATTTTCTTGGAAAGTGCCTACTTCGACCCTATTTCTATTCGTAAAACAGCAAAAAGACACGGTTTAAATACTGATGCTTCATTCAGGTTTGAGCGAGGCATTGACATTAGCAATGTGGAATATTGCCTAAAAAGAGCTGCACTTCTCATAAATGAAATTACGGGAGGTGATATTACGTCCGATATTGTGGATCTATATCCTAACAAGAAAAATGACTATCAGGTTTTCTTAACATTTGATAAGATATATAAACTGATAGGTCAGGAAATACCGAGAGATACCATTAAATCTATTCTGGCTTCACTAGAAATTAAAGTGAAAAATGTAACAGAAGCCGGCATGGGCCTGGTCATACCTTCTTATAGGGTTGATGTACAACGTGAAGTAGATGTAATCGAAGAAATCTTGAGGGTTTATGGATACAACAATGTAGCCTTTAAAGAAAAACTGAACGCCTCTATTGCTCCTATTTCAAAATTCGAAGATTATAAATTACAAGATAGAATTGGTGATTTCCTGGCATCAAGGGGTTTTCATGAAATAATGACCAATAGTCTTACATCCCCAGATAATATTGCCTTGGTTGATGATTTGAATGTTGAACAGTCTGTTGTCATGCTCAATCCTTTGAGCACAGATTTATCTGCAATGCGACAGACAATGATTTTGAATGGATTAGAGACTATATCATATAACATTAACCGTAAAAACCAAAACCTTAGATTTTTCGAATTTGGAAAAACCTATCATAATTTTAGTGATAAACGTGTCGAGAATAAACATTTATGCCTTTTGGCTACCGGAAATAGGAACAGTGCAGGTTGGGCTTCGCCGGCAAAGCAAACTGACTTCTTCTTTTTCAAATCGGTTGTTGAGAACCTCTTAAAACGATTAGGCATTTCCAGCTTCAGTTCCCGAGCATCTGAAGGCACATTGTTATCTGAAGGATTATCATTGGTGTCCAAGAAGAAGAAACTAGTGGAATTTGGTGTCGTCAATAAATCCCTGACCAAAAAGTTTGATGTCAAGCAAGAAGTCTTATACGCCGATTTTAATTGGGATATTATCATTGACCTTGTACCTAAAACTGAAATAAAATTCATGTCTATTCCCAAATATCCTGAAGTAAAAAGAGATTTCGCCTTGCTGCTTGATGAATCGGTCAATTTTAAGGAAATACATGATATTGCATTTCAGACAGAACGAAATTTATTGACCAAAGTGAATTTATTCGATGTGTATACCGGGAATAAATTGCCCAAAGGCAAGAAATCATACGCCGTAAGTTTTACTTTGCAAGATGACAAAAGTACGCTTACAGACAAACAGATAGATAAAATAATGTCGAAACTTCAGCAGAAGTATGAGAAAGAATTAGGTGCCGAACTAAGGTAATAAACTAATTCTCTTTGGCAAGATAACACTGTCTATTTCGTGGATTACACCATTACATTGGTTTGCATCCGCGGAAATTATCTTAGCGCAATTTCCAAAATTGTCGGTCAATATTATATCTATTCCATTCAAGGTAGCTGTTAGTACCTCACCTTGGACAGTGGTAAAAACTGCTTTGCCATTGCCACTACACATTGCTTTCAAGATTTTTGAAGCTGTAAACTCACCTGCAATAATATGATATCTTAAAAGTGCCTTTAATTCTTCTTTATTCTCTGGATCAAGAAGGTCAGAGGAAGTCTTTGAAAATAATTCGTTGAACGCACTATCTGATGGTGCAAAAACAGTAAAGGGACCATCATGACTTAAAATCTTATCTAAATCAGTGGCTTTCATCGCAGCTGATAAGGTGGTATGATTTTTTGAATTTTCTGTGTTGGAAATAATGGATTTTTCAATATCCATCGCGAGGAATTTACTTTCTGAACTTGAAAAACGATCTTGGGCTGAGACAAAAACGGTCAAAAAAAAGGTGAGCAAAGCCACCTGGGGTATGTAACAATTCATTTAGGTTCTATTAAGGGCTTGATAATAATAATCCGATAAACGGTATCGAATCATCGACAATATACAATTTATATATTTTCAAAACCCTGTTAAATAGTGCAGTTCATAGATTTTAACATTATATTAACATTTGAACTTCAAACCTCTGAATTATGTAAATAATTAATTTGTCTAAATTTTAGATTATACCAATTGAAATAGTATGTTTTTGGAAAGAACCAATATAGAAAAAGTACTAGATCAGATAAAAATGAAAGCTTAGGTACTTTAATGTTTGACTCTTAAATGAATTATTTTTGATAAACAATTTGATGAGGAACACCATTTAAATCAAGATTATCCAATAATTCAGGTGTTGGCTCCAATTGAATTCTCAGTAGTCCACCTTTGCTTTCGTCATCGGTTTTTTGGTATCCTACTAGCATTATACTATTTGCATCATCATAACCAACCATTGTGGTATCCCCTATTTTATATTCAAACTCCAATTGTGATGGGGTCAAGAAATTTTCATAGAAATATAAGATGGCCAAGTTATTCCCAAAATCATAAATGGCGGGAATATTTAAGTGTATATCATCGTCATTAGGTCTTTTATAGAATAGTCTACCTTGATCATCAAAACAATTGAAATTGGAATCATAGAACATAGGCTCCTTTCCATCTTCATAACCAATGTATTGAACACCTATTGTACTTGTGTTTAAGACTGTGTGCAATTCTTGATACGAAATTATCATGTTCTGGTTCGTATCTGCAAAAATCTGTTCAACATCATACCCCAGATTAATTTCATGAATCACGGTGGTACTAGCACCTTCGATGACTGAAAGAGAATTCTCATCTGTAATTTCTAGGTCAATGGTCAAAACAAATAATCGATTATTTGTAAATACCATATCCAATGGTTTTTTATCTAACTCAACATCGATAAAATTATCTTCTGAGGTAGGTAGATCAATAGCACGAACAAAATATGTGTTGATTTTGGAAGTCTCTTCCAAAACATAAGAAATATATAGCTTATTAGATTCAACGGCAATAGATGTTACAGATAGGTTACAATCAATCAAATCATTAAAAACAGTTACAATATTCGATGTGTCATCACTAAAATCATGAATGGTCACTTGTCCACTGCAATCAGTCAATTTTGTATAATTGGCAAAAATAGACTCTTTAGAAAATAAAATATCGGAATAGGGAACATCGGAGAATGTACTTTCCGCTGGGCTTAAATCAATCCTAGTTTCGCTACTTTTTAAAAGTTGGGCTGAGAGAACACCACTACTTTCTTGTAGAAGAATATAATCGGCATTAAAGAAATTCTCTTTTTCTTCGATTTCTTCGATAAGTTGGGAATCGCTCGATTCACTACAGCCAATAACTACCAATGCCAAAAGTGCATAAATAATGCTGTAGGTCTTCATAATGTGAGCATTTGGGACGATTTCAACTATACTGGCACTGCGTACATCTTCTTACGCTGTTCCTTTATAGTCTTATCTGACATATACTCATCAAACGTTAAATATCTGTCAATGTTGCCTTTAGGGGTCAGTTCTATGATGCGATCCGCAACGGTTTGGGCGAATTCGTGATCATGGGTTGTAAACAGTACCGTTCCTTTGAAATTCTTCAATGAATTGTTGAATGCTGTTATACTCTCTAGATCGAGGTGATTTGTGGGCTCATCGAGCATTAAAACATTGGCCCTTAACATCATCATTCTACTTAGCATACATCGCACTTTTTCACCTCCGGACAATACAGTACATTTTTTCAAGGCTTCCTCTCCACTAAATAACATTTTCCCTAAAAATCCACGTATATAAACCTCTTCACGTTCTTCCTCTGTCTTTGCCCATTGGCGTAACCAATCCACAAGATTAATATCATCATTAAAGAATGCTGAATTATCCGCAGGCAAATACGATTGGTTCGTTGTAATGCCCCATTGAAATTTACCGGTATCTTGTTTTTTGTTACCGTTCAAGATTTGATAAAAGGCAGTCGTTGCCCTAGAATCCCGAGAAAGTATAGCTACCTTATCCCCTTTTGCCAAATTAATATTCGCATTTTTAAATAATAGGTCCCCATCATCCGAAGTAGCCGTTAGTCCTTCAATATTCAAGATCTGATCCCCGGCTACTCGCTCTCGATCAAAAATTAAGGCTGGATATCTTCTACTCGAGGGTTTTATGTCTTCTACCTTTAACTTGGAAAGCATTTTTTTTCGTGAAGTAGCTTGCTTACTTTTTGCAACATTTGCGCTAAAACGCATGATGAATTCCTGCAGTTCCTTTGCTTTCTCTTCTGCTTTTTTATTCTGCTGGGCCCTTTGGCGAGCAGCCAACTGACTACTTTCATACCAGAATGTATAGTTACCGGAAAATAAGTTCATTTTTCCAAAATCGATATCCGCAATGTGCGTACAAACAGCGTCAAGGAAGTGGCGGTCATGGGAAACCACGATTACGGTATTTTCATAATCTGCCAAGAAATTCTCTAACCAGCTAATGGTTTCATAATCCAAATCATTGGTTGGCTCATCCATTATCAAAACATCCGGATTACCAAATAATGCCTGGGCAAGTAAGACCCTTACTTTTAATTTTGAATCCATATCGGCCATTTGGGTGTAATGTAATTCTTCATGAATTCCCAAATTGGATAACAATGCGGCCGCATCACTATCGGCATTCCAACCGTTCATTTCTTCAAATTGCACTTGCAGTTCCCCTATTTTGTCAGCATTTTCATCAGTATAATCGGCGTAAAGTGCATCAATTTCTTTTTTTATGGCGAATAGTGGCTTATTACCCATCACCACAGCCTCTAACACTGTATTGTCATCATAGGCATTATGGTTCTGCTCTAAAATAGACATTCGCTTGCCTGGTTCTAGATGAACGTGTCCTGAAGTTGGATCTACCTTGCCCGACAAAATTTTTAAAAAGGTACTTTTACCGGCCCCATTAGCACCAATGACCCCATAACAATTGCCTTGGGTAAAAGAAACATTTACTTCATCAAACAATATACGTTTCCCAAACTGTACTGATAAATTAGAAACCGATAACATAGTCGCCTTTTTTAAAATTCGTGCAAAAATAGACAAATTTATATGCACTAGCCAATAAACTTTATGTCTAAATGCTAGGATTATCTTAACGTAACAATAGAATTTTTTAACTCGCAATTAACAGGATAGACTATATGGGATGCTTAATTTTACTCGTTACTATAGGAGATGTGTTTATATGAATAAAAAATTACTATATCTTTCTCTTTTCATATTGGCAGGTTGCGCTGAAAGCAAAAAAAATTCCCCCAATGTTTTTTTTAGCGGGGAAATTGTCAATCCTACCAGCGAGCATGTCGTTCTTTATAAGGGCGATGTTGTTATTGATTCTTCAGCCCTGGACGTAAATAATATGTTTTCTTTTAAGTTGGATTCCATTGAAAATGGTCTTTACCATTTTAAGCACGCCCCAGAGTACCAATATGTTCATCTTGAAAAAGGAGACAGTCTCTTGATTAGACTAAATACCGTTGATTTTGATGAATCCCTTGTTTTTTCTGGAACTGGAGAGGAAGTCAATAATTTTATGATGGAAATCTTCTTGGCGAATGAGGGTGAAAAAAATCATATTGATAGGCTATACAGTTTAGAACCAGAAGATTTTAGTAGAAAAATCGATTCATTGGAAAAATTAAAAATTGGATTATTAAAGGAATTGACCTTAGAATCACCATTATCTGAAAAAGCTTCACAAATTGCCAAGGCAAATATTGTTTATAACTACGCAACCTTTAAAGAACGTTATCCATTTAGACATAAGAGACTATCCAAGAAAAAAGAGGTCCCTAAATTATCCAAGGAATTCTACACCTATCGCAATAACCTTACTTACAACAATAAAGACTTTACCTATTTAAGGCCTTATTATGAATATATGGTAAACCATTTTGGGAATTTGGCATATATGTCGTGTTCCTATGGCTGTGATATTAAAGATAAAATGGTCAAGAACCATTTACACTTCAATAAGCACAAATTAAAACTTATTGATAGTCTTGTTGAAGAAAAAGAATTGAAGGACAATCTTTTTCGGAATGTCGCTTATGACTACTTACTGAAAGTTCATGATACCGAGGCCAATAATAAGATTTTTATTGAGGTATTTCATGCGTTATCAGGCAATAACAAGCATATTGATGAGATTGATGATCTCTATGAAGGTATAAGAAACATCCAGCCTAATAAAAGAATACCCAATATTGTAGTATCCGATTTTAATGGGGAAAAGGTCTCCCTTCAAAATATCGCAAAAAACAAAAAGACCGTCTTCTACTTTTGGTCGGGATCCAATAAAAAGCATTTGGAAAGCATGTCTAAGCGCGTAATGGAACTTTCACATAAAAAACCCAATTATAATTTTGTCGGAATCAATATTCAAACCAAGAATGATGATTGGAAGGTCTTGACCCAAACTGCAGGTTTTAATTTTACAAACCAATATAGAGCAGATAATTTTGAGGAATTGAAAAAAGCACTCATTGTAGATTATTTAAACAAATGTATAATTACCGAAAATGAAATGATCGTTGATGCTTTTGGTGATATGTATCGTTCCTTCAAATAATAAATAACCCGAAAAAAAAATGTCTTCGGGTTTCAAACTCTTTCCAAGGATTAGTTTTTAACTAGTTACCTTTTTTATAATCAGCTAAGAATTTTTCCAATCCGCTATCTGTAAGTGGGTGTTTTAAAAGGCCTTCAATAGCAGAAAGTGGACCGGTCATCACATCAGCTCCTAATTTTGCACAATCAATTATATGCATAGTATGTCTTATAGAAGCTGCCAATATTTGTGTATCAAAGGCATAGTTGTCATAAATATGTCGAATTTCAGCAATTAAGTTCAGACCATCTGCCGAAATATCATCCAGTCTTCCAATAAAAGGAGAAACATAGGTTGCCCCGGCTTTGGCAGCCAATAAAGCTTGTCCTACAGAAAACACTAAAGTACAATTGGTACGAATATCTTTGTCAGACAAATACTTTAATGCCTTTACTCCGTCTTTTATCATGGGAATCTTAACAACGATCTGATCGTGAAGATCTGCCAATTCCTCGCCCTCTTTGACCATAGCTTTAAACTCCGTTGCAATCACTTCCGCAGAAACTCCACCATCAACAATATTACAGATGTCAACATAGTGCTTAAGAATATTGTTCCTACCCGTAATTCCTTCCTTAGCCATTAAAGAAGGGTTGGTTGTTACTCCATCCAAAACCCCAAGTTCCTGAGCTTCTCGTATTTGATCTAAATTGGCGGTATCGATAAAAAATTTCATGTAATTATTTGTTATTTAGTTTCTGTATCTATGCGTACTTAATGCGTTTCGAATCGAGCAAAATTACAATTTATAATGGTTTAACAATAGCTTCTCATAGACTTTGTCTGGTAATAGATTTTTAAGGGTAAGCGAGAACTTTTGCATGAAGGATCCCACCTTATAATGAACCTTCGGTTTTTTTGTGTTTATGATCTTATTTACCATAAGAGCTACCTCTATAGGATCATTTCCTTTTGAAACATCTTCATTGATCAGCTTCAGTGTATTTCCATAAGGCTCTTTATAGGGCGAGTAATCCAAAACTGGTGCATGATATCGACCGGAAGCAATATTCGTTGCAAAATCACCAGGCGCCAAATTGGTCATTTGTACACCAAAATCCTTGATTTCCATTCGAAGCGCCTCTGTTGTAATCTCCAAAGCACCTTTGGTGGCCGAATAAATCCCGCGATAGGGTAAGCCCATATACCCCGCTATAGAAGTAATATTGATTATAAGTCCATGACCTTGTTTCCGCATTTGGGGCAGAATGGCCTTAATCAAATGCAAGGGACCATGAAAATTTGTCTCAAAGGTTTTAACTATTTCCTGATGGGGAGTTTCTTCAATAGGCCCTGTGATCCCGACGCCCGCATTATTTACCAAAACATCCAGTCTCCCTTCTATATCCAAGAGTTGGGCCACAGCCGATTCAATGGTATTAGTATCCCTAACGTCTAATTCCAACAATTTAAAATCATCAAAAACAGGATACTTATTAAGATCTCGGGTAGTACCATAAACTTTGTGTCCTTTTGATGTTAGGTAATTACCAATTGATTTTCCAATGCCCGATGAACCACCGGTAATAAGAACTATTTTTTGCTTCATAATAATTGCAAATTAACGAATAAAAAAGGGCTGGTGAAAAGTAGTAATCCAATTAATTGAGAGTGAAAAGAAACACAAGGACAGTAAATTTTAATCTGTCTATTTCCAAAAGTCAAGGAAACAAAAAACGGCAAGCGACCTACATCGCACCGCTACAACCGTATACCCTTGCTGCGTTCCCACCCTGGGGGATTCTACAGGAGCTGGTCGTGTAGGACTTGCCGCGTGCAAATATACAATCTTTTAAACCAAAAAATAAACTATAAAAACAGTGTTTATGCAATAATTTGATGAAATCATTGACACACAATGATTTATCAAGTTTTAATCCTGACATTGAATTCAATACAAACATTTTAGCTAACAAAAAGTATGAATTCTATGGTCAAACTCAACATTTCCGATGAACTGTTGAATCCGGATTAAATCTTATTCAATCGTTTTATTTTCTAATTTTTATGAATTAACTTGCCATTTTTATGCAATTTTCTAAGTGATTCTATTTGAGTATTATACAGTCATTTTTTAAATTCACTTCCCAAAATTTCAAATTTTTCAAATAAAAAACTCCATGAACTTTCATAAATTTTTTGCTCTTAGTTATTTTCTACTTCTCTTTGCAGCCTGTGGTAGTGGCAATACTTCTGCTTCTTCCCTTTTTGAAATCCAGTTGGAAGGCAACAAATCAGTTTTTCAACAAAATCAAACAGTTGGAGTTGCCATAAAAAATAAAAAAGAAAAGTCCATAAAGAATATCACCTATAGCATAGATGATAAAGAGCTTCAACTCAATGGAAATAAAATCAGCCTTGCCCTACCTACATTAGGTAACAAAACTTTGAAGGCTTCAATTGATTATGACGAGAACACGGTCGAAGTTTCAAAGAAAATAAAAGTATTAGCGCCAAATGCACCGGCATTATACACATATGAGATAATCAATGAATTTCCGCATGATATAAAGGCATATACCCAAGGCTTGGAATTTCACAGGGGCATTATTTATGAAAGTACTGGTAAAAAAAGAAGGTCGTCATTGAGAAAAGTAGATTATATTACTGGCGAGGTATTACAGCAAATAGATTTGGAAAATACCCAATTTGGAGAAGGAATTACAGTTATGAATGGCAAGATCTTTCAATTGACCTGGCAAAACGGAATTGGTTTTGTGTATGATCTCAACGATTTTAAAAAGACGGGGAGCTTTCAATATGGTCAAAGCAAAGAAGGTTGGGGGCTTTGTAATGACGGCAAAAAAATATATAAGAGCGATGGCACCGAAAAGATCTGGTTCTTGAATCCTGATACACTGGCTGAAGAAGGGTATATCCAAACCGTTACCAACAAATCGGTATTTAATATGGCCAATGAATTGGAATTTGTAGATGGAAAAATATATGCCAATGTGTACCAAAAACCGAGTATGATGATTATTGATGCAAAAAGTGGTGCAATTGAAGGTGTAATAAATTTTGGAGGATTAAAGGAAAAAGTCACAAAACATGCTGAATTGGATGTTCTAAATGGTGTGGCATATCATCCTGAGCGTAAGACATTTTTTGTGACGGGTAAGAATTGGGACAAAATGTTCGAGGTGAAAATTCGTAAGAAATAATGGAAACTTTCGAAAAAAGAATTGTCGTTACCCAAGATGATTTAGATGATTTAGATGATTTAGAGCACGTAAACAATGTGCGTTATGTACAGTGGATCCAGGATATTTCAAAAGAACATTGGCAGACAGTGGCACCTAATGAGATGAAAGCAGGTATTCTTTGGGTTGTCAAAAATCATAATATAGATTATTTAAGTGCTGCGGTTTTGGGTGATGAAATTTTGGTTCGCACCTATATCGCAAACACCAAGGGTGCCCTTTCAATCCGTTGCGTTGAGATGTACAATAGTAAAACAAATCAACTTCTAATTCGTTCCAATACTGAGTGGTGTTTGCTAAATGCACAAACATTAAGGCCTATTCGTGTTTCTGAGGCTATAAAGAAGATCTTTATAAATGAGTAAACACAGTAAAGAGAAAATATGCAACGTTATCTATATCTCATTTCTACTTTGCTTCTTGTAATAATATGGAGTTCGTGCAGAAAGGATTTTGAATATGCGCCAAACGTTGGCAACTTGGAATTTTCAAAAGATACAGTATATCTCGATACTATTTTCACCAACATAGGAAGTAGTACTTATACCCTTAAAGTTTATAATCCTAATCGCGATGATATTGAAATACCCACTATTGGATTAAAACAAGGCCAAAATAGCAAGTACAGATTAAATGTTGATGGCGTTGCTGGTAAGGAATTTGTCAATATTCCCATTCTTGCCCAGGACAGTTTGTTCATATTTATTGAAACTACTTATGACGATGCGAATTTTACCGAAAATGAGTTTTTGTATACAGATGTTATTGAATTTGATTCAGGTGTGAACCTACAAGAGGTGCCATTGGTAACTTTAGTCCAAGATGCTGTTTTCCTTTATCCCGCTACCCTATCAGATGGAACAAAGGAAACCATTAGTTTAGGAATAGATATCAACGGGGAGGAAATTTTAGTAGAAGGATTTTATTTGAGTGATTCAGATTTGGATTTCAATCGAGAAAAACCCTATGTAATATATGGGTATGCAGCAGTTGAGGAAGGTAAAACCTTAAATATCGAAGCTGGTTGCCGCGTTCATTTTCACAAAGACTCCGGTATTTACATATCTGATGGTGCTGCTTTTAATGTGAACGGAGTTTTGAGTCTTGACCAAGAGTTATTAGAAAACGAAGTGATTTTTGAGGGAGACCGTTTAGAACCTGAATTTTCAAATCTTCCGGGACAGTGGGGAACCGTTTGGATAGCTAAAGGAAGTTCTGGTAATTTTATTTCACATTTGACCTTGAAAAATGCTACTATCGGATTGTTGGTCGAAGGAGATGGAATTCTCGGGTTCCCAACGCTGTCAATTAGGAATTCGCAGATTTATAACAGTGCAAATACCAATCTTTGGTCCAAGAATAGCCATATAATCGGTGAAAATGTAATCTTAGGTGGTGCTGGTTTAGTTTCTTTGCATTTGAGTTTAGGAGGATTATATTCATTTACACACACTACAATAGCTAATTTCTGGACCCATGGGTTTAGGTCGGGATCAGCCTTGCAAATTGATAATCATGCTTCAGGGCTGAGCAGTGATTTAATCCAGGCTGATTTTAAGAATTGTATTGTTGACGGCAATAGTAAATTAGAACTCTCGCTTCAAAGTAACAATACAAACTCGTTTAATTTTTTATTTGATCATTGTCTTATAAAATTTGAGGATACCTCAGGTCAGTTCAATGGAAATCCCTTGTACAATTTTTCTAATAGTACTTTATATAATCAGGTGCTATTGAATCAAAATACTGATTTTATAGATGTTATCAAGCATATTTTTTGGATTGGTGAGGCTTCTACAGCCAAGGATATGGCAAAGTTAGAAGACGCACTTTTGGTCCCCTTAGACATTTTAGGTACCAATAGAACAGTTTTACCTGATATTGGAGCCCATGAATTCACACATGAAAACTAAAATGTGATATAAATTACATTGTTAAGAAGTTTTTTCTTTCAAACCATTGCTTTTTCGTAAATTAAATACATAAACCTCATTTTTTATAAGGTTTTCCTTGTATCAACGATCACATACTATCATTAATTTGCCATTAAATAGCTAAGTCCTTGGGATTCAACTACTCAATAATCGATTCTGACGCAACTTCCAACTTGCAATTACAACATTTTTTGGAAGAATATGGTGATTTTTCATGTTCATCCCTCGCTAAAAATAGTAATGAAGGCCTTAATACTATCCTAAAATATTCACCTGACCTCGTCTTTGTTAATCTTAATGAAAATGCACCTGAATATTTCCAGATGGTTATGGAACTTCACCAATATGTAAAAAAGTTTCCTGTTTTCATTGGTATTTCCAAGATAAAAAATTATGCCTATGAAGCCATTAAAAACGGTTTTTTTGATTATTGGCTAATGCCCTACAATGAATTTGATATAAGAAAATCAATATTACGTCTTAAGAAACAATTGCCAGAGCCTGTACCAGTACTTGCCCAACCAAAAACCATTTGTATAAAATCTTATCGCGATTTCCAATATCTGAATACCAATGAAATATTGTATTTACAAGCGGATAATAATGCCACTGAATTTGTAATGAAAGATGGCACAGTTACAAATGCCTATAAGACCCTGAAGACTTTTGAGGGTCAGTTACCAAAAAACTTCGTACGAATTCACCAGAGTTATATTGTGAACACAGATTATATCTCGGGTATTAGTTATGGTAAATCTTTATGTACCCTGAATCTTCGCAACTTACAATTACCTTTCTCAAAATCCTATAGGGATAAGGTTGATGGATTAAAAAGTAGATTATCAAAAAATACGATTTCGTCCCTCAATTAAACCAATACTCTCAGATTAAGCCCATACACTCTCAAAAGTGGTCTTTTTACTAAATTTAGAAATATACCAGATTTTTCCTACAAGGTATTATTAGGTTTATAACATAATAAATCTAAACCTAAATTAATAATTAAAACTAAAATTACACATTATGAGAAGAGCACTAGGTGTTTTAGCAGTTGTTGCAATGACAGTAGGATTATTTGTAACAGCAACAGAAAATGAAGTTCAACAACAAGAAGTAATCACCTGTGATGATTGTTCACATGACGGTGATGATCGAAAGAGTTCACTTTACGATAACGCCCTAGCATGTGATGATTGTTCACATGACGGTGATGATCGAAAGAGTTCCTAATCAAATAAGATTTTTTTGCAAAATGGCTTTAAATTAATATTTAAGGTCATTTTTTTATTACCTTAGATACTCTTGTTTGTTATATTCCTATGAACCTACCAAAGAATTTGTTCTACCTTAAAAAGGCTGTATTTGTCTTTGTTATCCTATTGTTTTTTGCTTGCAACAAGCAAAATTCAGATGCGAATCGTACTTCCGATGCGGCAACAAATGACAGTATTTTCAAATGGATTAAACAAGGGGATGACCCTGATTCGTCAACAGAAGTGAGGAATTTATTATTGAACAAGGCTTATACCGCAGCAGCAAATAGTGCAAATGATACGCTCAAACCAAAGTATTTTTCAAAACTTTCTTTAGCTTATTTAGATTTAAAGGACTCTTTGCTATTTAGAACAACAAATAGACAAAGTATTGTGTTTGCCCAAAAGGTCAATGATAGTATAACCCAAGCTGAGGCCCACTGGGATCTTGGCACCTTTTTTAGGGAAAAGGCAATAGTTGATAGTTCTTATCACAATTTTCGAGAAGCACATTTACTATATGACGCCATGGGTGATGATGTTATGTCTGGAAGAATGCTATACAATATGGCAAATGCCCAAAGGGGAGTAAAAGATTATACCGGGGCTGAAATTAATGCATTTAAGGCCATTGAATTATTAAAACCATTGGATGAACACAGAAGACTTTTTCAAAATTATAACTTACTTGGTTCAATTAGCAAGGAATTGCAAGAATACGACCGGTCATTGCAATATTTCAATATGGCTAAGGGCTTTTTAAATGAAGTAAAGAATGACGATTTTAGGATTGAACAATTCTCCGCACTCCAAAACAATATTGGAAATGTTTACAAAGACCAAGGCGATTATTCAAATGCAGCAACATATTATTTGAATGCATTAATAACAAACGATAGTTTAGAGCACAAAGCTCCAAAAAAATATGCCCAATACCTGACTAATTTATCAATCAGCCGACTTAAAACTGGCGATACTTTGAACTTGAAAAGAGACCTGAAAATTGCAAAACATATGTTTAAAGACCAAGGTGATATTGGAGGGCTTTCCTTTGCACATTATGCCTTTGCGGAATATTTTATATCTCAAAAGGATACTAACCAAGCTTTACATAGTGCCCAATTGGCCAAACAGCTGGCAGAAGAAAGCACAAACAACAAAAGACTTTTGGCCTCACTTGACTTATTGATCCGTATAGACCCTAATAATTCCATGGCTTTTACGCAACAATATATTAACCTTAACAACGATTTGATTCAGGAGGAAAGGAAAGCAAGAGATAAATTCACCCGAATTAGTTTTGAAACTGCAGAGGTAAGTGCAGAAAACCAGATACTTACGCGTAAAAAGCAAATTTGGACAGGAATTGCCTTTGGTGTCTTTATTCTGGGATTGGCGGTTTATATAATAATCAATCAGCGTGTCAAAAACCAGGCACTACGCTTTCAACAACAACAGCAGGCCAGTAACCAAGAGATCTTTGATTTAATGCTCTCTCAAAAACAAGAGATAGAGGAAACCAAAAAAAAGGAGCAAAAAAGAATTTCCGAAGAATTACATGATGGTGTACTTGGGAAAATGCTAGGTGCCCGAATGGTCTTGACAGGTTTAAACAAACGAACCAATGAAGAAGCTGTTGAGGAAAGGGCCATTGCAATTTCGGCATTAAAGGACGTAGAAGGGGAAGTACGGGCAATTTCCCATGAATTAAGTCATGCTGCATATCAAAACATCAATAATTTTATAACTTCAATTAAAGATCTATTACAGTCTGTTGGTACTGCCAATAATATTGAACATACCCTTGAATATGACGAGTCTTTCGATTGGGATACAATGAAGGGTGAAATTAAAATCAACCTATACCGTATCGTCCAAGAAACCTTGCAAAATGCTGTGAAACACGCGGAGTGTAAGAAAATTTTGGTTAATTTTGTAAAGGGAGAAAATCTCCT
>JAAETN010000051.1 GCA_024228355.1 Maribacter sp. | reverse complement strand
GATGTGCTATTACAATCGAAGATCTATTACGCATCATTTTCTCCAATGCGCCCTGTACCAATCGTTCACTTTCTGTATCCAGCGCTGACGTTGCTTCATCCAAAATCATTATTGGGGGATTCTTAAGAACGGCACTCGCACTAGAAATTCGCTGTTTTTGACCACCACTTAATTTATTGCCACTATCCCCAATATTGGTATCGTAACCATCCGGAAGTTCCATAATGAACTCATGGGCATTTGCAATTTTAGCAGCTTCGGTTATTTCTTCATCCTTGGCATTTTCTTTACCCATGCCAATATTATTACCAACGGTATCATTGAATAAGATGGAATCCTGTGTAACCAAACCCATTAAGTTACGAAGTGACTTTTTGGTTATGTCCTTAATGTTAGTAGCGTCAATATTAATGGTACCTTCGTTGACATCATAAAAGCGAGTGACCAAGTTGGCGATTGTACTCTTCCCACTACCTGATTGCCCAACAAGAGCTACGGTGTCGCCTTTAGGAACATTCAGGTTGAAATTATTTAACACTAAATCATCTTCATATTTGAATGAAACATTTTCTATGGAAATTCCCTGTTCAAACGAGGTTTTCTCGAGTGCATCTTCACTATCAACTATTGGATTATCTGTTTCAAGAACTTCCAGTACCCGTTCTGCTGCGGCATTTCCTTTTCTGACTCCAAAAGAGGCTTTGCTAATCGCTTTTGCCGGTGTCAGGATATTATAGGCCAATCCCATATAGGCAATAAAAGATGCTGAGTCTAAAGTTTTATCGACCAACACCATTTTTCCACCGAACCATAACAAAACACCAATTACCAATATCCCTAAAAACTCGCCGGTGGGTGATGCCAAGTTCTGACGGTTTAATAATTTGTTGGAAAATTTGAAAAATCGCCCTGTCGACGTGCTAAATGTCCTAAAAAATCGGGATTCTGCATTAAAGGCCTTGATTACCCGTAGTCCGCCCAACGTCTCTTCTACAATAGATAAAAACTCTCCCTGTTCTCTTTGGACTCGATCTGATTTCTTTTTAAGCGATTTACCAATTCTCGAAATTATGGCACCAGCAACCGGAATAAAAATAAAAACGAAAAGTGTGAGTTTTGCACTGATTCCAAACATTACCAAAATAGTAAATAAGATGGTCAACGGCTCGCGAACAATTAATTCCAATATTGATAGAAACGAATGTTGTATTTCAAGCACGTCTGATGTTATACGGGCAATAACATCCCCTTTTCTTTTTTCAGAATAGTATGAAATAGGCAACTCCGTAATCTTTTGGTACATACTATTACGGACATCTTTTAAAACTCCATTTCGAAGGAATGTAATAAAATACATTGCTAAATAATTAAATACATTTTTTAAAAGAAATAGCGCCAACACAAGCCCAATCACCATTACCAGGGCCCTCATTTTATCATCCCCGGCATATTGGGTAACATGGAATCCTAAATAATCTATAAAATAATCTTTTACATCGTTAATACCATTATAAACAGGCAATTTGGTAACAGGCTCGGATTTTTCAAACAAAACATTGAGCATCGGAATCAGTGCCGCGAAGGACAATGCACTGAAGAGGGCATAAAGAATATTGAAGAAAATATTGAGAAATCCGTATTTCCTATAAGGTTTCGCGAAGCGTAGGATTTTTTTGAAGTACTTCATTGAACTTAACTTAGGATTTCGTTATTACCTGCAATGCTATCATTCTGCACTCTAATCTCATCTTTTTCTTGCTCCGTAGCACTGCTATGAAGTTCAAAAAATCCTTCATTAGAGCACAAAAGCATCACTTTTCGCTTAAATAAGAAAACCAAAGATAAGTTCATTAACCAAGTTTCAATTCGCTAACGATCCGATTTATTTTCACTTCTAACTCTTCGCGTATTTTCTTAAAATCGTTCGCATTGTCCAAATCAGTATTTATACTAAAATAGAATTTGATTTTTGGCTCAGTCCCGCTTGGTCTGGCAGCCATTCGAGTACCATCTTCAGTCGTATAGATTAATACATTGGATTTTGGAATATCAATAGTTTCAGATTTTCCAGTGATTAGATTCGTGGCTATTGAAGCATTGTAGTCATGAATCCATTCTACCTTGGAACCATCAATCTCCTTGACTGGGTTTTCGCGATAATCAACCATC
>JAAETN010000050.1 GCA_024228355.1 Maribacter sp. | reverse complement strand
GAGTTCTACCAATTTTAATTACATTTTCAAACTCTTTTGATTTAACTTGTAAAGCATCTTTCAACTTAGTAACCATTGGGAGTAATCTTCTATAAATTTCTTCAACAGCAGCAATATGCATTGCAGTTGGGAAAGTATCGTTAGAAGATTGAGCTTTATTTACATCATCATTTGGATGAATTGGATTTTTACTACCCATTTCTCCACCAGCAATTTCGATGGCTCTGTTAGAAATCACTTCATTTGTATTCATATTTGTTTGTGTTCCGCTACCGGTTTGCCAAACAACCAACGGGAAATGTTCATCTAATTTTCCTTCAATTACTTCATCAGCAGCTTGAGATATTAATTTTGTTTTTTTTTCATTAAGCATTCCCAATTCATTATTGGTAAGAGCTGCAGCTTTTTTAAGAATGCCTAATGCTCTTATCATTTCTCTTGGGAATCTTTCACCACCAATTTTGAAATTCATCAACGACCTTGCTGTCTGGGCTCCATAATACTTATCTGAAGGGACTTCAATTTCGCCCATAGTATCAG
>JAAETN010000049.1 GCA_024228355.1 Maribacter sp. | reverse complement strand
TATTTCAGACAGAAATGGCCATCTGACACTGTCAAAGGCTTTTTCTATATCTAACGAAACCATTAGCCCAGCTAAGTCATTTGTCTCACAATGTTCCGCAATATCTAACAGGGTACGGACACTTTGTCCAATATATCTACCTTTTACAAACCCCGTTTGGTCTTCATGGATTAAATTTGGAATTATTTGCTCGAGTCGTTTTGCCAAAACTTTGCTTAATATTTTGTAATCCACATTCAGAAGTGTAATCGGTCTCCAATTAATAAGATTCAATAGATCTTTTTCGGGTTTTGGAATTAAGCGGATAACGCCTTGATTTACATGTCCATATAATTCTTCTTCTTCAAAAGCCGTGTTGATCATCTTGTGAAAATCGTTTTTAATTTGTGGCCAAAAATGTTTGTAAAATTCAACGGGTATTCCATCCATGCCCGGGGCTTTACCCTCTGGCATTGAGGATAGAGCGTGCTCGCATTCGAGGAGTGTTATTGGCTGTTCCAGCATAGTATACTCGGATTCCGAAATTTCCTGGATTGGGACTTGATTTAAGAATTCTTTCATAGATTCTTCCTGTTCGAAAACCTCCGGATCGTCGTACAACTGTTGATAGTATGAGTGTATGAAATTCATTAATTCGCTTTGGTCCTCGACTATATTTCCATTCTTCCCAATTAGCTGATTAATACTCAGTCGATTGTAGTTGGTCTTTTCTAATCCAAGAAAATATTTTGTGTTTTTCTCCCCGTTTGCTATCCAATTTGCTCTTGACCTAATAATAGCACCCTTTGCTCTGTCTTCAAACAATTTTTCATATTCATCTTTACATCTTTTGTATTCATCGATTTCCTCTTGTTTTAATTCGTGCAATGTTTGTTCCAACCTTTCCAAATCCTTTTGAAGTCTTCTTTCGCGTTCCTTTTTCTTTTTTGCCCTGTTTCTACAATAATCTTGTGTGTATCCGCTGATCATACATTTCAGAAAGGCCCACGTTATCCGGGGGTCCGCCTCTGTTCCATCTTCCCTTGCTTCTCTTATTATTTCTTGTATCTTATCTGTGTATTCCTTTTCCTGTAGTATAGACGTATTCATTTTCCAGATTCCCGGTCCACGGGGTCTGAAGTTTTTCCCTTCTATTTTGCAAAATACTGCCTTGTGATCTGTAGATACTGCTGGACCAATCCTGCAGATCTTTGTAATTTGTAGCCATTCAGCTGGCGCTAGCCATAAATCTAACCTGCAATGCACTTCAGGTTTATTTTGTGACCACGTATATTGTCTTTCGTTTGGATTTTTCGCCCGCCATATGTCAATTATGGATAAGCCCTCCATGATATCTTGGATTTTCTTAAGCACTTTCTCTTTTGTGTTATCCATATTGCCCCCTTTTTTGTCTATTTGAGGATTTATTACACAATTAAAATCTCCGCCCACCATTATTGGGAGATGGGTGTTCTGCTTATTTTGAAGCAAGTCAGTTATTTGCTGATAAAATTTGATTTGTTCCGTCTCACTGTTGGGTGCATAAATATTCAATAAAACCATGCCGTTGCCCTGTATTTCCACCTTTGCCCAAATGTATCTACCTTCCGGGTCTATTTCCTTTTCTATAATACGTAGTGGTAGGTCCTTTTTGAACAAGATCGCAACTCCTCTTGAATTTGATTCGCCATGTGCAAATAAACAGTTTCCTCCCCATTGATTTTTCCACATTGATTCCGTTGATAATGTACTGTGTGTCTCCTGCATAAAAATAACATCGCTTTTTGTACTCCGTACCCATTGATACTGCTGTTTCCTTTTCACTAAATTTCGTTGTCCCTTAACGTTTAAAGTGCAAAATGTTAGTGAAAAATTAGTAACTTTTTGGTTGGATTTTGGCTGCATAATCAAGCATTCAACAAACCGAAATTTTGTGTGTTTTTTCACTTTTTTGATTATTTATCGTCTTTTTAACCGTTTATTTTGTTTTGTTTTGCTCTCCCCGAAAGACCCGCCGATCCCACAGGATCCACTGACACCGGAAATTCGGGGGAGAGCGACAATTAATAACAATCTACATTTCTGATTTTAAGAATTTTGTTGTCCACTCTTTGCGTTGATCTCCTGTTTTTTTTCCTTACCTGTTTGGTGCCGAGGCACCAAAGTACTTTTACACGCATTTGTTAGCACTATACATGTTTAACCCTTGATTCGAAAACCAAAGGTCATGAAATAATAATGAAATGCACAACAACTTATTTTGTTTCACGTTTGAACTTTTGGAGGAAACGGCGCTACATAAAATCTACACAACTTACTGTCCATGTCCAAAATGGGTATTACTAAATGGCGTCTCGAGTCAGGCACACACGTTGCACGCCTAACATGGTTCACTACTGTCCTTTGACACTGTTCCTGGCTTCTGTATTCTGCAGCCGTTATATGGATAACTATGAACTAACACATATACAATTGAAATAAGATTTGTATAGTTGAAAAATTGTAAGCTGTGTTGTGCAATATAGTGATGCTCATAAGAGC
>JAAETN010000048.1 GCA_024228355.1 Maribacter sp. | reverse complement strand
GACTTTTCAAGCATATCCATATTAACTTTTGTCACTGGACGAAAACTACCCCTTAAAGCCAATATGTTCTTTTTGTAAAGTTTTGCTGCTGGGAGCAGATTATTGCCATCAGGGCCGAACATAACCGCATCGGTCATGCCATTTCGAATCAATTGTAAACTAATTAACCTATTGTCAACACTTTTGAAATTGGGTCCTGAAAAGTTGACCATGTCTACTTCGACAGTATCCCTATCAATATGGTCATATAGGTATTTGATTAACTTTCTGGGTTTATGGTATTTGTAAAAAGCACCGTAAATTAGGTTAACTCCTATAATACCTAAGGTTTCCTGTTGTAACCTAGCTTCATTTTGCTTAAAGCGGATGTGCAATATGATTTCATCAAATTCTTTTTGGTCAGGTTCTAATTGAAACCGAATCCCTATCCATCCATGACCTTTATATCTTTTCGAAAAATCAATAGTAGCAACAGTATTCGCATAGGAAAAAAACAATCTTTCTGGATGTTTCTCCCTGGTTATACGCTCTTCCATAAGGCGCATTTCATGGGACAACATGGTTTTCAGCCTTGGCTGGGTTACATATCTTCCGTCTGCTTCAACACCGTAAATGGCATCACTGAATTCCTTGTCATAAGCACTCATGGCTTTGGCGATGGTACCAGAGGCCCCACCAGCCCTAAAAAAATGCCTGGCAGTCTCCTGACCTGCGCCAATTTCCGCAAAAGTTCCGTAAATGTCTGGATTTAAGTTTATCCTCAAGGTTTTAGCCTTGATTGAGGGAATGTTTTCAAATGCGGCGTCCCGCTTTAGAACTGAAGACATAAAATGGTTTTTGTTTGAAGCAAAGTTAATAGAATTGGGTAATCTTTTAAATAAATAAGTTATAAATTTGAAATAAATAGATGAAGGGTTGAAAATTACATTTTTAGGCACAGGAACATCACAGGGAATCCCCGTAATTGGGAGTAAACACCCAGTCTGCTTAAGTGATGACCCTAAAGATAATAGATTACGTGTATCGATACTTTTGTCATGGGAAGGTTATAATTATGTGATTGATTGCGGGCCTGATTTTCGACAGCAAATGCTTACCCATAAAGTAACTAAATTAGATGGCATACTGTTTACACACGAACATGCAGATCATACTGCCGGAATAGATGATATAAGACCGTACTATTTTCGTCAGGGCGATATTCCTATCTATGCCCATGAGAGGGTCGCTGCGTCCTTGAAAATCCGCTTTGCTTATATTTTTGCCAATAAAGATCGTTATCCTGGGGCACCGGCTGTTGATGTGCATACCATAGAGAACAATTCGCCTTTTAAGATCGGGGGGCAAATTGTAATTCCTATTAACGTACATCACAATAGATTACAGGTATTTGGATTTCGAATTATGGACTTTGCCTATTTGACTGATGTTAAGACAGTTGATGATGAAGAAATTGAAAAAGTGAGAGACGTTAACATCTTAGTAGTCAATGCATTAAGAAGAGAAAAACACTATTCCCATTTCAATTTGGAAGAAGCCTTGGATTTCATTAAAATGGTAAATCCCAAAATGGCCTATTTGACCCATATTAGTCATCTACTGGGATTTCATAAAGAAGTGGAAAAAGAACTGCCAAAAAATGTACATTTGGCCTATGATAATCTTCAATTAAACATATAATTCAGATTTAATGAAAAGTAGAATTTTTCTTTACCTTTTTGTTTTTGCAGCGTTGATATGTCTTTTTATGATCGTGAGCAATGGTCGTATGCAGAAAAGCAAAGATGCAAAAATTGAAAATCTTCAAACCAATATTAGTGGTTTAAAAGATTCCCTACAAAATTCGCATCTTAAAGTATTGGATATGCAATACTTTTCATTGGAGAACAATGATGATGCCTTGGCCTACTATGACCATTTGGATTTGGAAGATCCAAATCGCTATATATCGGATAAATTATTGGAAACCAATGAATCTAAAGGGGATAATCCGTTGATACCATATGAAGGTATGGAGAGTGATTTTAAGCTGAACAAAATAAAAATCCTAAACCATAATTGGATAGTGGCAGATTTTTCTGACGGTAAGTACTGGGGCGAATTATTGATTAAATACGAATTGAAAGATAATATGGCGGTAGATTTCACATTGATAGATCATCTTTTGTATACCCGTAGTAATTAGAATTTACCTTCCAACCACTTTTTAAAGGAATAAAAATTTTGGGGTGCTACGCCGTGGCCCACCGGGAATTCCTCATATATATAATCAATGCCCAAAGGTTTCAATAGTTCCGGTGTTTTTTGTGCCCATTCAGGGGGGATTACTTGATCTACTTGACCATGGGAAGCATATATCTTAAGATGGCTATGATTTTTATCCTTATAATTCCCAACGATAATTCTTTGGTTGATGTAGCCACTTAACGCGACCACATTCTTGATTTTTTCTGGATAGGAAAGTGCAATGGCATAACAGAGTATGGTACCCTGACTAAAGCCCAATAGGGTAATTCGTTCAGGATCCAAACCATAAGCAGTGCAGGCTTCGTCTATAAATGTGACTAACTTTTCCCGCGAGTCCATGGCTTGATCGTCATCGCTCCATTTACCTTTTTCTGCATCAAAATTAATGGCATACCAAGCATGACCAAAGGGTTCCATTGCATAAGGAGCCCTTACTGAAATTATGCAAAGTTCAGTTTGTAATTCTGGAGCAAAGGAAAAAAGGTCTTCTTCATTGCTGCCATATCCATGGAACATGAACAGGACCGGCGGTTTACCTTCTTTCAAGGAAGATGGCCTTATAAGGTGGATCAGCGATAGGGGAGCGGTTGTCATATTATGAAATAAATGTAAACCATTTTTGAAAATAATCACCAATCATAGGGACCATTTGTTTTTTATCACTCAGAGCCCCCAAAAATCCATATAACCACAGTATAAAATAGCAAAGGTACAAGCCATAAAGTGCATATTCATTGAACCAAACACTTGAAAACAGTGCAAATGCATGGAACATTAAATGCAATCCAAATGCCTGCCGTATATGAAATCGCGCAAACTCGTTCTTTGGTTCCATATTCATTGTAATTGCAATCAATGCACCGATAATGGTCAGGTATGCTACGATAGCAGTTGTTTTTCCTTCTTTAACTGTATCCATTGATACTATGGGATTAATTTAATTTAAGTAGCTTATTTATCCTAAAACCAATTGATTGTTATTAACTATACCGTAGACCTTCCCTTTTAAAGTTTCGCCCAATGCCATGCAGTTTTTAGATGTGGATAAGATTTTCTCCTTTTCAAATATATATTCACCATCAGGATCAAAAAGGGTTAAGCAGGCTTCTTTCCCTTTTGCCAGTTTATTCGGTTCAAGATTAAAACGTTCTTTTCCTTTAGTCAATAAAGAGATGACCTTCTCAATACCGAACATTTGATTTAGAAGTCCGAATGCACTCTCCAATCCAATTGAGCCATAAGACGCATTATCAAATTCTACGCGCTTTAATTCCAAGTTCAATGGAATATGATCGGTGGTCACAAAGTCAATTACTCCATCATTAACACCTTTTATTAGGGCTTTAGCATCCTTTTTAGCTCGTAAGGGGGGCATTACCTTATAGGTACTATTAAACTCTTCCAGAACCTCATCTGTAAAGTATAAATTATGAAGTGGCACACTACAACTGACATCCAATCCTTTTTTCTTGGCATCTGCAATGAGTTTTACCGAATTGGCTGTGGATATGGTAGGGATGTGAAGTCTTCCTCCAGTATATTCTAAAATAAAAAGGTCACGGACAATTTGTAGTTCCTCAGCCAAGGCGGGAATCCCTTTTAACCCCAATTTCGTTGAAACCGGACCTTCATTGACTATACCTTTCCCAGCGATATTTGTATCCATTGGTCGGGAGTAAACCAATCCGTCAAAATTTTGGGCATATTGCAAGGCAATTTTCAATAAGTTGGAGTTGGCAATTGGCGATTTAAAATCATAAAATCCAACTGCCCCAGCATTACCCATGTCGTATAATTCGGCAAGGTCTTCTCCTTGGGCTTTTACCGTCAAGGTTCCTAAAGGATAAAGATTGGAGGCAAAACCTTTTCCCGCATTCTTTAGAAAAACGATATCTGAACTACTATCGGCCACAGGATGTGTATTCGGATTTAAGACCACATCGGTAAAACCGCTCTTAGCGGCGGTCATAAGTCCATTTGAGATGGTTTCCCGCTCTTCAAATCCAGG
>JAAETN010000047.1 GCA_024228355.1 Maribacter sp. | reverse complement strand
TTCACCCCAAATCTTTGCTCAAATCCAGCAATTCCCTGAATCCCTCCAGTGTGTACTGAAACAACATTCTTCATTCCCAAGAAGTATCCTTTTTCTATAAGGTCAACGACTCCAAAAAGTTGTTTCCCAGTATAAATAGGGTCAAGCTGAACTCCATACTTCTGCCTAAAGGACCTTATGAACTCGATAAGCTCCATATTCCATTTCACAAACCCACCAAAGTGGTAATCTTCAATCACTTCATAGTTATTCGGGCACGTTTCTTCATAAGTATTCTCATATAATCTCTTAATTTCAGCCTTCATAAAGCCCCCTTTTAGTACTGGGAAGACAACCAGTTTCTGATTCTCTTTAAGAGCTCTCAACATCCCAGCGGCAGTTGCACCTGTTCCTGCATCAACAGTAATAATATCGAAGTCTGTCTCTATTTCATTCACTATATCTTCACAACCTAAAACCCCATATTTGGATGCCCCTCCCTCAGGTACTATCAGTGTATTACCTTTAATGACCACCTCCCTCAAGTCCCTAGCGATTTCTTTGAATTCTGTTCTACTCACAAATCGCAGTTTCATTCCAAGATCCCGGCAATAATCGATGGTAGGGTTGGATACTTCTTCACCCCTAACGGTGGCAATTGTTTTTACTCCAAACATTTGGCCCACTGCAGCAACCGAAGGAAGCAAATTTGCATAGGCTCCACCGAAAGTCTCGATGGTATCAATATTATTTTCAACGGCAAAATTGACATGCTCTTTGAGTTTCCGCCATTTATTCCCAGAAACATCCTCATGAATAAGATCGTCTCGTTTAAGGAATAGATTTATACCGTTTATGTTATCAATCTTCTGAAGTATACTTAAGGTTAAATCCATCTAGCATTCTTTTGAGGAAGCAAAGCTAAAAGAAATCCTAGAGTTATGTTTGCAACATATCTTTAATTAAAAGTCTATTTAATGTAAAACGAACACAAGATTTTCGAGAAAATAATATAACATGCACCTAACAATGTGCACCAAAATGCCGCTTAAAACCAATTATTAACCTGTAGCCGTATTTTAGGACGTGACAGTTAAAAAATGATATTCGAGAGCCGTAAAGACATAGTATACAATTCAATCTTTTTAGGAATAAACGCCTTTCTGATTGGAATTGCCATCTTCGTAATTATTAAATGCGAAACGGAACGATACGTATTTTGGATTTTGATTCCAATTCTAGCTTTTGTCGGATTTTTTCTTTGGATATATTTTGGGACAAACTACGAACTGAGTGCAAAGGGATTTCTTTATCGATGTGGGCCATTAAATGCCTACTTTTATTCCTGATATAACAAGTTAGCAATAATTTAGACTAGAACATGAAGATTAACGCAATACTTTGGGATTATGACGGAACATTAGTGAATTCAGTACCTAAAAACATTGATATCACTAAACAAATCCTTTCTGAAGTTGCACCAAGACTGACAGGGAAAAATTTGCCTGATTATTTAAAAAGCGAAGAATCCTATCATACAGCTAATCATCAATCCAATAACTGGCAAGATTTATATATAAATTATTATGGAATGTCTGAAAAAGAAATGTTTGAAGCAGGAACTTTGTGGACAAAGTATCAGCTCAAAAATACAACCCCAGTTGAATTATTTGCCGGAATTGAACAAACAATAAAACAAATTAATTTGCCACAAGGCATCTGTTCTCAAAATTCATCTAAAAATATTTATCAAGTTTTAAGGCAGAATAATTTACATAGCAAATTTAAGTCAGTCCTCGGATACGATGATATTCCGAGTAACGCTCAAAAACCTAACCCATTTGGTGGATTAAAATGTTTAGAACATATTTTTGAGAATCCAATAGGTAATAAGATTATTTTTTACATTGGAGACCACGAAGGAGATGTTGAGTTTGCAAGAAACATTGAGGCGGAATTGTGTGATAACAACAAAGTAATTTCTGTAATTGCTAAATACAGTAGCGCTGACACTAAACTATGGAATTATAAACCCGATTATGAAATTGAAAAGCCAACCGATTTACTGGAAATAATCAATAACTACTGCTAACAATGGCTCCTATGAAAAGCAGTAGGGGTGTATCTTAAAGTTCAAATAAAGGATAACTGATTTTAGTTGCATTTTAAATGAGACCGCTAAAATCGAAAGAAATAGAAATAATCAAAAAGTTGACCATGGGTCTCTTTGAAGTACCTGAATTTGTTAGGGATTTGAATGATGGGAAAATGGGTTCAATTTCTTTTGATATTGAAAAAGTTCAAAGTCGGAATAAACAGATTGCGGCTGCGGAATACATTGATTCTGATGGGATTTTGGTAGAAATAGAATTAACCTGTGATAAAAATGGAAAGTTATTTGAACTTGATTTTTGGAAGGTTAATTTTAGTCCATTACGGATTTATCCAAATATCGAAAATTTAAAAATAAAACCCGTAAAGAAAATCTAAAGTTCAAATAAAGGATTAAAAACCAAAAATAAAGATGCATGAAAAAAAAATCGAAACCAATGAAACCCTGGATTCAGATTCTTATTGGGATAGGATTTGTCGTATGGGGCGGTGGGGCATTAATATATCAAATGCAACCTGGAGTAATCGGGATCAAGTCAATTCCGATACTCTTGCTACTCGCTGGATTAGCCAATCTATATATTGGGATAAAAAGAAACAAGAATCCCAAAAGAGATGCCCGGGCAAAAACCCAGAAAGAAGCAAATGAGGCTGCGCTTTCCTTACATACAGAAACAAGTACCCAAAATATTAGCGAAGAAACCAAGAAAGGTAGTATTTATCAGTTTCTCCTAAGAAGTTATGAGAGATGGAAAAGCGGAATGTTTGATGGGCTTAGTGATTATTATAAAAAAACGGCTACGAAAGATAGCCCTGAGGTACTAACTGGGGCTATGTTGAATGAATCATCCTTCCATATGTTTTTAGAGCGTTGTTTTAAAGTGCGCGAACCTGAAACGGATGAGTCTCTATTTACTATCTCGCCTAACAATTTTATGATCACTAACAAATGTCTATACCTTAGTACAAGTTCAAAACAAGGCGAAATACACATAGCACCGCTCTGTAAGATTAAATCTTATTCCAATAAGGGTCTTTGGATGAAAAGTGGAATTCTCAAGCTGAAAAACGGCAAAGAAATCCAATTTAAATTGGAAGCCGTGCCCGACGAGAAAAGATTAAGGCAACTTCAAGAACTTTTGAATTGTGAGCAGTTAATTGATCTTTGATCAAAGACAAAATTTTTAGTGAAAGTTCAAAAAAACGATGGAAACTTCTCAATATTTTTATCGAAATGTGATAATTTCAAAGGAAGGTGAAAAGGTTTCACTGATTGATATATATAACCCTGACAACAAAGGACAAGCCTTTGAGCCATGGTTTGGACTAGTTCTGCAACTGGCGGACGGACAGCATACCATAGATGAGCTCTTCCAGCATTTATCAAGTAAATACAACAGCGTACCTCCTGCTAATCTTGAACAAACAATTCATTCCGTAATTGAACGACTTGCTAAATCAAAGTTTATTGTGTTAACTAAAGAGGCAACTGAGTTACCCTATTACTTGTCACTTCCATATGAACAATTGGATATTGCAAAAGCAAAAAAAACACTTGAACAAGACAATATCAACAAAAATCAACTATGAAAATCAACAGAGTAAGTGAGCAAAGGCACGAATTAGGAATCTGTGATATATATATATACGAATATACCAGTTGCGATTCTTGTGCATTTGTAGATTAAATGGCCAAGTAAAATGAATACTCAGCAGTAAATCGTTGTCGAATGTTATCTTGGCAATATTCAGATGAAGGTAAATGGATAATCGTTGACCATAGTGGAAATAAAAAACCGCAAACAAAGAACTGAGTTAAACCAAAGTTCAATTAAAGGATGAAGAAATACCCCTCCAAAATAAGTTATGGTTTGCCTTTTTTTATATTGGCAGTGTTGATTGGAACAACAATACCAACGATTTTCAAACCAGTTTGGATTGGCCTTTTGATTAACACGGTAGTACTACTTTTCACATTACATCTTTTTTTGAACACCTATTACGTAATCGATGGAGAGTTTCTAATCGTAAAATCAGGGATGATGTTCAATAAAAAAGTCGATATCAATTCGGTCAAGAATATCAAGGAAACCAAAACCATTATAAGCGCCCCGGCATTGTCCTTTGACAGACTCGAGGTCAACTGGGGAAAATACACCGGGGTTGTAATTTCCCCAAAAGACAAGAAGAGGTTCATAGATCATATGACAAGGATCAATCCGCTAATTGATGTGCCGATAAAAATGTGAGTGTAAAAGTTCAAAAAAACGATACTATTGCCGAAAGGGAAACTGACTAAAAGAAAATGACGGAAATGAAAACTTGTTATTGTATATTTTCAATAGAAATTAAATTATGGGTAAATTAACACATAGAATTGCCTTCTTCATTTCAATATTTCTGCTAACGCATGTTTCGTGCACGAAATTAAAAGAATCAACCCAAAAAGATTTTTTTTCAGGAGAATATCCGGGCAAAGCGGAAATAAACCTTATCGATGATGAAATTTCCCTGAGCAATAATGCCATTCGAACCATCTGGAGAAAAGAGGATAATTCCATTGTACTTTCAGAAATAGAAAATAAATATGATGGCGATATCATTAACATGGAAACAATTACCCTATTTGCCATTGAACTGGCAGACGGACGAGAGCTTTCCAATCGTGATTTTAAACTCCAAGGTGAATTAACTGTTTCCAATCTTCATTCCTCGGACAGTTTGCCAAAAAAATCACTGCGTTTTCCAGGTAAGGAAATTACCGGGTTATTTCTCGATAAAAGCGAAAATATTTCCATTCAATGGACCGCCCAGCTTAAGGAAGGCTCTAATTACATCAGGCAAAATATTGATATTAAAACAATTAAAACGAATGAAGCCGTTAGAAGGGTTCTCTTTTTCGATGGAGGATTGAAGGGGGCAGTATATGCCGGTTCGGTGTTAGGTTCACCCATTAAATACAATAATTTTTTCTTTGGTTTGGAGCATCCTATTGCTCAAAGTAAAGCACTGTATTCAAGGACTGTTGGCAATATCAAGCAAGATTCAATTAATGTGTCTGAGATTCTTAAGGATTCAGGAGAATACGTTCTTTGTTTTGAACACGGAGGAGGGCCTGATGATTTCAACATTGAATCTGTTTCGTTGATCGAAAATAATAAAGTAATAAGTATTGATACCCATTTTTTAAATGGAAAAGACGGGAACAGTTTTTATCATTTGACTATAGAAGATTACAAACCTGAAAATAAGTATATACTACACACCAAGCTTGTTAATAAACAAAATGCTACAGGTGCTTTTCACATATATAAAAAGACCAATGATCTGTTGAATTTTTATGTCGTGCGTGAAGATGAATTGGAAGTTGGTAAATCCATTTCCGAATGGTCGGTAATTGGTGTTGCGCCAGAAGGTCAACAAAGGAGGGCTTTCTTATACTATCTAGAACGCGAGCGTGCGCGACCTTATAAACAATTTTTACATTACAATTGTTGGTGGGATATTACCGATGACGGGGCTGCCAGTTTTACTTCAGAACAGTTAATTGAGCGTATGCATGCCTGGAATGAGAAATTTATAGAACCCTATGGTGTACAACTCCAGTCTTTTGTTTTCGATGATGGTTGGGATAATCTGGATAGCCTTTGGTATTTCGACCCCATAAAATTTCCTGATGGTTTTACACCCCAGGCAGAATTATGCAAAAAATATAATTCGGGGATAGGAGTTTGGATGTCTCCTTTTGGCGGCTATATGGAAAACAAAAACAGGCGTGTTGAGTCAGCCCTTCGCGAAGGATTGGAAACTAATAGCAAAGGATTGAGCCTTGCTGGTGAAAATTATTTCAATCGTTTTATGGAGCGTTCACTCGATATGCTCAATAATTATGAAGTCAACTATTTTAAGTACGATGGGTTTGGAGGCTCTGAGCCAAGGTACCTGCCCGATATGGAAGCGGGCACTGACTTAATTGAAATTCTAAGACAACATAACCCGGACGTTTTTGTGAATATTACTGTTGGTTCATGGCCATCACCGTATTGGTTAAAATATGCCGATTGTACCTGGCGGGGTTCAGGCGATTTACACAATGCAGGACTTGGAAGCAAAACGCAAAAATTCATGACCTATCGGGACGGAACTTTACACAATAACATTGTAAAACGCGCTCCTTATTATCCCTTAAATTCAGTAATGGTCGTGGGCATTGCTTACGCAAACCTCGGACACCCTTCAAATTACATAAATGATAATAAGGGAGATTTCACGGATATGGTATGGTCATTTTTTGGGGCAGGTTCCAATTTACAGGAATTATATATCAGCCACGACCGCATGAAACCTGAATTTTGGCCAATTTTAGCAGATGCCGCCAAATGGTCCAAAAAAAATGAAGATATTCTGTGCGATGTACACTGGATTGGCGGAAGCCCTATAAATTTGGAAGTGTATGGTTTTGCAGCCTGGAAAAAGGGTTATGGAGTACTGACTTTACGTAATCCTTCCGATAAACCGCAAAAGTTTAATTTAGATTTGAAAGCTTTTTTTGAGATACCAAGCAGTAGTCCCGAAAAATACGCCTTGGTAAATAAGTTAAATGTAGAAGGTAATACTTTTGAAGTACTCACAAATAAACCTTTTGAGATAACACTTGAACCATTTGAACTCAAAGTTTTCGAGGCAAAATATCTTGACTAAAGTAGGTTTCCAAAAGGAAGTGAGAAAATGACATAGCAATTAAACTAATTCAAAAAAGGGGCTAAATACAGAAAGATAAACAGATACTAATGAATCCTATGAAAAATCCTGGTCCAGTTCTCCAAAATTCAAATAAAGGATCGTTTAAGTGCACTGATTGTGTCCAATAAAACGTTAATTAACGAAACTATTAAAAGAGACCACGAATGGGGCTCTCCTCGGAAAAGTCTTTTGCTTTGGAAAATCTGTCCCATAAAATGGCCCTTTTATGGAATACTGTCAAAAAAGGCGTAATCATAAACCTTCTTAAAAAAGTGGTAATCCAATACTTTAATAGTATTGGCTGATTATCTGGTATTGGGTAATCCTGGATTTATCGCTTTAATGGCAAATCAACTTCAATCTTAACTAGGTTTGTTATGTGATATTTTTTGTAAAACATAAGATAAATGGCATTGGCAAAGAATTAGGGGACATATAAGCAATAGGTTGGCTTGGTTGGTATTTTATGAAATTGTCAATGTGAATTCCAACGGTGAAGGCGATTACAGTTCATGGGTCATGTTAGAATCATGTGTACATCCAGTTAAACTTTCCTATATTGGAAAATCCATTTACAAATACGAACGTTCTAAGGGAGCGGTTCACCATATAAACATTGCCGAATTTTCGAATTGTTACTAATTTAATATAAACTGATATGAGGGATTTTTTTGTAGTAC
>JAAETN010000046.1 GCA_024228355.1 Maribacter sp. | reverse complement strand
GAGGGACGTGGTCATTATGCATGAGGCAAATCACAGAAGGGGCACTGCATCTACTAAAACTCGCGGTGAAGTTGCAGGTGGGGGTAAGAAGCCTTGGATGCAGAAGCATACTGGGAGGGCCAGGGCAGGAACTAATCGTTCTCCGATATGGAGGGGTGGTGGAGTTGTTTTTGGGCCGAGGCCAAGGGACTATTCATACTCGATGCATCGTAAAGCCAAAAGAGTTGCTTTGCAATCTGCGCTTTTGTCTAAATTGAAAGATAATGAAGTGCTGCTGATTGATAAATTGGAGTTTGACTCTCCAAGTACAAAAAAACTGGCAAATTTGTTGAAAAATCTAGGTATTGAGGGAAGCTGCCTCATTGTAATACCTGAGTTGGATGATGCTGTTTGGAGATCTTCCAGGAATATTTATAACTTGAAACTCCGGGTTGTATCAGACTTGAACGCTTATGAAGTAATTAAATACAAAAAATTATTGATTGTTAAAGAGGCATTAGATAGCCTTAAATTTGAATAAATTGTAAGGCTATTGGGTAAAAACGGGATTTTTTTTTAAAATAATAAATATTATTATGGATTACTATCAAATAATTAAAAAACCTTTGACATCGG
>JAAETN010000045.1 GCA_024228355.1 Maribacter sp. | reverse complement strand
CTGATACTGGAGATATCGCGCTCTGAAACAAAGACCACTAATTCAATCGGGTCCATATCTACAATCGTAAACATCGTGTCACCAACCGAAACATAATCACCTACTTCAATCACTTGATCATAAATCAAACCTTTAAAAGGTACTTTTATTTTTGTGTTTTCCTGCGCAATTACTGCCTTTGTCAATTCGGCACGTGCCGTTTCCAGATCAGCAAGGGACCGTGTTAATGTAACTTTTGAGTTAAATCCCTTGTCTTCCAATGACTTGGCAGCATCATATTCAATTTGCCTTTGCGCAAATCGTTGCTTTGCTTCTATTACTTTAGCTTCGCGGTCACTCAATTCAATTTTTGCGATAACTTCCTTTTCTTCAACACGAGCTCCTTTTTCTTTCAGAATCACCTGAATCTGACCTTTTGTTTTGGCCTTAATTTCAACGGTGCGCGATGCGTTTGTACGACCTGTTACAACAATATCGTTTGCATATGACTGTACTGCAATATCCCTGACACGAACTTCCGCAACTTTTGTGGTCGGAGCTGTACCCACTACTGATTCTTTGACATTATCTCCGGATCTTGAAAAGAAAATACCGGACAAAATCCAAATCAATCCAACTACAGATATACCGGCAGCTATATATTTTGAAGATTTCATATTCCAGAATCCTTAAACATTATTCATGTTGTAACAACCACGATATATCAAACGCTTATATCACAATAGAACTATTGAAAGCATTTATTAATAAATTGAGCGATTGTACTCGCGCCCGTACCGAACGGTGTGTTCGGGCGGGTAGCCGCATCCTTTAGGGCCTGCCCTGAGCGTATCGAAGGGTTGCGTAACTTATGAAAAATCCACATACACCCATCGAATGTTGAAAATCGCAGGCGAAAGCGGCACAATGCCTTATCGCAGAATTTTGATGTCAAACCTTGATTTGTGATTATATACCCATTACGCAGTGGTTTTCGGTTTTCAGAACCCGATTTCACCTGAAATTCCTAAAACCACTGCGTAATGGGTATAATTAGTAGAAATAAACAAAAAGCAAATACACCACGGCTTTTTTATGTATAAGATTAATATTTAATGTTTATTTTAATCTTGTGAAAGGTTGGAATTGCTCATTCAAAAATGAGCAGTTTTGGAAAATAATTTTTATAATATTTTGTATCTAGACTTAGAATACCAGAACAATTCGTTTAGGGTCCGCGAAAAAACAACTTTACAATTTATCGCCCGTCCCCGCCAGAATGATGTCGGGCTGGCAAACGGCATGAGCCCGGCGAACACTATGCTTTGAAACAGATTTGGTCGATCTGAACCGCAAGCGTAACTTAAGCTACACTAAGAATTCAGCGCGTGAAGATCGGACAAAAAGGACCTGCCCTTGACAAACAAGTGTCAAGGGCCTGAAAATGAGAAGCGAGAATGTAAAGTTATTTTTTCACGGACCCTTATTTATTAATACCTTTGCCTACGTTGAGGGCGATCTTCTCTTGGTTTAGCCTGATTTACCTTGATATCTCTTCCTTTAAAGGAGCTTTCGTTTAGAGCATTCATAGCTGCTTCCGCTTCCGAGTTGTCTGGCATTTCAATAAATCCAAAACCTTTGGATTTCCCTG
>JAAETN010000044.1 GCA_024228355.1 Maribacter sp. | reverse complement strand
TGCGTTCTCAATAGCATCATATAACCGAATTCCTTTCTCTTGGAATGCATTAAATTGTTCTAAGGTCTGATTCCCATATTCCTTAATATCCGCTCCAGCCATAAATGCCCTTTCCGAACCTGTTATAACCCCAACGTTAATTGTGACATCAGCATTGATCATCAGAATCGCCTCAATGATTTCATCCATCATTTCGCGATTCATTGCGTTTAATTGGCCGGGGCGATAAAAAACCAAAAAACCTATATTATTTTCTGTCTTTACAATAATATTTTTGAATTTTCTATTCATTGTAAACTATGGATTTATATAATGCATTTAAATCGTTAATCAGTACCTCCCCGCCAGTATTATTAGCAACACCTTCATGTGTCAAATCGGCTCCCTGTTCTTGAAATTCATTCCAAGCTACATGTTGTGGTCTTACATATGCATTTTGCATGGTGGTCGTCGTATTTTTGAAAAAATCATTGCATAATGCGTTGTTCGTATCGCTTTGCCATGCCAATATGCCAGCGGGTTGCCCCTGATGTTGAACATAACTCCCGGCCTGATTATGGGGATCTGCAATATATTCGACCAAATCAACAGCCATTTCTTTTTGTTTGCAATTTGTGGAAACCGCCAAACCAACACCTCCCAATATTGTAGAAACCTCGATTTCTGGATTATTTGGACTATCCAAGAAGGTCACAATATTCTTCGCATATCCATTTCTGGAATAATTGGTGTAACCAAACAAGTATGGTGCGTAGATTATTTCCTCTTTCTCTGCCATATAATCCAAAACCTGAATTGGGTTCCAATTGATGGAATGGGGGTGAAGAAACTCTAAATGGAATTTCAATTGATCTATCACTCTAATACCTATACTTTTATCAATCTCATAATTTTGGATAAAATCGAGACCTCCCTCTTGGGCACATAAGGTAAGAAACGAGCACCACATATCGGTAGGACAAAGTGGCCAAGCTACCGTATACCCATTAGGGACTTTCTTGTAGAATCTTTTGAGTTCTTTATGGGTTGTTGGTGAGGTCAATCCTAGTTCCAAGAATAGGTCATTGCGCTTAGCTGCTACCAGCGCAGCCGCATCTATAGGTAATGCATATAAATGGTTCTCATATACATAGGAGTCAAAACAGTGATCAACATATGCGTTTTCAAGATAAGCGAACCGCCCATTGGTTATAAATCCCTTCAAATCCAGCAATAATTTATTTCTATGTGCTTGACCCATATAAGGATGATCAATCGTAATCACATCGTATTCTTCAATCAAATCCTCAATTGGCATATCCCCAAATTCCTTCAGTGAACGTATCTCCCATTTTATGTTGACCTCCGGATGTATTTTCATATATTCATTTGATAAGGCCCTAAGTGGTTCATATCCTCTAGGGTGGTCCCAGGCCATACCTTTTAAATAGATCTCCATTTCTTATCTAATCTTTAATTCTTGGTGGACGGGGATCATATTGTATTGTATTGTTCATATAAGCCCCGTCTATATAGATATCCGAACCATTGATATAATCGCCTAATTCACTTGCCATAAATGTCACGGTATGGGCAACATCACTTACGTTGCCAATTCTACCTTGGGGAATCCAATGCTCAAATTTCTCCTTACCGAATTTGGCAATTTCATCACGGTTCATCTCAGTCGAAATAGCTCCTGGAGCAATAGATACCACCCTAACATTATTTTCAGCCAATTCAAGAGACAGGCACTTTGAGAGCATTTTTAATCCGGCTTTGGCAGCACAATAATGCGCCAATCCTTTCCTTGGTACCACATCATGTATAGAAGAAATATTTATGATAACTCCGCCGCCATTGATCTCCATTCTTTTTCCAGCTTCCTTGGCACATAAAAACGGTCCCTTTAAATCCACATTCATTACACGATCCCATTCCTTTTCTTCCAAATCCAAAATATGATGGATTGATTCGGTACCCGCGTTGTTTACCAAAATATCGATACCACCCATTTCAGCGTCCATTTTCAAGAACATTTCCTTGACCTGTTCAGCCTTGGATACATCTGCACCTGCAATGCCAGTTTTAACATCAAAAGAATTGTAAATCTCTTCTGCCAAATCCTTGGCACTTTGTTCATTGCTATTATAATTAATGAAAACATCAGCGCCACAGGCCGCCATTTTTCTGCATATCTCAGCACCTATTCCTTTGCTACCTCCTGTGACCAATACTCTTTTACCTTTTAAATCTATACTTATCATAGGTCAGATTCTTTAATTTTTGTTGATGATTATTTATGGTTAACCGATTTCATCAAAGGATTTTTTGACCAGATTTTCCAACTCCTTCTTTTTTTCATCACTTAACGGGAAAAACTCAAAATCACCCTCATGGGTATTGGACTTCTCAACAATGATAATCTCACAACCCTTGCACATCGCAATATTATGCCAAGTATTTACCGGAATATTATAGGTAATATTCGGTTTCATTAATTCTACATCAAACTCTATATCATCCCCATTTATGGCAGCTCCTATCAGGACTGCTTTCCCCTTCAGTAAAATAAAAACCTCATCGGTTAAATAATGGATGTCCACTTTTTCAATATTGCCGATTTCCTGTTCAGGCATATAGTTTAATTGAGCTACCTGCCAACCATCCCGAATCAAGAAAGGGTGATACCCATTATCGCTTATTTGATATTGCTCAATAAGTTTCATTTAACCTCTTTTTGTTGTTTGCCATTTATTCTTTTCCAGGACATTTCAATTTCCTCCAAGGTTTTACCCTTTGTTTCCGGGACATATTTCCAGATGAACCAAATAGCTGGTAGCGTTAAAGCACCATAAAGGAAAAATGTGCCTGCAGGTCTAATCGTTTCTATGAAAATAGGGTTGGTCAACGTAATGAAGAAACCTGTTACCATTAATGAAAGGCTCCCAATACTTACAGCAAGACCTCTGATTTTTGTTGGAAAAATTTCACTGATGATGACCCAAACAATTGGGCCATATGAAAATGCGAAACAGGCTACATAAATCAATAGTGGAATAATCACCAAGTTGGATCCAATGGCGAACAACACCCCAACACCCATAAGGGATATAGCCGCACCAACAACCCCGATCAACAACAGTTTTCGCCTACCATAACGCTCTATGTTCATTATGGCGATGAAGGTGAAAATTGAATTGACAAGACCTACCAAAACCGCACCCAAGAATGAGCTTTCAACACTCTTGATCGATTCATTCAAGATATTGGGTGCAAAATACATGATTGCCGCAATTCCACTCAAATGTGCGAACATCGGAAGCAGTATCCCTATTAATAAAGGTCTGCGTAAATAGGGTTTGAACAATTCCTTAATTCCTTGGACCGTTACTTTTGAAGCTACCTTCATTTCGGCCATTTGCGCTTTTGCCTGCACTGTCCCATCGATTTTGACCATGGTCAAAAAAGCCTTTTCTTCCATTCCATTCACCAATTGCCATCTAGGACTTTCGGGAACAAATAAGAGTAGTACTAAAAAGAGAAGCGCAATGGGTATTTCAGTTCCGAACATGCCTCGCCAAAGTTCTTCAACAAACAACCAATCCCAGAATCCGACTTGCGAGGCACTTATAATCCCAGCATTTTCTCCGGCTTGGTTAAGCACGACCCAATCGACCAAAAAAGCAAGAAGAATCCCCAAGGTTATCGACAATTGATAAAGTGAGACCATTTTACCCCTTTTTTCAGGTAAGGTCAATTCAGAGATATAAATAGGGGCAACAACAGAAGTTATACCTACACCTATACCTCCAATGATACGAACGATGACCAATGACATAAATGAGGTGTCCAAACTGGATGTAATCCAATAAGAGGTATCCAAATTGCCTAAAAATTGGGGAGTAAGCATTGATCCGAACGCGGATATCGTGAGACAGGAAGCTGCCAATAGCAATGCTTTCTTACGACCATATTTGTCGGTGACCTTTCCTGAAATAATACAACCCAAAATGGTTCCCAATAAAGCTGATGAAACTATCCATCCCAACATACTGGCCGTTAAATTAAAATGGGTCTCCAAAAAGGAATTACAACCCGATATGATTGCCGTATCATAACCGAATAGAAACCCACCAATGGTAGAGACAAAACTTATAGTGAACAGATATAGGGAATTTTGATTTTTCATTTATTTGAATTAGAGAGAAGGAATTCTATTACATAATTCCAAACTTATCAAAAGCCTCAACCGTACTCATGCCGGCCTGCAATGCTTTTTTAACCAATTGTTCACCCCTTGCCTTTTCAATTGCGCCCGTAAAAGCCCCTTTAACCGCTTCTTTAGGCACAATCAGAACACCATCAACATCACCATAAATAATATCACCAGGATTAATGCGAATACCTTCAATTTCTATAGGAACCCGATAATCGATTACCTTGCCGCGTGGTCCTTGGTCTTGGGCATAACCACCGAATGAAAAAGTGGGATAATCAAGATTGAGTATCTCCTTTGTATCCCTCGACCAACCATTTACCACTGCCCCAGCGGCACCCAATTTGATGGCCCTTGTACTCATTAATCCTCCCCAAAGGGCATAATTGGGAGATGATCCCGAACAAATATATACCTCGCCTTCCTTTAAATTGTCTAACGCCTCAAACATGATCCCAAACGGTTTTTGCATCATTGGATTATTGGTGTTCTCAACAATCTCTTCAATTACATCTGCTTCCAAAACGGGCATCGCCCTTCCTATGACCACAAAATCATCATTCAAGGGTTTTATGTTGGGAGGAAGAAACTGGTGTAGGTATCCCATTTTATCCAAAATATCCCCTACCAAGGCCACAAAAAGTTCCTTCTTTGCTATTTCATATAGCTCCTTATCATTTTTCCACAATGATCCCATAGCGTAGTTTTAGTTTATTCTATTTAAATTCAATCCGCGAACGGTTTCTGTATTTTTTATTGCACTTGTTGACCGCATTTTATAGTTTCCATTTTATATTATCCCATGGCACTCACCAACCTTTTGCCAACATTATTATTCCCAATTATTCCCAACCATTTTGGAATGGCATATCTTCATCCATGAAGCTCACTGTTTTCAACTTTTCCAAAAGAGTAGCAGTAATTTCTTCCTGTTCCGCTGCAATATTGTTATTCTCATTTGGATCAAGTTGATGATCATATAATTCTACGGCAAGGGTGCTATCATTTTCAGTGGCCCAACGTACGATCCTGTAGCGTTCGGTTCTTAGCGTTTTACCCAATGCCCCATTCCTATAGTAAAAGCTTCGTGCAAACTCTTGTCCTTTGAGATCAGAGTTTTGTAAAATGTTAACTATGCTTTTACCATCCAGGTCATCCGGATACTCCAAACCGCACAATTCTGCAAGCGTGGGGTATATATCAATTGTTTCTGTTAACTGGCTCAATTTCATTCCTTTGGTCTTACTCCCTGGTATCTGAATAATCAAGGGGCTGCGTGTGGCAATCTCAAAATTCGACATTTTACCGAACATGGTGTGCTCTCCCAAATGCCAACCATGATCGGACCATAATACCACAATGGTGCTTTTAGACAGGTCCAAGCGTTCTAATTCATCAAGGACTTTTCCGACCTGTGCGTCAATATAACTGATGCTCGCATAATACCCATGTTTTAATATCCTAGCACTTTCCGGAGTTACAATCCCAGGACCATCGGGCCAGGGATAATGTGTTGTTACCTCAGGGCTGTTATTAAGGCTATAAGCATTGCTCAAATTTTTGGGCACAAAATTATTGTCTGCCATCGGTATTTCGTCTCGCTCGTACAAATCCCAATATTTCTTAGGTGCATTAAAAGGCAAATGGGGTTTATAAAACCCAAGGGAGAGAAAAAAGGGATTCCTCCCTGCTTTTAATTTTTGGAGCTGTTCGATGGCCTCAAGTGCATTAAGGCCATCTGGATATCCCTCATCATCAACCTCTCCTACTTCGTAGGGCAATCTAGGTGTTTCCATCCCAATTCCCATGGCTGTGTTATGGGCATCCCCGTTTGCATACGCAAAAAAGGCCCTCCAAGGGGTTTTCCATTTACCGACCTCCGTATAGGTTGTATCCCAACTAAATGGAATTTGTGCGATGCTTTGTGCTTCATCCATGACACCACCTGGTTCATGTGTAATTTTACCAATGCCGATGGTGCTATACCCATTCTTCTTAAACAAATGGGGAAGCGCCACTGGTGTATTTGGCTCCCGTTTCATACTTCTGAAATCGCTCCAAGGGTCCCATTGTTGAGAGACCTTTCCCGTTAACAGGGAAGATCTTGATGGTCCACAAATCGCCGATTGTACATAATGATTGTTAAATACATATCCAGATGCTGCCAATTGGTCAATGTGAGGTGTTCGAATAATGGGATTACCATAGCATCCCAATTCGGGACGGAGGTCATCTACATAAATCATGAGAACATTGTATTTGGAAAGATTCCCATCCTTATTTGGTTGTTTACAGCCAAAAGAAATGAAGAGCAGCATCCCTACGATTCCAACTAACAACTTTTTTAGACAAAAAGTGATGACATGGTCCATACCTTTTTTCATTTTTTGATCTTGAGACTAAACGTCTCAATCGCATATTTACCCAATTTTAACTCAGGAACCACTAGTGTTGGGTTCTCCTCAATTATATTGGTTTGCTTGTAGGATTCGATGTTGAAATAAGATGAAACATTCACCTTTTCAGTACCATCCCCAACATTGTACATACGTGCAATAATGTCCTCAGAATCTTCCGCTTTCTTTAGGGTTGTTATGATTACATCCTCAGTATCAATTGAAAAGAAACTCAATGATTCCGGTAAAAACGATTTTGTTGAAGTATCTGGATAAACAACCACGTTTATTGGTTCATTTTCCTGTTTGGCAATTCGCTGCCCCGCAATACTGCCCGCTTTATTGGAAGTGAACACATTGTGAAAGTCGTGATTACCAGCCTGCGAGTATTCATTTCCTTCCCAGTGGCAAGAGGTCCTACTTGCCAAAAGTATATGTTGCAATACAGCTTTGTTTGCGTTATGGGAAGTAGGATCAATCCAATCTGCAGCCGCAACCGATGAACTCAACGTAACCGAGACTTCATTATCAGTTGCCGATATCCAATCAATAATGGCCCTAGGGTGTACGTCTTTGCAAAGTGGGGTATAGCGTTCCCCCGCTGTTTTTATCTCATCCTTGCCGACCCTCACGCTGCCAAAAGGTACTTCGTGTGCAATTTCAGGATTCTCCATACTAATAGGAAAAGCCGTTCTGAATTCTCGGTACAACTCGCCTGACCAATTGCGCAAACTTGTATTAAAATAGATGCGTTTAAGATTATGGTACAAAGTAACATCCTGCCTTACAATGGCATGTTTGATTTCTTGTTCAAGTCTGTATTTGGTATATAAAGGTCCGTTCTCCAAAACTACCCATTCAGGATCATGAAGGCTCATTTTATCAAAATCCACCATGCTTACCTGCTGTACATCCCCAAATTCACCTGCTCCATTTCCGACAGACTGTAAGGTGAATACTTCGCCGCCTTTGAGGTTATCTGTTTCCAGTAATTCTTTCTTAAGCTCCTTGTCATATACTTGTGCGATACCGCCCTTATCAAATGTTATTTTATAGAACTGATTTTCATATGCCGTAGTTGAGGCTTTTTCAACCTTTGCCTCTACTGCATTCTTCTTATTTGATATGTAATAGGTGGCATATCCCACAGAGGGTATATTTTGAGCGATAAAGGTAATGTCAGCACTTTTAAGGCTGCCATCTTCGTAAAATATTTCGTTGGTACTTTGTGAGCTTGTCATTTTCTTATCTGCGGAGATAATGGCAACCTTTTGCGTACTTCCCTTTGGAAAATCCAAGGATACGGTTACTGGGTCTGTCCGCTCCCAGGAAAGGCTATTGAACAGGACAATTGGGGTTCCCAGTTTCTCGTTTTTCTTTATTCGAGTCGCTAAGAAATCCAATCCCTTATTCAATAGACTTTTACCCATGGTTCTTGATTTTACCAGGTTTTCCTTGAATAAATTATCAGTAATATCACCATCATGGCCGCCCCAACCATGATCGGGATAAATCTTGGCCTGCCAAGCTTCATCAAAATCCTTAAATGGGTATTGCATTTTTTTAGGGTCGATGATATTTGCGATGGATAGAAATTTTTCTGCAGCTGGCAACAGCTTAGAAGCTTCCCTACTAGCGGTTAGGGCATCATGATGGGCAGGACCATGAATATATACCCAAACATTTGGGCGTTCTCCTATTATTGTATCGACCTTTGTTGCTTTTTTTTCTGCCAAAGGCATAAATTCATCAACGGTCATGAGTTCCATATTGGGCAAGAAAACATTTTTGTCGATCCCCTTTTCATCCTTCAGCTTATCAAAAGAATTCCATGAATCTATGAATTCTGAATAATCAATGGCCGGGAGCATATCCTGACTGGAAAGCAAAGGTGTATGAACTTCACTTCCTTCAAAATTCTTCTCCCAATACAAGACCTGCTCTGCTCCATATCTCATTTTATTGCCCAGATCTCTTGAAAGGTAAAGTAAATCATTCCCGTAATGACCGGGAGAGTAGGTAAAAACCGAACTGCCATCAGGGCTTGCCCAATGGAACATGCCCTTTGCATGCCTGCTAATAATCATATAATCCACTCCTGCTTTTTTAAGAATCTGGGGAGTTTGCAGTGATTTACCCGGTACATCGACATTCCAATACACCTTTGAATCATATCCTCCAAAGGTTTTCTTTACCCATTTTTTACCCAAGTACAATTGGCGCACTTGATCTTCGGCATCATACATGTCCTCATAAGGGCAGTTATAAGTGGCCCCAACTGATAATAAGTTTTTGTTCAATAAGGTGGTAAGGCGTTCTTTTGCTTCAGGATGTCTTTCCAAGTATTCCCTTAGAATCAAACCATCTTCAATATCAAAGCCATAATCCTCCCTTTCGAAGGCATCGCTTATTACCGGTTTCAATAATAGCGTATCCCTAAGAATTATACATACTTCAGGGCGATCAACCCAAGCAATATCCTGA
>JAAETN010000043.1 GCA_024228355.1 Maribacter sp. | reverse complement strand
CCCTTGGGTAATAATTGGTTTTATACAATAGGGGGTCATTACCGTAAGGATGATGGAGCCCGTAATACTGATTTTAACTTTAGCAAGGGTGGACAGTTGAAATTCAATGTACTCAAAAGACATAGTAAAGGCTACATAAAGTTTTATGGTAAATTACTTGATGATTTTACAAATCGATATACTGGCGTTGCTGCAACGAATTGGGATGATCCTGAAGCAGCTTTTGGTCAGGATTTTAATACCACTGCCCTTTTGATGCCTGCTTTTTCCGCTAATGTCCCTGATGGAAGAAGATTAAATGAGGGTGCTACCAATCATTTTGATCCTTCACAGGGTGTTCATGCACAGGATAAAGCTTTTGGGATGGATATTTTACAAGAACTTGGAAACGATTGGTCAGTGAGATTCAATATAAAACATTCGCATAAGAGTGCCAATTGGCAGACTGCGATTAGCAATGCATTTGTGTCTTTGGATAATCCATTGGCTTACTTTATTAGTGGGGCTCAATTTCCAATAGGACAAGTTGTTTTTAAGGATGCTGCTAATGGGATGGAATTAGCTCGATTGGACAATAGTGGGATTTTAGCTGGTGAGTCCATCCAGTATTTAGGAACGGGAACATTGCCCAATGATGCCATAATGGGAACGGCTTCCTGGCTCAAGCAAAATAGATCGGATGAATGGATGAATCAATTGACTTTCAGAAAAATATCCGAGAAACATGATTTTAACTTTGGTTTTGGTTCTGGTTTTTCAGATACTTCACTTTTTACCCAAGGTAGCTTTGGTTATGTTACCTATGAATCAAATCCTAGAATGTTACAGGTAACTTTGGAAAATCCTGGACAACCTGTATTATTCTTGTCAGATTCAAATGGTTTAAGTAATTACGGAGGATTGTTTTTTGATAATTCCAGAGCCGATGTAAGCCAATTTGCTTTTTTTGCAAATGACCGATGGAAATTAGAAGATCGTTTGCATTTGGATGTAGGATTGCGATATGAATCCATTGGTCATAAAGGCAACAAGGACCAAGCAGCTCCTTTTGAACAGGACGGTGGATACGATGGGAACCCAACCACTGCATATGACAATGGGATCTTAATGCCAACTGGGGCCAGTGATAATTTTGATTTCAATTACAATTACCTATCTTATTCCGCCGCGTTGAACTATAAATTCAATGATGATTCCGCTGTTTTTACCCGTTTTTCTTCGGGTAACAAAGCCCCTGAATTAAACTATTATTTCAATAATTTTTCCGGTGTTCCAATAAATCAAAAAGGTGAGGTCCAGGAAATTACCCAAGCAGAAATAGGATTAAAATATAGCAAGAATCAATTTTCAGCAACGGTCACAACCTTTTGGAGTCAACTTAAGAAT
>JAAETN010000042.1 GCA_024228355.1 Maribacter sp. | reverse complement strand
TTTTTCATTTTTTCTGCATTTATATGATATAGTTTAAAACCACCTTTCTGGTGTGCAATTCGGTGTGCAAAGCGGTACGTATTTTGTTGTAAATTTAAGTAGCATTTAGGCCATTTAGATGTAGTCATTAAACAAAGGATGTTTAATTAAAAAGACTTACAACATGCGTACAGACAGCACTTTAGGAGTGATTTTCTTCACTAGGAAAAAACGGAACGATCCCGAAAGATTGGAAATTTATGTTCGAATTACGGTCAATAAGGAACGCGGTGAATTTAATATAAAGCGTGACATTTCGGTGTGCAATTGGGACATTTTCAGATGTAGGGCCAAGGAAACAGACCATAACTTGATTTTACTCAATACGTATTTAGATGACGTATACGCCGAAGTTCTCAATGCCCACAAGCAATTGCACTCCGAAAGAAAGCTGATTACAGCCAAGGCAATCAAACAAATTAAAAGCTATACATTAGAAAAATCGTTTATAGTACTGGTATGTAATATACCATCCACCGTCACATACCATATATAAATACCTTCTTTAACGGTACTTTTTTCATCATTTTTATGATCCCAACTTAATTCTGCCTGCGAAGATTTAACCTTCATCGTACTAAATGATTTTATGATGCGCCCACGCGAATTTTCGATTCTTGATTCGATGGTGTGATCTCTTTTTGAATTATCAAGAAAGACCTGAACATTATATCCAGAGCTCATCTTCCGAGATTCACTAATTAAAGATTGATTTTTCTGCAAAGTAGGTAAAACATACTCACTGGACTCTGAAGAAAGATTAATACGCTGAATGTTTTTTTGAGACATGCTCCCCAATTCATGATTTTCAGCTGCAATGCGTAAAAAAGGGGCATTGGGATGACCATCCTGTGTTGTCCCATCAGCAGTTAAAAGGGTTGAAAGTCCTTCTTTCTTTCTTGCAACATTAAGCATATCCAGAAGGTATGAATCCAGTGCTACCGCATCTTTACTTACCGCGATCGTATTGGCATGAAATACTTTCCCAGACAGAGGTCCGCCTTCATAAACTCCAGTTAAAGCATCGAGTATATTTAGAATCGATGGTGCATGCATATTTATATTTTTATGAAAAACAGGTACACATAATCTCGTTCCGGCGTATGGACTATCGGGATTTCTCCACTCAGAACCGTGAGTCCCCATGGGATTATCAGTGCATCCATAATTGTTTTTCATGATTCCTGTAATTCCTGCCGCACGATGATCCTTGGCTATGGCATAATTGATCAGAAAATCACTTTCATAAATTGCTGAGAAAATACGCTGTGGGGCCTGATACTCACCGGTGTAATTTGGTGCAGCAATGAATTTGGGTGCTTCCGGTGGTAACTCCAAAGGACTGGCCGCATATATCCAATGCATTCCAAAAGCGCCAGGGCGCCTATCCTTAAACAAACCATTATTATCCTCCAATACTGGTCGATATCCCTGAACAAGTGGGTAATATTTTCTTAACCCAACCGAATACATACGCTCGATTAAAGTGATATTTTCAATTGGAAATGTTCCATCCATCATTTGACAGAGACCTGCAACAATTGCATTTGTAACAGCAGCTTTCGGGCCAAATGGACAATAAATCTTAGACCAATCATTCCCTTTGTCCGCCTTCCAATCACCGTAGGAAAAATTGAGTTTGATGCCAATTTTTGTACTTGGATTTGGATGCCCTTTCGGAAAAAGTGATTCCCAGGCCTTGCCGACACTTGATGCCGAGGTAATCTTCATAACAGCAGCATCGACCATTTTTGCAACTCTGGAATTAATGATATCGTGAGAAACAATTTTGTCAACAATTACACCATCATAATTAAGTACTTTACCGTTCGTGAAACTCAGGTTAGTAGCTAATTCATCAAATACACTTACTATTGGTGAGGCATAATTATCCGTATAAACATTTGGATATGCCTTAAGGATGAGTGGAGCAGTTAACAAAGAACCAACTCCATATTTTAGAAATTTACGACGCTTCATACTGTTCTCTTATGTTTTGAGCTTGCAAAAGATTGGCAACCATTGAGCATCAAAATGCCATGCTCATCACTAAAATATTTTTAAGCTTATTCATAAAAACTTCCTTAGAATCGTTACATAAATTTAATCATTTTTCACCAATTTCAGCACAATTTACTCACTCAAGATTCCACCCTTTAACGGAACACAAATCGATGGATTTTCCTGTGTTGACCAATCAAAAATCCAAAGCATACTTCAAAGAGATTGCCGATGTATGTGGTATCAATAAAAATCTCACTACACACCTGGCAAGACATACATTTGCCACAACCGTCAATCTATCCAATGGGGTATCAATTGCAACCGTAAGTAAAATGCTGGGGCATCGCTCGTTAAAAACCACTCAGATTTATGCGAAGGTTCTGGATAGTAAAATTGCCGATGAGATGGAGCAACTAAAAGAATAGATAAAAATAAACGAGGTTTCAGTTTCCGATGATGAAAGTACCATAGAAAGTTGAAGTTGTCCCAAATCCTTACCCCTAACTTTTGCGCAAGGTTTCTGTTGGGTTTCTGTAGCGTCCCGATAGGTAAGCGTACCTGCCTGCCTTAGGCAGGAAACAAAAATCCAATAGGGCGCACATTACTTTTTGCATGGTAAAGTACTTTTTAGGAGTATTCAAATTTTAGAAGTGAAACGGATAAGATTTGAATAGCAAGAGGGTAACACGCTAAAGCGATGTTACGATCATAATTTAACACATAAGATACGGTATATCAATGTTTTGTGTGATTGGTGATAATTAGGAGAATCAACGAAATTGTAACAATTGCTCCCATAAGCCCCATAATCAGGGGTGAAAATTGTAACAATTGGGATATAAATGATAAAAATATGGACGGATTTAAGGCCATTCGGTTGCGGATAAGAACCATTGAGAGGTATAAGGGTTTTTCAAAGAAAATGACAAAATCCTATTCTGAAACTTTGGAGGTGATCATGGACTTTAGAGCTTACTTAAGGTACTATATCTCTGACCATAGACCTTTGTGGATGCAGTTAGATTTATAATGTCTTGTTTTTAATTTATCAACAGACCATCACATTTGAAACTATCACAGCGGTTGTTCTTTTGTTCGTTAAGGCAGATGGTTTACAAAGTTAAAGGGACAGAGGTGAAATATTGAAAATTTTGCATTTTTATTCCATTTAAGCAAATTTTAAGTGCTTTTTAATGAATAATTAATTTAACAATCATTTCTTTACAAGAGATATTGTAATTTGTATTGCTTTCAAATTAAATATTTAGATTATGGAAAACCGCAGAAAATTTTTAAAAAAATCAGCCTCGGCCGTCGCATTTAGTTTAGTATCCGATTGGGCCTCGGCCATTTCCTCATCTGATAGGTTGGGCGAAATTCTGCCCCAACGACAATTAACGCGCGATGGGCAAAAAGTAACTTCTTTTTGTTTAGGCGGGTATCATTTGGGTTTAACAGAAAACCCGAAGGAAGCAGAAAAAATGATTGAACGTT
>JAAETN010000041.1 GCA_024228355.1 Maribacter sp. | reverse complement strand
TGGGTTGAAAATGGTTTGATATTCACTTTTTGCGATTCCACCGCCGGTATCGGCCACCAGAATATTCACGTATTTACCAGCGGGTATAATATCTATGGCAATACTTCCCTTCCCCTTCATGGCATCAATCCCGTTTTTTACTAGATTCTCAATTGTCCAATTGAATAATGAATGATTTAAAAGTACAGGCAACCTTTCAACTTTGGAATTGAACGAAAAATGAACCAGTTTAGAACTTCTCCTTTTCAGATAATCGTAGGCTTCCCTTGTTTCTTCAACAATGTCGAATTCCTTAAGTTCGGGTAAGGAGCCAATTTTTGAGAATCGTTCTGTTATGGTTTCCAATCGGGAGATGTCTTTTTGTATTTCCTTCGTGATTTCAGGATTTATTTTTTCGCTTTTAAGAAGTTCATTCCAACCTAACAATGATGATAGAGGTGTTCCTATCTGATGCGCAGTTTCTTTTGCCATGCCGGCCCAGAGTTTGTTTTGCTCCGATGCCTTATTGGTTTTAAAGAAGAAGAAAATGACCATTCCGAAAAGGAAAATAATGAGCAACAATGCAATTGGATAATATTTTAACTTGTTCAGCACTTCGGAATTCCCATAATATAGAGTAGCTAAATGTTCACCTTGATGGCCTATTGATATTGGATTGTTTTCTCTTTGAAATTTCAGGATACTTCGTTGAAGATATATGGAATCCTTTACCTTGTCTTCAGGCATATTATTGGTCTTGACAGATCCATCCTTATTGACCAAGATCATGGGAGTTGAAGTGTTGTTTTGAAGCACCTTAATAGTAAGATTACCCATTTCTGCATCTTCGGAGTACTGTAAAAGGTCCGAATGGGCCGTGGCCCAATTCTCCATCTTTAAGCGTTCCTCTTCCTTGAATTTTTTAAAGAAACTATTGGTATTCCATAATATCAGACTCACAATGGCAAAGGCTATTGCTATTAGAACAAAGTTAGAAGTCTTCTTTTTAGGATTAAAATTCATCCAGCTGGTTTGTTGCATTAAATATAACGCAAAATGATAATAAATGGTGTGTAAAGCA
>JAAETN010000040.1 GCA_024228355.1 Maribacter sp. | reverse complement strand
TTCCCTATCATTTAAATAAACAGTAAATCCTTCTTGAGCGAATTTTTGAGCAATAGCTGATCCCATTGTACCAGCTCCTATAACTCCAACTGTAGTAATCTTTTTCATTATTTTGCTTTATTATTTATTCGTCATTGCTGACTTAGTGAAGCAATCCAATTATTGGTAAGCATGCTTCGTCATTCTTCCTCGAAATGACGATTTTATTTTTAACTATTTTCCCAACTGGGTTTTCTTTTTTCTAAAAACGAATTAATGCCTTCATTTGCGTCTTTAGTTTCCATTAATTGTCTCACATAAAGTTGCTCAAGAAACGGAAGTTTGTTACCCACAATGTAGTTGAAAGTCACTCTTGATGCTCTTACGGCATACTTTAAGGATGATGCGCTTTTAGGAACGATATTTTTTGATATCCACTCATCTACACCAGAATTTAAATCTTCTTTATCATCAAAAACTTTGTTCAATAAGCCTATTCTTTCTCCTTCTGCAGCATTTACATTTCTGCCAGTCAATAAAATTTCTTCTGCTCGAGCATTGCCGATTTTTAATGGTAACATAATGGACGCCGGAGGAGGAAATACTCCTAAAACAATTTCTGGCTGGGCTAAAACAGCTGTTTTGTCGGCAAACATAAAGTTACATGCTAAAGCCAATTCCATACCACCTCCCAAACATTGTCCTGAAATTTTTGCCAACGTTGGTATACCCAAATCAATAATACCGAAAAATATTTTGTGAAATGTTTTTAACATCATTTCGGCAAATTCTTTGGTGTGTTCAGGAACACTGGCCCCAAAAGAAAAATGCTTTCCCTCTCCCTGAAATGTAATGAGTTTGATGTCTTTATTCTCTCTAAATTGAGTAAATAAATCGAGTATTTCTAACATCATAATATTGTCTAACACATTGCCTTTGCCATCAGCCAGAATAACGTTAGCTACTTCACCTTTATGTGAATATTCTAATTTTAGTTTTTCCATATTAAGCTTTTTCATCTTGATATTGAGGAGAAATTGCCTCGTGCATTTCATCGTTCCATTCCATTCCTTTTGCCAGCATTTGTCTGAGTTTAACAAAATCTACTTCCCTATTACCTCTTGGCCCATCGTTAAATGCTTTAAAGCCTGCTTTAGCTTCAGTCATCATATTCAATGCTAACCAATCTCTGTTAGATTCTTTGTTTGCATCCCAATGTTCTAATTTTTTCTTTCGAATAGAATTAATTGTCTTACTTAAACAGTTGGGAAAAGTCATCATTAATTTTGTGCACATTTTCTCTACTGTTTCATCTAACAATGATAAATCAACCTCTCCTGATTTGAATAAAGCTTTACCTTCAGCTAAAGAATCTCCTTTTTTAGGCATTCCGTAAATAATTTCTCCTGTTTTTTTGCTAATCCATCTATCTGTTCTTACCATAGGATTATTTATGAATTTACCATCTACTTTAAGCGCAGGAACAACTTCGGTAAGTAGCCCTAAACGTAGTGCTTCATGAGCACTCCAAGGGTCACAAACGGTACAGGATTCCATTGCTTTCTCTACTCCAACATATAAGTGTAAGAAATCTGTAGATCCTCCATCAGGTGCAGATCCATGTTTTGGTCCTGCCTGTCCAAATTTTGCCAAATCTTGAGCTATAGTAAAATCGCAAGCCATTCCTATTTCTTGACCACCACCAATTCGCATTCCATTTGCACGACAAATAACAGGTTTATCATTCATTAAAATAGCAGAAACCATGTCGTTAAATAAGCGCATATATTGTTTGTATTCCTGAGGGTTTCCTGCATAATACTCTGCATATTCTTTTGTATTGCCCCCTGTACAGAATGCTTTATCACCAACAGCTGTAAACACAACCGCAACGACGCTTCTGTCATTAGAAGCTTCTCTCATTGCAAGAATAATTTCTTTTACAGCTTTAGTAGTATAAGAATTGTATTGTGATGGGTTATTTAGAAATATCCATGCATTAAACAACCCAGCTACTTTATTACCTTCAAAATCTTTTGCAGGTCTTAATTCATAAAGAATATCGGTGTAGTTGTGTTCTACTAAATTGTGGCTATGTAATTCCATTTTTTAATATTTTTATTATTTTTTTATTCTTTAAAACTTTAAATTATTTAGAAAAATTATATTTTGATTCAATCTTAATTTTATATTCTTCATAAATATGAGGATACGCATTTTTGAAACTGTTTAACATTTTCCCATAGGGTAAATCATCGAAAGTCCCGTGATCAAATAAGTATTCCATATATTTATTCCCTTTCTTATCAAATTGTTGAAAAAGAGAATCATTTTTTCCGTCAAAATCAAGTGGTTCAACATCAAATTTTTTACACATTTCTTTATTAAAAACTGATGTTGCTTTTACCCATTTCCCATTTAAATAAAGATCCGTATAACTATGAAAAACAAAAATATTTGTTTGCAATCTTTCTAATATTTTCTCTGAAGCAATGTGATTTGTAACATCAACAAAACTCAATCGAGAAGGTACTCCAATCGCTCTTGCAACCGTAGCTAATAAAATTGCTTTAGGAATACAAAATCCAAAACCTCTTTTTATGGTACTACTTGCTTTGAAAAAAGGTGTTTTTAAAAAAATATCATATGTGTTATAAATTATACTATCTCTTACTTTATAATACAATCGAATCATATTTTCATTAGTATCACAATCAACACTAATACAGGAATTAACAAACTCCTGAACCTCTGGTTCATTGAAATCAATAAACTTTGTAGGTCTTAAATATTTTTCAAATTCTGACACTTTGTTTCTCTATAAATTTAATATTATGGCACCAACACCGACCGTTTATTGTACTTATGGTCTAATGTGTTTTTAAAAACTTCGTTGATTTGTGATAATGGGAAAGTTTGAACAAAATCCTTAATGTCTAATTTACCTGATGCAATTAAATCTACCACCTCTGGATATAACTCTGGTTTACATCCCCAAGTTCCAATTAACTTAGCATCAAATGCCATTAAGTTACTTAATCTTACATTTAATTTGTCCATTGTAAATCCAACAATACTTAATGTTGAAGTAAACGTTAATAAACTAAAAGCTAATTCTTGGCCAGATGTTGTTCCTGAAATTTCAAAGATTTTCCAACCAAATTTAGATGCTCCAATCTCCTTGGCAATTTCTCTTACTTTTCCCTTAATTTCTTTATGGGTTAAATCTCTGGAATTTAATGCAGCATCCACTCCGTGTTTTTTAGCATTGGCTAATTTCTCATCATTAATATCGATAGCTAAAACTTTAGCTCCCATAATCTTAGCGATTAAAGCTCCATAAACTCCTACTCCACCTACTCCAATTACAATTGCTAAATCTCCTTCTTCTAATTCAGATTTTTTTATAACCTGATAAGGCGTAGAAATTGCATCTGCAATAACCGAAACCTCAGCTAATTCATATTTCTCTAATAATGAATCGGGTACTTCACATAAATATTGATGAGGAACTTTAATGTGTGTAGCAAAACCACCATGGAAATCATTTCCTGGCATCAGTTGATTCTGACACATATTACTTCTTCCTTTGTTGCATAATTCACAATCTCCACAAGGAAGAACTGCAGGAATAATTACATTTTTTCCTGCCCAGTTAGCTGGTCCTTCAGTTACAGTCCCACTAATTTCATGACCTAATGTTAATGGCATTTCCTTTTTTGTTCTAACACCATCGTGCCAAAAACTTAAATCAGTATGACAAACACCACAACCAGCAATTTTTACAATCGCTTGATTTTTATCTATTGTTGGCATATCAGACTCTACTAAAGAAAAATCTTCCTTTAGTGCTGTCATTTGCCATTGTTTCATTTTTTCCATTTCGTTTAATTTAAGCGTTAGGATTTTCAAATAAAATGGCTGTTCCTTGTCCTCCTCCGATACAAGCTGAAGCAATTCCATATTTCACTCCTCTTTCTTGCATCTCTCTAGATAATGTTAAAGACAACCGAGTTCCTGTAGCTGCTAAAGGGTGTCCTAAAGCAATTGCGCCTCCATTTACATTACAGATATCTCGGTTTAATCCCAATTCTTTTTCACAACCAATAAACTGGGCTGCGAATGCTTCATTAATTTCAAATAATCCTATATCATCAACTGTTAATCCAGCCATTTCCAATACTAATCTGATAGAAGGAACAGGTCCTAATCCCATTACTTTTGGATCTAAAGCACTGGTAGCTGAAGCAACAACTCTAGTTAATGGTTTTAAACCTTTTGCTTTTATAACATCACCATTAGCAACAACTACAGATGCAGCTCCATCAACAATACCACTTGAGTTAGCCGCTGTTTGAACACCATCTTTATCAAATACCGTTGGTAATTTTGCCATTGACTCTAAATCTGCTGGTCTAACGTTTTCATCTGTTGCAAAATCTACTACTTTTCTTGGTAATCTAACTTTTCTAGGATTTAATCCTTCTTCTTCAAAAACAGTAGAGTTCATCTTAATTACCTCTCCATCAAAGAAACCTCTTTCTTTAGCAGCCAAGTATTTATCAATTGAAGATTTTGCAAAAACATTAGCTTCTTCTTTCGTAATGCCATGTTTCTTTGCCACATTTTCAGCTGTACATCCCATAGGAACTGCAGCTGTATCATTCAAAGCTTCCCAAAGCATATCTTTAAAATCAATTCTTCCTAAAGGATAACCCATTCTATTTCCAAAACTAACCGTTGGAGAAAGAGTCATGTTTTCTGTTCCACCACATAAAGCAGTTTGTGCTTTTCCCAATGAGATTTGCTCAGCACCTGCTATAATAGTTTCGAAACCTGAACCACAAATACGCTGTAACATCACTGCCGGAATACCTTCTGGAATACCAGAAAATAAACCAATATGTCTGGGTAAAAAGTATGAATCGGCGGAACTTTGTCCAATGTTTGCATACATTAACTGATCAATATCTTCACCTGTAATTCCTGATTTTTCAAGTGCTGCCTTGGTAGCATAGATTCCTAAATCAGTGGGAGAAACCTTTCCTAAAGTTCCACATAACTTACCAAATGGCGTTCTCGCTCCATTAACAAGATAAATGTCGTTATAAGTTATTCCAAATCCCTTTTTCTTATCGTGAAAACCTTTCATATTATTGTATATTCTATTTATAAAATTAAAAATGTAAGAGTACAATTTTTGACATATTTAAAAAAACGACTCAAGCAAATTAATATCTTAAACAGTCGATTATTTTTTGACAATTTTCTAGTTTAGGAATTGTAATTCTAAAAGCTCTAAAATCACCAAAAGGCCCCATTTTCCTAACTATTAAATTATTGCCAGCAAGTTTGTCAAAAATCTTATCTCGTTCTACTCGCTCATTAAAAAAAACGAAAATAAAATTGCTCTGGGACGAAACAATATTATATCCTAGAATGGAAAGCTCTTTTTCCAAAAAGGTTCTTGCTGTCAAGTTCATTTCAAAACTATCTTTAACAAATTGTTTATCATTTAATGCAGCAGCAGCAGCAATTGCAGCCATTTTATTAACAGTAAAAGGCGGTTGATAATAATCAAATTGTTTTATAATTTCTTTTGAAGCAATGGTATAACCTACTCGTAATCCTGCTAATCCGTATATTTTGGAAAAAGTTCTCAACACAATTAGGTTAGTATATTTCTTTTGCAATTTTATTGTATTAGGATAATCCTCATCAGACACATATTCGCAATAAGCTTCATCTATTACCACATAAGTATGTTGCGATACATTTTTCAATAATTTAATCAGCTCCTTCTCTATAATGATATTTCCGGTTGGATTATTAGGGTTTGCTATTATGATTACTTTAGTTTGATCGTCACAACTTTCAATAATAGAATCTACATCGATTCTATAATCTTTCATTTGGGAAAATCGAGTTTCAACATCAAAAACTTCAGCGAGTAATCTGTAAACAACAAAAGTAAGTTTCGGAATAATCAGGTTTTCACCTTTCACAATAAAATTTCTAATCAAAATATCCAGAGCCTCCACTAACCCAGCGCTCACAAAAATATTGTCAGTATTAAGTTCAAGATGGCTTGCTATTTCAGATTTCAAAGTAGTGGAATGTATTTCCGGATAACGATTTATCGTTTTACATTGCTCAGAAATGGCTTTAAAAGCCATGGGTGACGGTCCCAGTGGGTTCTCATTCTGAGATAATTTCTCAATGTTTAAGTTTTTGTATTTATAAGCCATTTTGTAAATTACTTTGAAATTCTAATGTTTTATTAAAAAAAGAAAGGCGATCTGAAATTATTAAAACTGAAATTAAATAGTACTCTCTGGTCGCTTAATGTTGCGATATATGTCTGAGGTAATATCTAGTTTAATTCTGTGCATTTTTAAGAAACAGCTGATTCTTCATTAATAATAGAATCAGTAGATGTTTTTTTATTGTAGTATTTTTGTGCAATTAAAGAGGCTCCCAAAGAAACAACATATTGAGGAGCATCGACAATTTCAATCTCTTTGTTGAATTTTGTATTCAAGAGTGTTTTTAGATAAGGGTGGTGAGCAATTACACCACCTATCATTAAGGTAGGAATTCCTGGATCAAGGCGCATTTTTGCAACTTTATTGACAATTGAGATATAGATTCCTCTGGAAATATCTTGAATAGACATACCATCCATTATCCACTTCATAATTTCTGTTTTGGCAAATACCGTACAGAAGCTATTTAATTCTTTGTCATATGCCGAATGCTCTGCCAGACTACTCATTTCTGATATGCCTATTTCCGCACGTTCTGCAATTTCAGTTAAAAATGAACCGGTTCCGGCCGAACACTTATCATTCATATAGAAATTGCCAATGTGGTTTTCTTTATCGCAACGAATAATTTTAATATCTTCACCTCCTATATCAATAATATTTTTTTCTCCGGGAAAATACTTCGACACTCCTGCAACTGCACAATTTATTTCTGTTTTAGACACATCAGCCTGTAAAAAAACTTTCCTTCCATAACCCGTTGCACAACTGTATTTAATATCAAATTCAGCATTAATAGCTCGAAGGATATTTTGCATTGCATGCCGATCTTTGCTCAATGTTTGTAACTGATATCTGAAAATAGGATATCCTTTCTCATCAATAACAGAAAACTTAGTGTATGCAGACCCAAGGTCGATACCAAGAAAACATTCGTGCCCTTTATAGTAGATGGGTGCTCTGTTTTTATCAACCATCCCTTTCTGAACAATCCTTTTATTAAAGTCTCCTGCCACACCTGGGATTTTGGCAATAATATTCTTATTGGTCATTGCTTTTACCGTATTTGTAAAAGCTAAATTTAAAGTCGTTCTTACATAGTGTTTTTTACCATATTCAACGATTTTACCATTAAAATAATCAATCTCGGTTTGGCGATTGTTAATTAGATCACCAGCAAGAGAAGGGAAATGATCCCCTCCTTTTTTAAGGTACCGTAAACAATGTCTTAAGAAATTATCCTGAAATCGAATTTTTTCTTTTTCGGCAACATCAATTCCTTCATTAATTATCTGTTCAATTAACTCAACAGTGTCTGCATCGGCCATTGCTTCTCCCATTGTTAATCTACCTACACCACATAATGGACTTAATGATGCATTGAGAATAGTCTTTTCCCAAGATCGTCTAAGCAATTCAAATGAATCTACAGACTTGGTAGCTAATCCTACATTATTGAGTAATTCGGCTATTATTTCGGCATGCTCCATTTTGCTATCATCTATGGAACCAATATAGTTTGGCGGATTAAAAAATGATACTCTTACAGTATTTGGAGAGCTTATATTGCCGGCATAATTAACAACCATGCGCAGCGTTTTAGATTCTCCGAAAGAAGCCGTTAAAAAATCTTCAACATCAATTCCGTTTTGAGCAGAAACAACGGTAAGTTTTTGAGAATTTAAAATTTCAGCTTCATCAACTGCCTCAGAAGTTTGATAGGATTTTAACGCAAAAAATAAGTAATCCAAATCAAGTTCTGCCATTTCAGAAATAGATCGATATAAATGGGTAAATTTTGTTTTGGATTCTATTACATTTTCAAGAATAATACCCTCACTTTTAATTTTGTTATACTTTACTTCATTTCTGATACAAACAGCAACATCACAACCGGCTTTCCTTAATTGTACAGCAAGGGTCATCCCCACCGGACCCATTCCAATAATTCCAACTTTTATGTTATTTGCATTGCTCATTGACTAATTTAATACTTTGATATCTTCTATTTGCTCTAAAAAAGTTTCTATTTTGGTAATACTCTGTCCTTCTGAAAAGAAACGTAAATCGCATAAATCACCTTCAATAATTAAAGAAGGAATTCCTGTTATTTTTTGCAAGCGCTGTGGCATTCCAAATTTAGCATTAGAATTGTTGAAACATGTTTTGGTATCATGATAAACAATTCCGTCAATATTGTATTCTTCAAGCCATTCGGTTAACATTTTTTCTTTGGCTTTATCACTACGGTTAATAAAAATCTCGGTATAGGCTCTCGCAGTAGAATTCCAAGGATCATTTTCATCAAATTTATCGAACACCCAGCTGCTACAATAAGTAGAAGCTACTACGGCAGAATCATTATTAGCAAACAAGTCGCTCATCATTCTTAATTTACCCCATATTGGCATTCCTTCCCAAAAGATTCTTGTTTTTGCTTTAGTAATAAAACCAACATTATTCTTTACATTTTCCTCTAACTCTGCTAAAAGGAGAGTGTAATAATCTTTTGCTATTTGAGTACCTCTTAAAACAACTATAGGTCCCATATGTATAGTACCATCAAAATAGCTAATTGGAGCATTTTTGGCAGTAGAGGTTTTCAATACATTTTGCCAAAGTAGCGTAGCTTCTTTACTTAACTCAACCGTTTTTTTAAAATTATCTAAATCAAATTTTCTTCCGCTCACTTTTTCACAAACGGGAATCATTTTTTTCATTTGTTTAACAACCAGATCCACTTCATCTTGGGTAACTTCATCAAGATATCTAGGAGGTTGTATGCCTACAATAGGGCAATTAAATTCATCTGCATAAAATGTAAACCAATCTTCTACTTCTCTACATTGATTTGTATTATAAGCGATGATATCAGGCTTAGGTGCCCCTTTCATCCCATAATGTTTTTGCAAAGGAGATTGTTTCTTAAGATAAGAGCCTATATCTGCAGTTGTATAAGAACATATATGCCCAGAATATCCACACTTAATAGCTTCAGGAATAAAATCCATTGCGGTTCGTGTTGCTCCTAACAAGGCGCCATGATTTTCAGGAAAATAAACTTCGAAACCAAAGGAACGCAACAATTCGGCAGGTCCAACACTGGTACACCATGCTACTTTATTCTTGCCTGATTCTAATGAAAGAAAATAATCTTTCATTACTTTTTTCATTATTTCTGTTGTCTTAATCGTGTACAATTTTTCTGGCTATTTTATTTTTAACATCTAATTCAACTATATAAACCTCCTCTTCTGTTGGCACATCTTTACCATACAAGTTCATAAGATGATTTTTATATTTTTTCAAAACATTTTTTGGTGCCACTTTCATTGATGGTGTAAGTGTTCTATCTTCTAATGACAATTCCCCGTCAATGATTGCTGCCGATTTTATTTTAGAAAATTTTTGATTGATACTACAATTAACATCATGTAAACAACCCTGTAAACACTTTCCTAACTCATTTAAACTCCTTGGACAAAAACATCCTTCTTCAGGTGAAAGTTGATAATCAGGTTTTTTCAGCAACTTATTATTTGGAAAAATCAATGCAACCGGATAGTCTTCTCCGCTTCCCGAAATAATTACATGCTGAACGTAATGGCATTTTAACTGAATGACTTTTTCGAGGTCTGTCGGTACAACTTTTTCACCGCTAGAAAGTTTAAAAATTCTGTCTTTTCTTGAAACCAGTTTTAATCCTGTTTCCGTAATTTCTCCAACATCGCCTGTTTTATACCAACCGTCTTCGGTAAAAATATCTTCATTTGCCACATCGTTATGGTAATATTCTACCATAACATTTGGTCCTTTTACCTGAATTTCACTATCATTAGCAATACGCACACTAACTCCCGGAATTGGATTGCCTACAACACCTGAAACCCTTTTTAATTTAGGATCGGTTAACGTACAACAAGGTGAAGTTTCTGTTAATCCCCATCCTTCAATTACTGGAATATTTCTTTTCTGAAATTCTTTTGAAAGTTTATCGGGTAATGCTGCAGCAGCAGTAAAAATGAATTTTAATCCAGAATTGAAGAATCTATCTTCTGCTTCTTTACTGGCCAATGTTTTTTCATAAAGGGCCCGATAAACTTTAGGAACACTAAAGAAAATAGTAGGTTGTACTAATTTCCAGTTTTCAAAAATAGAATTAACATCTTTCCCATAACTGCTTTCCAGATAAAATGTAGCGCCATTGTAAAGTATTGTAAACAATTCGAAAATTCCACCAAAACTATGGTGCCAGGGCAGGTATGCTAAAAACCTGTCGTTCTCGTCCACATCCCAGATTACATCTAATGCTGCCTGCTGCGATAAAATATTTTTGTGTGTTAACTGCACACATTTTGGTGTTCCCATAGTGCCTGAAGTGTACATGTTTAAACAAATAGTATCTGGAGCTATAGTTGTGTTTAAGCAAGAAACCGCATTGTTTGGAATGTTCTTAAGTAATTGAGAAAAAGGAACTAAATTATTATATCGTTTATCATGGACTTCATCAAAATGGAAAATTGATTTTAACTGGCTTAACTCTCCACCAATATTATTCATTTGTTCTTGTCCGGCAACAGCCATCCAGGTAGCTCCAGAATGGTTAATGAGTAACTCGGCTGTCTCTTGTTTAAAATATGCAAATATTGGAACTGCTATACCGCCATATGCCATAATTGCCAATTCCAATTCCAACATTTCGAGACGGTTATTGGAAAAAAGAATCATCTTATCCCCTTCTTTAAAGCCTAATTGCTTTAAGTGTATGGCTATTCTTTCGATATCGCGATAAAAATGCTTCCATTTTATCCCTTCATAAACGCCATCAGCATTTTTTTCCTGATAAACATATTTATCATTGAATTTAACGACATTTCTTTTTAAAAACGCAGCAATATTTGGGATTATTTCACCAAGTTGATATTCTGAATTGAGTTCTCTCATAGATAGATATTTATATTACCACAGCAGCTTCTTTTTCTTTTAACTTATAATATCTATATCCTCCCCAAAGTGCCGCTCCAACAGCCCCTGAATAAATTGCATCAGGATGTGATGCAAATATTAAATCTGCTTTTTTTCTTTCTTTTGACAATTCTTCAACGGCTTGCAACATACCTTCATTCATTCCCATTCCACCAACTAATGCAATTGAGGATTCTGCCCTTAAAGAACCTAACAGCTTCACAACCCTGTTTGCAATAGAAAGGTTAATCCCTTTAACAATATTTGCAGTAGATAATCCTTTGGACACCAGATTTATAACATCTGTTTCAGCTAATACCGCACAAATACCTGAAGGTACTTCCGGATTGTCTGCTTGTAAAGACATTGGGCCTACTTCTTCAATAGCTAAACCCAGATAACGAGAAATGTTTTCGATAAACTGACCTGAACCTGAAGCACATTGTCCAGTCATTTTATAGTCCATTACTTTTCCTCTATCATCAATTTTAATAGCTCTTACGTAAAGTCCACCCATATCAACAACGGTTTTAGCATCGGGAACAAAAAACTTTCCGCCACGAGCGTGGGTGGTCATACTATAAAAGTGACCTGTTTTTCTTTCAACCATTTCACCTTCGCCTGTAGATGCTAAATAAGCAATGTCTTCGTAATTCAAATTATTACGGTTAAAAAGTATATCCACAGTATCAGTAACAACATCTTTTGGATTCCTCTTTCTTATTTTTTCTGTCTGCTTATCAATAATTTTATGTTTTCCTGAAATAGTATCGTAAGCCATAATTACACCCTTTAGGTAACTGCCTCCTACATCAATACCCATTGTATGTATCATCTCACTCATAATTTATAGCTGTTTAAATTATTATGCTGTTTTAGTTTTCTTCTTTTTTGATGGTAACTCTGTAGCTATATTTCTTCTTGCGAACATAGCTCCGCCTAAAGCGCCCATAAATATTGAATCTGTATGAATATTCATAGTTATTTCACCATATGAATCGGTAACCATTTGTTTTACATATTTTAGAACTGCCTGATTACGGGAAACGCCTCCGGTAAACGTAAATTCTTCCCTCACACCCCCTGAACGTGCAATAAGCGACATGGCTCTTTGGACTATAGCTTTGTGTAAGCCGGCTAAAATATTTGGCCTTTTTTCTCCATTATGCAACAGTTCTTTTACTTCGGCTCCGGCAAAAACAGTACACGTAGAACAAATAGTTGTTTCCTTATCTGCGCTCATAGCTTCCGGCCCTAACTCATTCAATGATATTCCAAACTCATCGGCAATGTATCCTAAATATCTTCCACATCCTGCTGCACATCTATCGTTCATGTGAAAGCTCGTTACCAAGCCATGACTATCAACCTGTATGGCTTTGGTGTCTTGTCCACCAATATCGAGTACGGTTCTTGTATTAGGAAAAACGGCATGAGCACCAAATGCATGACAAAGGATTTCGGACTTTATTGAATCTTCTGGAAAAGGGAGTAAAGCGCGACCATAACCTGTACCAACCATATTGGCAATATGAATATCTTGAGCAGCAATTTCATCTATGTGCTGACGTAATGTATATTCCACATTTTTGTAATTTCCTTTAACAGCATTCAATTCTGCATAATACCAATCTTCTTTGCTGCCATCTTCTTGCTCATCTACCAATCCTTGGTATTTGTCATCTAACATTTTCATGGATTCATCGACCAATTCTTTAAAATTGAATTGAACCATTTCATTTTCAACTGGTGTAATGCTTTTATCAAAAGCCAACATTAATGGCTCGTATAAGGCTTTGCCTGCCTTTTCCACTTCTGTGTTATAGTGCTCACTAACAATATCTCTAAAAAATTGATTTTTAGAGCCCAGATTTTCATTGATAAATTTATTTTTAATTTGTGGACGAATTATTTCAATAATATGATTTAATGCATTAGCTATATCTACTTTGTTTTCATAGGAATAGTTCAGAACTGTTTCTTTTAATTTCTTTTCTAAACTGTCCATTCTTCGTTTAAACTGTCGATATTGGAAGACACTTCTAATATCTTCCATATATTTTTTAAACTCAGTTTTAGATTCTATTTCGTCTTTAAGTTTGTTGGTTAACAGTGTGAATCTGGCATCGTAAATAGCCTCTTCTCTTGCTATATC
>JAAETN010000039.1 GCA_024228355.1 Maribacter sp. | reverse complement strand
GTAGTGGAGGTCATAGATGATTTCGGAAAACTCGGAATAGGCATCGCCGTTTTTTGATTTCTGTCTGTAAAAGGCCCTACCATAGTTACGCTTGCTGGAATTCTGATCGGCCTTTTCAAATGCTTTTTTAGCCAGTTCAAAGGCATATTTGTCCCGTTTGGAGTCCACGACCACCACCTCGTCCAGAATATTGACCAAGGGCACAAGTTCGATGGTCAAATCCGAGGTATCGGATATTTCCAATTGCTGTTTTTCATAGTTGAGATGTGAAAAGACAAGTTTAATAGGTAATGCCTCGATATCTATTACGAATTCCCCCAATTCATTGCTTGCAGTACCGGTGAAGGATGATTCCACGGCTATATTGCAATAGGGCACCGGTTCCCCCGTAAGTTGGTCAACGACCTTACCATTGATTTCCTTTGGACCGGGAGATTGGGAAAATGTACTGATACTTATGAAGAAGATTGTGATATACCTTGCGACTTGTCCCATGACTTACAGCTCTTTAGTTAAAGTTACGAACTAAAGAGCAGAATTTAAGCCTAAATGATAAAATCTAATAACCGACCTTAGCGGTCACTTCTTTGGCTTTTTCAATACCAATTTCATGGGTATGCCAGCTTTGTTCAGAGGAATCATATTACCATCAATTATTTAGGTGGTGAGTCACAATCAAATTATAAAAGAGCGTTGGTTATGTCAATTGCTAATTAATATTCATTGCTTTTCTCCTATTCACCGAAGGTCCTAAGATAGACTCCAGGTTTACCCCCATCGGAAAGCCCTTCAATTGAGAGCTGAAATTTTTGAGCATTGTCCGAATTATAGAACAAGAGCCTCGCTTTCCCATTGTTATTTGTCCTAAAGGAAGGGTTCCAATAGAGCGTAGCGCGATAGTCCGGTGCACTATGTCTGTCTAGTTTTACGCTGTAATTAGGGGAATAAAACTCCCGCTCTGTCGCATGCCCCATAACATCAAATTCTGGGGAGAGCACAAGTTCACTTCCACCACCTCTTTTAGTATAAACCAGGAAGACCCCGTTGGCACCCCTTGAACCCCAAATGACCGCAGAAGGCCCTTTTAGGATTTCTACCCTTTCAACATTGGAGATGTCCATCGTGGCGATTTGCATTGGGACTGGTGCGGGCAGTACACTCCCTGCTATACCTACAGGTTGCGGCCCTCCTTGGTTGATTGGAATGCCATTAAGCACCCATAAGGGAGTACCACCTCCTCGTATACGCACACGATAGTTGGGAATGGATCCTATAACAGAGACGCCCGCAAACCTCGAAACTAAGTTTACCAGTGTTAAGTTTGTTGCACGAATTTCCTTTGTGTAGAGAGTAGCATCCGGGGCCTGACCAAGAGCGGAAGGCATTGAAGGCTCTCTCATTTTTGCAACTTTTTTTGTAACCACAACCTCTTCAAGCTCTGTGGTTTTATTATAATCATACAAAAGGCGCATATTTTTTCGGGCCGATGAAAAATTGGCATACTTCGTTACTTCCTTGGTATTGCCCATTATTGTGGGACTTTTAAAATGCGATGGCGCCGCCGATATTTTATTGGTATCAAGGGTCACCTGCACATTTAACGGCTTCTTCGTATTGCTCATTGCATTAAATACGATTCGCGTAGAACCACTTAAATTAAAATCGGGTATTATGAATTTTCCATCCCGGTCTGTTTTTGTGGAGAACATGCCTACAATATCACCAGATTTGGCAATTACGTTAAGATCAATGTTTTTAAATCGTTTATCGAATTTGCTTCTGGCAAGACCGGATATGGTAAGTCCTTTTGTGAACTCGAATTCCTTAGTGGGCATGGTGCTTTCCTGGATCTCTTGCCATGGGAACTTCCGCCAACCATGGGTCAACATTACCAAATCCATGGCATGTAAGGTCAATCTATTTTGATCCTTAAAAAGAAGTCCTGGATTGCTTATATGCCCTTTGATATCGGACTGTAATAAAAGATAGGTCATAATATTCCCTGAATTAGGTTTTTTTATGACTTGACCCACATCGGTTATGGCCAGGGAAAGTTCTGCGGAGACTGGTTCTCCATCAGTGTTGGTAACACTTATATCGACTGTGGCCTCACTTCTTTTAGAGGGCTTTTCCGGGCTGATCTCCGCCCTGATGATAAGTTCTTCCCGATTGTTGATAAAAACCACCCTTTCACACCAAGGTTTCTTGTTTTGGTCAAAAAGGGTGAGTGCCAGCACACCACTGGGAAATCCATTTTTTGGAATCTCAAAACTAACGGTCTCCTGATTTCCGAATTCAAACTTGCTTTGATAATATTTTTTGTTGTTAATATGCCCTAGGATATAGAAGGGTGTCTTTCTCAAGGATTCCGTAGCCTGTATTTTGACTTTGATGTTCTTTTGGCCTGTATTTTTCATGGCCATGGTATAACCCTCATCCATTATTTTAGGAAGTGGATATTCCGAGCCATCGTCCAAGATAGCAGTATAGTTTTCACCTAACTTGGGCTGGAGATGGAAAAAACCACTTCCCCTAGTAATAACGCCCAGATGGACTAAAGGTTTTCCTCGCGAATCCTTGACATATCCCCTAATCCTTTTGTCAAGCCCATCGCTTCCAATGGCTTTAAATGCTATCTGCCCCATAAGGCCTGCCACGGCATGCCCTCCCTCCGGGAAGAACTGGAGGTCTATTGTTTCTACAGTATTCTGGGCCGGAAGGGGCATATCTGTTGTCCCGACCACCTTTACTATTTTTGTGAAAAAGAAATTGTCGTCAAAATTCCGCATCCAATTCGAATAGGCCCGGAGCTGATAATTCCCCGAAAAGAGATTTTTGGGAAGCGTAATTGAACCAATGGCCTTACCATCAAGGAGTCCGTGTGTCTGTGAAACCAAGATATTGTTATTGGGGCCGATAAGGTCAACATGAATGACCTTACTGGCCAATGAAAATTGATGATACTCCCCAAGAACGGCATAAGCTTTATACCATAGATGTTCCCCTGAGGAGAAGAGGTCCCTGTCTGTATGCAGATAAACCTTTTCCACGGGATTGTTATAACTGTACAGGGTTAGGCTGGAATCCATTTCCCTAATAAATGGGTCATTGGTCTTCTCGGATTGCATTAAGGTTTCTTGATTTTGGCTATTGACAAAGAGGCCTAGTAAAAGAAATAATACAAAACATTTTAATTTAAGATTGGATATAGGAGGTATAACAAGGCATTGAAAGGTGGCGGTTGGATTTTTCATTAATTGAAAAAGGTTTTATGGTTGGCAATATAGTTAAGGTCTATATGCATCTTTTTCGTAGCTTACCTAGCAAAGATAATATGCAAAAATTGTACCAAAAATAGTACAATTTCAAGCTCTTGGTTTTAAGTACAATCCAGAAACCTTTAAGTAAATGCTAAAATTAATAACCAACCTTACTTCGTACCCTATCCAAAACCTCATCTGCTACTTTTCTGGCTTTTTCAGCACCGATTTCTAGCGCATGGTCAACCTCGTCCAAGTGGTTCATATAATAATCGAATTTTTCTCGTGCCACTCCAAACTTTTCTATTATTACCTCATACAGGGCCTGTTTGGCATGACCATAGCCATAATTTCCACCTTTGTAATTGGATTTCATTTCAGCGATTTGCTCGGGGCTCGCAAGAATCCTGTAAAGGGCAAAAACGTTATCTGTATCTGGATTTTTGGGGTCTTCAATGGGTGTACTGTCCGTCTTGATGCCCATTAGTTGCTTACGTAATTTTTTATCTGGCTGAAATATATTAATGAGGTTTCCCTTGCTCTTGCTCATTTTCTGTCCATCAGT
>JAAETN010000038.1 GCA_024228355.1 Maribacter sp. | reverse complement strand
GCGGCGGACCAAACCTGTTGGCTTGATAGAAAATGAGACGCATTTTGGTGTGTTTTGAATGTTTTGTGCATGTTTTGTACGCATTTTGGTTTTCATAATTGGAACGATTTGATAATTGGAACGAATTTTCGGCGACCGTGGGTGTTCCAATTATCAAGGTTCGACTTTACTGCTGAGTCAGCTCGTTCATACAGCTCAAATCGCTAAAGTACTGATTTTTAAAAGTTTGGCCTGTCGTAGCGCACTAACGAAGGATTCCCGAACATAGGTACTATTATAATGGACATGGACCATGGACACGGCTCTTTTTTCAATTTTTCAGAAATATAATTATATGCAAGAAAAAGTTAATCTTTTGAATTCAGCACTTGCAGAAGCTAAACGTCCACCATGATTTTGACTAAACTGTACTTTAATGTTTTCGCTCCGCGCAATTATTGATATGATCATGTATAAGAAAGAACATATTTTTATTCAGGTAGTGGACCTCGAGGTCTACTAGAAAGCAGAATTGGCAGAAAGCAGAAGCATTGGCAGAAAGCTCTTGACAGTCACGTTAAGATCTGTGCCTTTTTGGTTCCGTTTTGGGGTAAAAACGTTTTCGTAAACCTTTTAGGTTATAGGGTACCAATATTTTCTACGCCCCCCACCCCCGCAAACTATAATTCCAAGCAAAATTAGTCCTCCTATAAATCCCGTCCTTTCCCCTCTCCCTCCTCCCGGTTAAAAAAATGAGAAAAAAACTAAGTTCTTTGATGCTCAGGACGGCATGTAATTTGGAATGGTTTTGATCGGGTTACGGTAAGCAACGGGTGGAGAACTAATCTACGCAGTTGCTTTTTTACGCTTATTTAAGCAGCTTTGTTAGAGGTGGCTAAGGTCATACGCGCAACCGAGCAACATAGTT
>JAAETN010000037.1 GCA_024228355.1 Maribacter sp. | reverse complement strand
TCGAAATGGTCTTGACAGTTCTGTATTCAAATTGCAACAGAATTTCCAAAGCACTTAGTACGCTTTTATTATCGTCAATCACCAAAATTTTTGCTTCGCGCATGGGAAATAAGTAAAAGTCTGTTAAAACTACGATTTGAAATATACTAAATTAAAAAAGTGTCAAATATTTAGACAATATCTGTATAAGTATTTTACACTTTCTTTTTAAAACTATTGATTTATTTATGTAAAGTGTTGATAATTAGATGTTTGAAATACTGGCACAAGAGTGGTATATGGTTTGGCATACCAAATAGTTTATGAATCGAATATTCAAAATAAAATTTGTTCTTTTTTGTTTGATGGGCACGGGTATTATGGCCCAAGAAAAATGGACTTTGGATGATTGTGTGGCCTACGCTCTAGAGCATAATTTGCAGCTTAAGGATTTTAGATACAATGAGGATTCCAATAAGGAGAGATACCATCAATCTGTTCGGGACTTACTGCCCAGCGTGGGTGGGTTTACCGATTACAACAAACAATTCGGCAGATCTGAAGACCCTAATACGGGTGGTTATGTGAATACCGACTTTTTCTCGAACAATTATTCCTTAAGCTCTTCTATCGACTTGTTTCAAGGATTTCAAAAAATAAATGCTATCAAGGCTTCCAAATTATTATACAAGGCAGCCAAAGAAGATATGCAACACCAAAAATACCTTTTGGCATTTAGGGTTATGCAAGCATTTTATGACATCCAGTTTTTTGAGGGATTGGTCACTAACTCGAAGGAACAGTTGGCCGTATCGCAGTCCAATTATGATCTTGTGGAAAAACAAGTAGAACTTGGCTTAAAAGCAGGCGCCGATCTATATGAAGCCGAATCGCTGTTGTTGACCGATAAATTGAACGTCACCCAAAGTGAAAATCAATTGGTCGCTGCCAAACTGAATTTGATTCAGGAACTGAATTTGAAAGATGTCAGTGATATTTCAATACAAACTGAAATAGTTAGGGATATTGGAGAAGAAACAATTGAAATGCTATCCGACTCTGTATACAATAAGGCCATTAATTTCATTCCATTAATTAAAGCACAAGAACTTAGGGCCAAAGCCGCTAAAAAGGATGTCGCGGTAGCAAGGGGAAATTTATACCCAGATTTATCTTTCTCTGCGGGTTATGGAACAGGGTATTTCGAAACTAATATAGATGAGGATACCGGCAATACAATTCCCTTTAGAACACAAATTAAGGATAATACCTCAAGATATCTAGGTGTTTCTTTGAGAATTCCTATAAGTGGCAAATGGTCTAGGCGCTCATATGTAAAACAGCAAAAAATAGCACTATTAAGGGCAAACAATAATCTTGATATTCAGGAACAGGAACTGTATCAGACCATACAACAATTGGTTCAGGAATATAATGCGTTAGAAGTGGAATCAGCTCAAAGTACCAAAAGGGTGCAGTCTCAACAATTGGCTTTCTCCATTGCCCAAAAAAGGTATGAAAAAGGACTGATTAATGCCCTTGAATTATTTACGGCCAAGAATTTGTTTGCAAATGCCCAAAACGAAAATTTACAGGTACAACTTCGTCAGGTGGTTAATAAAAGTACATTGAATTTTTACCAAGGCTTACCCATATTTAACATTAACTAGATAGAATTAATTTATAATGGATATACAACTCGAGAAGAAAAAAGGATTAAGACCAAAGCATTATGGCTACATTGCCATAGGGCTTTTGCTGCTTTTTGTCGCATACCAATTGATCTTTGCAAGCTCTATTTCTACCTTTAGAACAGATAAGGATAAGTTGACAATTGCTGAAGTAAAGCAAGGCAAGTTTGATGACTATATCACAATAAATGGAAATGTAGCGCCCATTACCACTATCTATATGGATGCATATGAGGGTGGGCGTGTTACGGAAAAACTGATTGAGGAGGGTGCAATGGTGAAGCAAGGTGATATTATCCTAAAACTGGAAAATACGAACCTTTACGAGCAGATTTTAGCGAGTGAAAGTAATTTGGCCTTAAAACAAAATGATTTGCGCTCAACAAAACTGACTTTCGATTCCCGCCAGGTAGAAGGTCGAAGATCATTAGCAACCGCAAGTACAGATTTACAGCGCTTGAAACGGAATTATGAGCAGAACAATGCTTTGTACGATGATGAACTTATTTCCAAGGAAGACTATTTGCTATCCAAAGAAAATTATGAACTTTCCCAAAAGCAATATGATATTGTAAAACTGCAGACCGAGAACGATGATGAATTACGTAAGACTTCTTTAACTGGGCTGGATGCTGATTTAGCAAGAATGCAAAAAACACTGGGCATGGTTTATCAGCGTCTGGATCACCTGAATGTGCGTGCTCCTGCCGATGGTCAATTAGGGTTTTTGGATGCGGAAATAGGACAAAATATTACCCAAGGCCAACGAATAGGACAAATCAATGTATTGACAGATTATAAAATAGAAGCCGAAATAGACGAACACTATGTTGATCGCGTAAAACGTGATTTGACCGCTTCTTTGGAGCGTAATGGAAAAGACTTTCCACTTCGCCTAAGGAAGGTGTATCCCGAAGTTAGAAACGGTAGGTTCAAGGTAGACCTGGTATTTACCGAATCAAGACCTGAAACCATCCGTGCAGGGCAGAGCTATAATATAAAACTGCAATTGGGAGCATCATCAGACGCGCTTCTTTTGCCTAAAGGAAGTTTTTTTCAAAGTACTGGTGGTCAGTGGATTTTCATAGTTGATGGCAATGGTAATGAAGCATTAAAAAGATCTATTCGCATAGGAAAACAGAACTCTAGATATTATGAAGTATTGGAAGGCTTACAGGATGGGGAAAAAGTAATTACCAGTAACTATGATAGCTTCGGTGAAGCTGAAAGGATTGTTTTAAAATAAAAGCGAATTAATTATAGATCAAACTGTCACATCGAATATAGTCAAGATGTCTTTATGTAACAAGTAAATAAAAATCAATCAAAAAATGATACAGATACAAAATTTAAAAAAGAGTTTTAGAACAGAAGAAGTAGAAACCTTGGCTCTGAACAAAGTGAACCTAAACGTAGCAGAAGGTGAGTTTGTAGGAATTATGGGGCCTTCAGGTTGTGGAAAATCCACACTATTGAATATTATAGGAATGCTTGACAATCCTACTGAAGGGAAGTATCAATTTGCGGGTCATGAAGTAAGTGGTCTCAAAGAAAGCCAACGCACTCGATTGCGAAAGGGAAATTTAGGTTTTGTTTTCCAAAGCTTTAACCTTATCGATGAGCTTACCGTTTATGAAAACGTAGAATTGCCGCTTATTTATCTAAAGATGAGTAAGAGCGAGCGCAAGCAAAAAGTGCGGGCTGTTTTGGAGCGCATGAAAATTGCGCACCGTGAAAAGCATTTTCCACAACAACTATCAGGTGGGCAACAACAAAGGGTCGCCATTTCAAGGGCTGTAGTGACCAACCCGAAATTGATTCTAGCAGATGAGCCTACTGGTAATTTGGATTCCAAAAACGGTATTGAAGTAATGAATCTTCTTACTGAACTTAATCAAGAAGGAACAACCATAGTTATGGTAACACATTCGGACAGGGACTCTCATTACGCGCATAGAGTTGTTAATCTTTTTGATGGTCAAGTTGTCACAGAAAGTCAAAACAGGGCGATGGGCGCCTTGATTTAAATAGGAAGTTTATTCAGCAATCAATAATCAACAATCATGTTTAAGAATCATTTAAAAATAGCCTGGAGGAGTCTTAAGAAGCAACCTTTTTTTACTTTTTTAAACACCTTTGGGTTAGCTATTGGAATTGCTGGCGGGCTTCTTATTTCATTATACATCTATGATGAATTAAGTTATGACAAAATGTTCGCAGACGCCGATCGTATACATCGAATTCATGCTGATATTAAGTTTGGCGGGGAGGATCGCAACTTTGCCGTTACCCCGGCTCCAATGGCTGAAACGGTCCAAAATGATTTTTCTGAAGTTGAATTGGCCATGCGGTTCCGAACGCAAGGCAGCATGTTACTTCGTAAGGCAGATACCGAAGCTAACATAAAAGAACTGCAAACAACTTTCGTTGATTCTACATTCTTTAAAATGTTTGGGTTAGACCTATTAGCTGGGGATATTAAAACAGCATTAAAGTCGCCCAATACCTTAATATTGACCAAATCAGCTGCTCAAAAACATTTCAACATCAATGACGCTGTTGGTCAAACTTTGGTTTTGGATAATGATGATTCTTATACCGTGACTGGAGTAATAGACGACTTTCCTCAAAATTCATTTCTAAGGGATCATACAGTTTTTATGGCTATGTCTGGGTATGAGGATTCGAGGATTGTAAATTGGGGGAGTAATAACTACCAAACATATATCAAAATAATTCCTACTGCCAATGTAGAGGATATACAAGAGCCATTAAGAGGCTTTTTAGGCAAGTATGTTGTTCCGGGTGTACAGCAATTTATGCCAGGGATTACAGAAGAGCAATTTAAGGCTGCGGGCAATCATTTGATTTATAGTACAATGCCCATGACCGATATTCATCTACGATCTGATAGGGTTGCAGAAATAAGTAGGAATAATGATCTCCAGAGTATTTATATACTTTCATTCATAGCCATATTCCTTTTGGTTTTGGCATGCGTAAATTTTATGAACCTTTCAACTGCGCATTCTCTTAAAAGGGCCAAAGAGGTTGGTATAAGAAAGACTTTAGGATCTAATAGAGGCGAGCTTATCAGACAATTTTTGGTAGAATCTGGTTTGGTGTCCTTGGCGTCATTAGTATTGGCGGTTATTTTGGCTATTATACTGCTCCCATTGTTTAATGATTTGGCTGATAAGAATATTTCAATACCTTATACAAATCCAATTTTCTGGTTGATACTACTTGCATCTGGGGTTGTCCTTGGGCTTTTATCAGGAGGATACCCTGCCTTTTTTATGTCAAAGTTTATTCCTGTAAAAGTGTTAAAAGGCACAAGCAGTAATAGTATTGGGGGAGGTAAAGTGCGAAACGCTTTGGTTATTTTTCAATTCGCTATTTCAGTATTCTTGATTATTAGTACGCTGGTGGTATATCAACAATTGGATTACATTCAAAATAAGGACCTTGGCTTTTCTAAAGATCAAGTCTTGATAGTGAACGATGTATTCTCTCTTGACAATAAAGCTACTTCCTTTAAGGAAGAGGTGAAAAATCTGAGCTATGTCAAAAATGCAACCTTGAGCAGCTTTTTTCCCACACCCTCATCTAGATCAGATACCACATTTGCACCAGAAGAGGGTCTTACTGACCAAGAAAACGCCCTTAGTTTGCAAAGATGGGGTGTTGATTTTGATTATGTGTCCACGATGGATTTTGAGATAATTGCTGGTAGGGATTTTAATCGTGATTTCAAGAATGATTCTACGAGTATAATCGTGAATGAGTCTGCAGTATCAATAATTGGTGTATCACCAGAAGAGGCAATCGGAAAACGTTATGCCCCATTGGGAAGCGAAAACCCAGAGTTTTTTACGATAATTGGGGTAGTTAAGGATTTTCATTTTTCACCTTTTAGGGCTGAGATAGAATCATTGAGCCTTCATTTGAGCGACAGAGCATATGCACTAGCGGTTAAATTAGAATCAGAAAACTTTTCAAATGCCATAGCGGGAATCGAAGGGATTTGGAATCAAATAGCACCAGGGCAACCTTTTGATTATTACTTTATGGAAGACTCGTTTAATGATACGTATCAATCTGAACAACGATTAGGCCGAATCTTTTTCATTTTTACCACTCTTTCTATTTTGATAGCTTGTTTGGGCCTATTTGGATTAGCGGCGTTTAATGCTGAAAAGCGCACCAAGGAAATAGGTATAAGAAAGGTTATGGGTGCAAGTGTGGGTCAGATTTCATATAGACTTTCGATAGACTTTTTAAAACTTGTGGGGTTTGCGATTTTGGTTTCCCTGCCTCTAGGTTGGTACGCTATGAACAAATGGCTAGAAGATTTTTCATACCGCATTGAAATTGGGGTTTGGGTATTTATACTGGCGGCGTTCTTGGCAGTGGCCATTTCAATAATCACGGTTAGTTATCAAAGTATTAATGCCGCTATTGCGAATCCTATTAAATGTTTGCGCACAGAATAATCATCAATCAATCAAAAAACGGGAATCATGTTTAGAAACTATCTAAAAATCGCTTGGAGAAACCTACTCAAAAACAAGGCGTATTCTACCATAAATATTGGAGGTCTTGCCCTGGGCATGGCCGTTACCTTAATTATTGGTCTTTGGGTTCAAGATGAATTATCATACAATAGCTTTTATCCCAATAAGGATAAGATTGCCCAGGTTTTTCAATCGCAAACTTTTAATGGTCAAACGGGTACGGGCCCTGCAATTCCGAGACCTTTGGAAAAAGCCCTGCGTGAGGGGTACGGTGATAATTTCAATCATCTGATAATGGCTTCTTGGACCAATGATTTGTATTTGAAATATGGAGAGAACAGCCTTTCTCGTCCGGGCAATTACATGCAAAGAGAAGCCCCCGAATTGCTGAATCTACAAATCATAAAGGGAGAGAAAGATGGACTAAGAGAGGTAAATTCAATCATGCTCTCAGAATCTACTGCCACTGAACTTTTCGGGTCTGACAACCCCATAGGTAAAGTAGTGAAGGTGAGTAATCAATATAATTTGATGGTTACCAGTGTATACAAAGATATTCCGCTGAACAATAGTTTCAATGATACGGAGTACATCATTCCGTGGGATCAATATCTGGCGTCTCGTGAATGGGTAAGGAAAGCCGAAGATAGTTGGGGCAACAATTCTTTTCAAATGTTCGTCGAGGTTGCAGAAAATGTGGATCTGGACAAAGTTTCAACGATTATTAAGGATGTAAAGAAAACCTTGAACGAAGACTCTGCCGAGTTCAATCCACAGTTGTTCTTGTTTCCCATGAAAGACTGGTATTTAAGGAGTAATTTTGATGATGGAAAACAGGTAGGTGGGCGCATAAAATATGTATGGTTGTTCGGGATCATTGGAGCCTTTGTATTGCTTTTGGCCTGTATTAATTTTATGAACTTAAGTACGGCACGATCAGAAAAACGGGCTAAGGAAGTAGGTATTCGAAAGTCGATAGGATCCCAAAAGGGTCAAATAATCAACCAGTTTTTGAGTGAATCGTTCTTGGTGGTATTGTTCGCTTATTTTATTGCGGTATTGATTGTGCTTTTAGCGTTGAACGGATTTAATGACTTGTCCAAAAAAGCTATCTCTTTTCCTTGGGACAGTACTGCCTTTTGGTTGACCTCAATTGCTTTCATATTGATCACAACATTAATGGCAGGTAGTTACCCTGCGTTATATCTTTCGTCTTTCAAACCAGTCGATGTATTAAAAGGAACCTTCAAGGCAGGTAAATATGCAGGATTACCTAGAAAAATTTTGGTAGTTGTGCAATTTACGGTATCGGTTGCCTTTATCATTGGAACCGTCATTGTCATGCAGCAGATTAACCATGCAAAAAATAGACCTGTTGGTTATGATAAGGAAGGTCTGATCCAGATTCCAACAATGAGTCAAGATTTTGTTGGTAAGTATGACTTGATGCGAAGTGAGTTTATAGGTTCAGGAGCAGTGGCCGAAATGTCGACCTCGAGCAGTCCGACCACACAAATATGGTCCAATAGAAGTGGATTTACCTGGGAAGGAAAGCCAGATGGCTTTCAAGAAGATTTGGCCTGGACCGAAGTTTCATCTGAATATGCAAAGTCACTGAATTTGAAAATAGTGGAAGGAAGGGATTTTTCAAGGGATTTCGCATCCGACTCCTTAGGGGTCCTTATCAATGAAACAGCTAAGAAGTATCTTGGAATTATCGATCCAGTGGGAAAATTCTTAAAAGACGATGATGATGAAGACCCTAATCCTCCTTTAAAAATCATAGGAGTAGTGGAAGACATGATTGCCCAATCGCCCTATGAACCGGTGAAACAGGGGGTATACGTTTATGATAGATTTGACAATTCAAGTTACTACAATCTTCGACTAAATCCTGAAAAAAGTGCAGGTCAAAACCTTGCCGTGGTCGAAAGAGTTTTCAAAGAGCATTTTCCTGATGTGCCCTTTCAATATGAATTCATAGACGACCAGTATGGCGAAAAATTTGCGTCGGAAGAACGGATTGGAACCTTATCGGGTATTTTTACAGCCTTGGCCATTCTTATCAGTTGTTTAGGTCTTTTCGGCTTGACCTCTTTCGTAGCCGAGCAACGTACCAAGGAAATTGGGGTTCGTAAAGTGTTGGGAGCATCGGTCTTCAATGTCTGGAACATGCTCTCAAAAGATTTTTTAAAATTGGTTATTATTTCCTGTTTTATAGCTATTCCGATTTCGTATTACGTGATGAACGGATGGCTACAAGATTACCCTTATCATGTGATTATGGAATGGTGGATTTTTGCCTTGGC
>JAAETN010000036.1 GCA_024228355.1 Maribacter sp. | reverse complement strand
AATAAAGCCAAAGAAGAACCTCCTAAATTGGACAATATTTTCATCGACATAGGTGCAAAAGACAAGGAAGAAGTTGAGAAAATGGGTGTTCATGTAGGTTGTGTAATTACCTACCCAGATGAGTTTCAAGTTCTTAATAAAGACAAATTCGTATGCCGTGCCATTGATAATAGGGCTGGCGGATTCATGGTAGCCGAGGTTGCCCGTTTACTACATGAGAATAAAAACAAATTGCCTTTTGGCCTTTATATTACCAATTCCGTACAGGAAGAAATAGGGCTGCGAGGTGCAGAAATGATTACACAGACCATAAAGCCTAATGTTGCTATTATTACTGATGTGTGCCATGACACAACTACTCCGATGATAGAGAAGAAAACACAAGGCCACACTGAAATGGGAGCAGGTCCTGTCATCTCCTATGCACCAGCAGTACAAAACAAGCTAAGAGAACGCATCATAGAAACAGCTGAAGCCAAGAAAATTCCTTTCCAACGTATGGCTGCGTCCAGGTCAACGGGGACCGATACCGATGCCTTTGCCTATAGCAATGGTGGTGTTGCCTCAGCATTGATTTCATTACCCTTGCGTTATATGCATACCACAGTGGAAACCGTTCATAAAGATGATGTTGAGAATGTTATACGGTTAATTTACGAAACGGTTTTGACCATTAAAGATGGAGAGACCTTTAGTTATTTTGAATAATAAAAATCAATTATGGATGAATTGGTAGATATTTTGGATTCTGAAGGAAACTTCACAGGCCAAACTGCTATGAAATCCGAAGCCCATAAACATGGACTGTTCCACCCGACAGTCCATGTTTGGTTATATACCAACAATGGCCAAGTTTTGATACAGCAAAGGGGAAAGGAGAAAGATACCCATCCCCTATTATGGGATGTTTCGGTTGCCGGGCATATAGGCGCCGGGGAGGATTATGAAACATCGGCCATTCGCGAAGTATCAGAAGAGATAGGCTTGAAAATCACAAAAGATGAATTGCAGAAGATAGGGGTTTTCAAATCCGTTCAAAAACATCATGATGAATTAATAGACCGTGAATTTCATCATACCTATTTATGTGAATTGAAAACGTCACTACCCAATCTTAAAAAACAAGATAGCGAAGTCAATGACTTGAAACTCATTTCCTTAATCCAATTTTCTGGGGAAACTTGGGGAATGGCCAATCCTGATAAGTATGTGCCACATACTATTGAATATTATCAAACGGTAATCAGAGCAATCAAAAAAAGGTTATAGAGTGTTTAGAAATTCATTGGGATTCTCTAAACTATAGGTGTTCTGTTGTCCGGAAGCCATGTTTTTAACCACAAAAGAATTTGTCGTCATTTCCTTTTCGCCAATTAGAATCACATAAGGCACATTGCGGTTATTGGCATATTTCATCTGTTTTTGCATTTTGGCATTGCTAGGATAAACATCTGCCTTAAAACCTTGTTT
>JAAETN010000035.1 GCA_024228355.1 Maribacter sp. | reverse complement strand
TTCCACTTTGTAAAGCTCTCTTCGGGCCTATTCTTTCTTCATTATCTGTACCCTTTACCCCATCGCCATAATCATTCGCGAAGTTTGATGTGATTTGAAAACCAATAGCAGTCAAAAGGGCCAGAGCGAAAATAAATATGTCACTCTTACCATAGAAATTGGCAAGCGCCGTACCGACTAGTACTCCAGAAACTGAAAGTGGAAGTGTTCTTAATCTAGCCGCGTTGATCCAAGCAGATAATTTCGGCAATCTAGTATGGGTCTTCTATTTGTAAACGTTTACCTTCTTTGTATGAAGCTACGAAGGCATCGTTGAATCCTAAATCGACCAATTGCTTCCGGAATTTCTGTGCTTCCTGCAAGGTCTCAAAATTCCCCAGGGAATACGAATAAAATGGATTTGTCTTAACAAAAAGTGTGTTTGTCAACGCCTCTGAGGCCAAAGTCACATTGTTATCCACGAATGATTTTATCTGAACGGAATAAATCTTCTCCTTATCCAGGAAATTCTTGGCAAGATAAAACTCCTTTACCAAACTCAATTCCTCGTTTTGCTGTCTTAGATTATCTATACGTGCCTTATGTGCTTCTAAACTATCAATAGAAACCAAATAGTTATTTCGGTTTTCAAAATCATTAGAACTGGTTAGGCCTGCAGTAAAAGAAGTAAATGCCAGGCCTCCTATTAAAAAAAGGCCAGTTATCCCAGCTAAAAAGTTGCGCTGGATCTTGCTTTTCTTAAGCTCTTTGTTCTTTATTTTTATTTGGTCTAAGAGACGCTCGTTAATAATCTGCGCCTTGTCGATATCTTTATGCAATTCAAGTAAATCGCTCTCTTCAATAAATGGCATGTGACATTAGGTTTATAGGGGTCTTATCGGCTAAAGGTAACCAAAAATGTTTAATGATTTGATAATATATTTAATTAAAGTTGTAAAAATATTATTTTCTGTGGTATAGCCTATAAATATCGATGTAATTCATCGATATCAGGTTGATTTACAAACTTTTACAAACACCTATTCGAATCATTCCTACTATTAAGATTCAATTGAATAAATACCATCGGTCTTAATATCTATTTTTCTTGCTTTGTATAAAGTACCAATACCCTTTTTGAATGTCTTCTTGCTCATTTGAAGTTCTTGCTTGATCAGCTCTGGATCTGATTTATCATGTAAGCCTAAGAAACCACCATGGGCCAACAATTGTTCAAATATCTTGTTTGCCGCAGGCTCCAGTATTTTCTCGCCCAACGGTTGTAAAGAAACATCTACCTTATTATCAGGCCGTATTTTTTTGATGACCCCCTTGGTATTATCCCCAACTGATATTTTTTTAAAAATCTCATTTGCATATACCAATCCTTTATGCCGGTGATTGATGATTACTTCATAACCTAAATCTGTTTGCCTGGAAACTACCAACTCAACAACGTCTCCTTCTCGAACCGATAAGGTATCATTATTCAAGAACTTATCAATTTTATTTGACCCCACCAATCGATTACTTTGCTGGTCTAAATAACAAAACACCAAGTACCAGTTTCCTTCCTTCATTTTATCCCGTTGCTCTCTAAAGGGCACCAGCAGGTGTTTTTCCAGACCCCAATCCATAAAGGCACCAAACTCATTGACTTCTACCACCTTTAATAATTGAAATTCGTTAACGAGGATTTCGGGCTCCAGATTTGTGGCCACAGGTCGTTCGGAATGGTCTAAATAGCAAAATACGGTCAGTGAATCCCCTATTTCATAGGATTCAGGAACATATTTGTTCGGAAGTAAAATATCATTGCCTTCACCATCACCTAAAAAAAGCCCCACACTCGTATCACGAAGTATTTCAAGCGTATTGTATATTCCTAAAGCTATCATGCTGCAAAAGTAAGATTTAAATCGGTGGGATATAAAAAAGCCACCCTTACAATGCTGTCAGGATGGCTTAATATATCGGTTCTTTCTATTATTAATAAACAGATTCTTTATTAAAGTGCTTGCACAACATATAATATGTGACAGCTCTATGTTTGTTTCTATTGGAAGAACCATACTTATCCATAACAGTTTTAATGCCTTCCATTAGTTTTGGGCTATCGCTCATTCCTAATTTTTTCATTAAATAGTTCTTTTTTACGGTTTCCAATTCTTTTTCATCGGTACCAGATACTTTGGATGCATCAATATTATAGATAGAAGGTCCTAAACCTATGGTCACTTTAGTTAAAAGATCCATGTTAGCTGATTCACCGAATTTGTCTTTAATATCTTCGGCATACTTTTTAATCAAATCATCTCTTTTGCTCATAATAGTCAGTGTTCTTTTTAATAATGGTTAATAATTTCCGAAGATATAAAATCAAAGTAACCAATCAAAATTTTATTGTTCAATATTCTTGGGGTCCTAATCTCTAGAAGTTTGGATATAGTCGTACCTGCGAAGAATCTGCCAAGTTCATTTGTAAGCAAATTTTCCTCACTTACACATGAATATTCCATGCCGTGCAATTTACATAAATGCGCAGCATTTAGCTTATGTGTTGTCTCAAAGTAAGTTTCAAAATTTGAAGTTTCCTCTTGACCTGGAAGAATCCTGAAAATTCCGCCTCCATCATTATTAATCAGGATAATCCTAAAGTCAGACTTTATATAATTGTTCCAGAGGGCATTGCTATCATAGAAAAAACTAAGGTCACCTGTAATAAGCACGGTTTGTTTATCACTGACCACAGACGCACCAATAGCAGTTGAAACACTACCGTCAATACCACTCGTTCCTCGGTTACAAAAAACTTCTATCGATGGCTTTAGGTTGAAGAGTTGGGCATATCGTATAGCAGAACTATTCGCTATCTGCAATTGTACATTATTAGGCATAGACTCAAATATTTGTTTGAACGCAGCTAAATCCGAAAACGGGATACGCTCCAAATATTCTGCACGCTTTGATTCATATTCAAATCTAAATCCATTCCAATGTTTGAAATATTCGCTTTCAACACTTTGAACAGATCTCAAAAATTGATCTAAAAAGTCGTTCAAATGGTATTTAAAATGATGGGACAGTGCGAAAAAAGTATCATATGCCTTGTTTTTATCGATATGCCAATGGTGCTTGGGCTTATATTTTCTTAGAAATGCCTTTACTTTTTTTGAAACCACTAAGCCGCCAAAAGTGAATAGTATTTCAGGCTGTAAGGCTTCAAATAATAATTCTTTCCTATCTGATATTTCAATAGGTGCTATAATGCTATCTATGCTCGGGAAAAAGTTTGGATGATGAATATTCGAAGTGGTTTCTGTCAAAACAATTACAGACGGGTCGCTTGCAAGTTGGTCCAAGTACTTTTGCTCTACAGAATTTGGGCGGTTTACACCTACCAATACCAATTTCCGTTCAGCTGAATTCCATAGTTTTGAAAATTCATCCAAATTCTCGACTTTGGCATCATTTTCAATAATTTTATTGAAATATGGCTTTACCGTTGCTTGATGTATTTTTCCATATAGTGGTTCCTCAAAAGGAACATTGATATGTACTGGTAATTTCTCGGCAATTGCCAAATTCAAGGCTTTGTTCAACTCTACATCGTTCGCGTCCTGAATTCTTAATTGTTCAGCATTAACATCTCCCCCAATACCTTGAGGGGCATATTGTTCGATTTCCGCTATAGCGTGTGATACATCTTGCTTCAAATTGGCAGAATAACCAATATGCCTGTCAAAAACGTGATCCTGTCGTATCGTTTGTCCATCACCTACATCAATCTTATAAAAAGGTCTATCCGCAGAGATCACCACTAAAGGAATATTGCTATAGAAGGCCTCGGCCACAGCAGGGTAATAATTCAATAATGCACTACCGGAAGTACATAAAACAGCCACCGGCCGCTGTAATTGTTGCGCGATACCCAAGGCAAAAAATGCGGCGCAGCGCTCATCTACGATACTATAACAATTAAAGGAGTCATCTTCTGTAAAACCAATAGTTAATGGTGCGTTTCTTGAGCCCGGTGATATTACAATATCCTTTATGCCTTTTGCTTTACAATGTAGGACCACAGTTTGGGCCGACGGAATGCTGGAATAGTTCATTAGAGCAAAAATACAAAGCCCAATTTTCTTAACCCAATTGAACCATAAATACTAACCTTTGTTCAGAATACCCAATATGGTCATACTTTTTACAATGGTTTCTTGCCACTCATTCTCAGGTATTGAATCTTTAGTAATACCTCCTCCAACATAAACAAACGCTTTTCCATCAACTAATTGCATACAACGAAGATTCACGAAGAGTTCAGTTTTTGTTTTAATGGCGCGGTACGATTTGTTTTCTTGATTTCTCCTGTTTGAGGTTCTATTGATTTCTTGCTTAAAGTTGAGTTCGCCAAGATAACCCGTATAATATTCCCTATTGTAATTTTCATGCTCGTAAATAAATTTACGGGCAGATGGCGATGGGATTCCACAAATAGCCGGTGTTGGATGCAAGGCTTTTATCACTTTTTTAAGATTTTTCTTAAGTACACCTGTCAGTTTCGTTCTTAAATGCCATAGATTCCCAGCCCGTACAGATTCAATTTCGGAAACCTGTAAATTTACAACCTGGCCCTTTAGCACATTGGCTATATAATCAGTTACCATAAATTGCTCAAGAAATTCTTTCTGTCCCCACTCAGGGTATTCATGTTTTACATAGGGTTGGGTACCTGCCAATGACATGGTTGTTAATCTATTGCTTTCCGTTCGCAACAAAATTTCTGGAGTGGCTCCCAACCACATTCCAATTTCGGGATGGTACCATAAATAGCAAAATGCAGATTTATATATTGAAATTAATCTTCGAAATATATTAAGAGGGGATTCTGAGCAATCAATTTCCAATTTCCTGGATAGCACCACTTTATCAATTTCCCCTTTTTCAATTTGTTGTAATCCTTTTTTGACCAGATTCAAATGATATTTCCGTTCTTCAATATTTTCTTCAGGTGCAGTCGCAACCTCAAACTCTGGTTTGGTTGTATCCGTGAATTCAACTTTATGCTGTTCATCCAAGGGTATCAAAATGACAGGGCCAAAAGCATCAAAAGGAGCGAAAACAAATCCTTTTTCGGTAAAATCGGAAATATGGTGCAATTGATTATCCTTTTGAAGGATAGCATGGATTTCCTTCGAATTCGGCTTACTATAAATTACAAATGGCAACTCCTTTGAAAGTTGAACTTCTACCGTTTTCATCAATTCCGAGAACATACTACTTTCTGGGTAAGGCTATTGTGGTAAGTTTGCAGATTGAAATTAAGTTATCCTCTGCATCAGTAATTTTAATGTCCCAAAGTTGTGTGGTTTTATCTTTATGCATAACCGTTGCCTTAGCAAACACATCTCCGTCTTTTACGCCTTTGATATGATTGGCAGAAATTTCGATTCCACGAACAAAGAGTTTTTGGGCATCCATAAAAATGTAGGACGCCATACTGCCAACACTTTCTGCCAAAGCAACTGTTGCCCCACCATGCAATACCCCATCAGGCTGGTGTACTTTTGGTGTCACCGGCATTTTGCCTACCAAAAAATTCTCCCCAATATCAACATACTCTATATCCAAAGTTTGCATTAAGGTGTTTTTGGAAGATTCGTTGCAAACTTTTAGGATCTTATCTTTGTACTCGTTCATCAAATAAAATTTTCGTAAAATTAAGCATATCTAATGCAACAAATGCATCTATCCAAAAAATGAATTTATATGGATCAACAGGAAAAAAGAGTTACTTATACAACCACCAATTCCTATACAACCCTTAATACCATTACCGACAAAACTAAAAACGTGTGGATTGTATTTCATGGAATTGGATATTTGAGTAAATACTTCCTAAAATATTTCAATGAACTAGATCCTGAAGAAAATTACATCATTGCACCACAAGCCCCTTCAAAGTATTATTTGAACAATAAATATCGACATGTGGGTGCCAGTTGGCTGACCAAAGAGAACACCAAAACAGAAACAGAAAATATACTTGACTATCTCGATGCGGTTTATACTGCGGAAAATATTCCTGCCCATTGTAATCTGCTAGTATTCGGCTACTCACAAGGAGTTTCAATTGCAACAAGATGGGTAATAAAAAGAAAACTGAAGTGCAATCATTTGATACTTTATGCAGGTGGAATTCCACATGAGCAAACGCCCGAAAATTTCGCTTTTCTAGAAGGGAATAACACCAAAGTGACCGTTCTTGTTGGCGACAAAGATGAATACATCAATGCGGAACGATTAAAACAAGAACAAGAAAAAATAGAAGCATTGTTTCAAGGTAGGGCGAAACAAATTCTTTTTAAAGGTGGACATGAAGTTAAAAAAGAGCTCTTAAATCAATTTTATTAATATGGAACAGTTTCCAAGACTTCAATCAAAACGCCTGATTTTAGATCAAATTAAACCATCGGATATATCAGATATTGTTACACACGCGGGTAATATAAAGATTGCTGAAAATACGCGAAGTATGCCCAACCCCTATCACGAAGAAGATGCTATATCTTGGATGCATATGGCCAATACAGGTTTTAAAGAAAAAAACAACTATATGTTCGCCATTCGCTTTAGTGATACTTTGGAGTTTATTGGAGGTATGGGTCTCACTATTGACAAAGAAAACAACCGAGCAGAACTAGGGTATTGGTTGGCCGAGGATTTTTGGAATATAGGTTTAACTACAGAAGCTGTAAAGGCTATACTTAAATTCGGATTCGAAGAACTTAAGCTCAATAAAATTATTGCTGTTTATTTAACCTCCAACGAATCATCAGGTAAGGTGATGATTAAAAACGGCATGGTCAAAGAAGCGGAATTCAAAGATCATGATGTAAAAAGAGGATATAGCATCGAAGACGATGTCTATGTTTCTTTGATACAATATCGTATGACCAAAAGTGAATATGAATCCTTGTAAATTGAAGTATCGATGATTAATGACCTTTCAAAAACATTGGAAAATGATTATGTTCGATTGTCACCTTTGACTTTAGAGAATTATCAACATCTAATCCCGGTTGCTGCCCAGGAAAAATTAGTTGAATATTCCCCCTCGGATATTGAAACACCCGAATCATTGAGGAAATATGTTGAAACTGCGCTGCAACAACAACAGCTACTACAAAGCATTCCCTTTATTATTTACGATAAGAAAACGGCTACCTATGCCGGATGTAGCCGATTTATGAATATTAATTGGCAGCATAAGGTTCTAGAAATTGGTTCTACCTGGATTGGGCGTGAATTCCATGGAAACGGGATCAATCGACAGATGAAAGACCTGATGCTAAACTATGCTTTTGACGAAATGGGATTCGAAAAGGTGGAGTTCAGAATAGATGAACGCAATATGCGTTCACGAAAGGCAGTGGAAAAATTGGGTGCTACCCTTGAAGGAATTCTTAGAAAAAATGTATATCTACTGGATGGTTTTAAACGAAACACCTGTTGTTACGGCCTATTAAAAGAGGAATGGAAAAAAAGCGCCTCATGGTAGATCACTGAATATTTTAAAATGAAATAGGCCTTGATATTGTCACGAATAAGCTGCTATTCATTCTCTTCAACTTTAGATGCTTCTGCTTCATAATAGCTTATTTTACGAGTAGTATAGCTATTTTCGGGGGTTATGATTTCCTTTATCCAATTGCCCTCATCCCCTTTGTCAAATTGATAAATGAATTCCTTGATATCGACAACTTTACCCAATTTTGAAATGGATTTAATCAACATTCCCCGCTCATCATATTCATATGAAATGACCTCATTGGGAGCGAACTGTTTCTTCTTGGGATCCTGAATAAATCGAGTTTCAGAAATAAGCTTTTCCTCACTATTAAAAATTTCTTCCGAGGCCGTATGGGGTTCCCCTTCCAAAAACTTTTTGGTCAAAACAATACGCTGTTGGGATTTGTTTTTAGCAATTTTAGTTGAATTGCGAACTGATTTTAAAATGGTACCGTTCAATGAATTGGTCTGAGTCTGCTCACCTTTATAATCGGTATACTCGATCAAGGTCTCATCATTCCCGTCATTATTGGTCCTAATGATTTTTACAAGGATTCCATCGGCATTATACAGATATTCATAGCGATCTAAGAATTCCTTATCATAGGTTATGATTTTTTCTGTGACCTTTCTAACAGGAATAGTGTCTATTACATAAAAATTAGCATACGAAGTGCTGCTATCAAAAACGTCGTTTCTATAATTCTCAAAGCGCTTTTCTATGAGCTCAACACCTTCATACTTGTAATAGGTTACATCGTAATCCGTGTCGTTATAACGGGTTACTGATTTGGTCAACATACCCTGCCTATTGAAATCATAGGCTTCTTTCCCATATTTAGTACTTACCAAACAAGATTTTACAGGGCCGTTTAAATCAAAATCTGAGGTAGTAAATATTTTGATCTCTTGGGATTGGACCAAACTGACCATCCCTAAAATAACCAGGTATAGCAATAATCGCAAGTATGTAGTAGCGTAAATTTTATGCATATATCAAAAATACTTTATAATTCAACAACTTTAAAACAAATTCCGTACCATAAATATTGTAAAGCATGCTGGAATTTCGTTAAAACGATTTCATTGTAAAAGAAATCTGTCTTGTATCTTTATCAAGCAAAGCCAGAAAATCAATAAAACAGTATTTCATGTTCAAAAAGCACTTGCTACTGATTACTATTCTTATCTTCTTAAGCTGTAACTCTAAAAACGACGACAATACTGAATATCCCGAATTTCAAATTGGCGTTGTTGCCGATTGCCAGTACTGTTATTGCGAACCAACAGCGGTTCGTTTTTATAAAGAGTCCCCGGACCGACTTCGTGAAGCAGTTGGCATTCTCAATAAACAACCTTTGGACTTTACCGTTCATTTGGGGGATTTTATTGATAAGGATTTCAGTAGTTTTGATACGATTACCCCTATCTGGAAGAGTTTAAAATCAAACAAATACCATGTTCTGGGCAACCATGATTTTAGTGTTGCCGATTCATTGAAACATTTGGTATTTGAAAAAATGGGCATTAAAGACCGCTACTACAGTATAGTTAAAAATAAATGGCGATTTATAGTTTTAGACGGGAATGATCTAAGTGTACACGGAGCACTTACCGAAGCTAAAAAACAACAGACCGACTCCCTTTTTAACCTCTTGGCCGATAAAAACATGCCTAATCTTGAATCTTGGAACGGGGGCTTGAGCACAGAGCAACTGCAATGGGTAGACGGTGAGTTGCAGCAAGCAACAGCGAATAAGGAGCGTGTTGGATTCTACTGCCATTTCCCGGTCCTAGGAATTTCAGATCATCATAACCTATGGAATTACAGGCAGTTGCTTTCTATAATCGATAAATATGATTGTGTTAAGTTTTATTTTAACGGGCACAACCATGTAGGAGGTTATGTTGAAAAAGACGGCGTTCATTTTTTGAATTTTAAAGGCATGGTCAACACCAAAGACACTACTTCATTTGCGACCGTTGTTTTTAGGAAAGATTCACTCTTTGTTAAGGGTTATGGTCGGGAAATAGATAGGAGCCTAAAAATAAGGCAGTAGATTGATCGAACGACATTGCCAATCTATCGACTGTCGACCGATACAGGCAGGAATGAAACAATCGTTAATTGAGTTACAAAATATTGAAGAGAGTACTTCTCCCCGAAGTCACGGGCTTGTAAAAACGACTAATTCTAATAAAAAAGCACCCTGACTAAATCGTCAGGGTGCTTTTTAATGCTCATATGATTAGGAATTACTTGACTTCTTCGAAATCAACGTCTTCAACATTATCACCTTCCGCGGCATCTGCACCAGGAGCTTGCTCACCGTTGGGTGAAGCTTCACCTTGCTGGGCTTCGGCCTGTGCTTTGTACATTTCCTCAGAAGCAACTTTCCAAGCTTCATTGATTTTCTCCAATGCTGTAGTAATCACGGCTATATCCTTGCTTTCATGCGCCTTCTTCAGTTCTTCCAAAGCATCTTCGATCGGCTTTTTCTTATCATCGGATAATTTTTCGCCAAACTCGGTCAATTGTTTTTCAGTTTGGAAAATCATGCCGTCTGCTTCATTCAATTTGTCAGCAGTTTCCTTGGCTTTTTTATCAGACTCCGCATTCGCTTCAGCTTCAGATTTCATTTTTTGGATTTCCTCTTCGGTCAATCCAGAAGAAGCCTCGATACGAATATCCTGGGTTTTGTTCGTCGCCTTATCGGTTGCAGAAACCTTGATGATACCATTGGCATCAATATCAAAAGTTACCTCAATCTGTGGCGTACCCCGTTGTGCAGGTGGAATTCCATCTAAATGAAAACGTCCTATAGTCTTATTATCCGCTGCCATTGGTCTTTCTCCTTGTAACACATGTATTTCAACAGAAGGCTGGTTATCGGCGGCTGTAGAGAATATCTGTGATTTCTTGGTAGGGATAGTGGTATTGGCATCGATCAATTTGGTCATTACGCTGCCCATGGTCTCAATTCCTAAAGAAAGTGGAGTAACATCCAATAACAATACATCTTTGACATCACCTGTCAAAACACCACCTTGTATGCCAGCACCTACGGCTACAACCTCATCTGGGTTTACTCCTTTCGATGGTTTCTTTCCAAAGAATTTTTCAACCGCTTCCTGAACGGCAGGGATACGTGTTGAACCACCAACAAGGATAATCTCATCAATATCACTTTTTGATAATCCTGCGGCCTTCAACGCTGTTGAGCAAGGCTCAATGGTTCTTTTTACCAAATCAGCGATCAATTGCTCAAATTTGGATCTGGAAATGGTACGAACCAAATGTTTAGGTCCTGAAGCCGTTGCAGTAACATATGGTAAATTGATCTCGGTCTGTGCAGAAGAAGACAATTCAATTTTGGCTTTTTCAGCTGCTTCACGTAAACGCTGTAAAGCCATGGCATCATCACGAAGATCAATGCTCTCGTCTTTCTTGAACTCTTCGGCCAACCAGTCGATGATCTTTTGATCAACATCATCACCCCCTAAGTGTGTATCACCATCTGTTGACAATACCTCAAATACGCCATCTCCCAATTCCAATATAGAAACATCATGCGTACCACCACCAAAGTCAAAAACAACTATTTTTTGATCCGTGTGCTTTTTGTCCATACCATAAGCCAAGGAGGCTGCGGTTGGTTCGTTGATGATTCGCTCTACTTTAAGCCCGGCAATCTCACCTGCTTCTTTGGTTGCCTGTCTTTGGGCATCGTTGAAATAAGCCGGTACTGTAATCACGGCACGGGTTACATCCTGGCCCAAATAATCCTCAGCGGTCTTCTTCATTTTCTGAAGAATCATCGCTGAAAGTTCTTGTGGCGTATATAAGCGACCGTCGATATCCACTCTTGGGGTATTGTTGTCACCTTTTACCACCTTGTAGGGTACTCTGTCCGCTTCTTTTTTGGACTCGGAGAACTTGTTGCCCATAAAACGTTTAATGGAATAAACGGTTTTTTCGGGATTGGTTACCGCCTGTCTTTTGGCAGAATCACCTACTTTTATTTCACCACCTTCTACGAATGCGATAACCGATGGGGTGGTTCTCTTACCTTCGGCATTAGGGATTACAACAGGCTCGTTACCTTCCATCACGGAAACGCAGGAGTTGGTCGTACCCAAATCTATACCTATAATTTTGCTCATTATGTCTATTTTAAAATATTAGTGCTTATTTTTTGTGTCGGTATGTGAATGACAAACAATATGCCAAGAGCCGGCAACCTGACATGATGTCATTAACGAATTATACATTGGTCAATTGATGGTATAGTTTTCTCAATCGAAGATTCCAATTTTGATTCAACAATAAGATTATCTTTAACCCGAATAAATAAATACTACAAATGGAGTGTGTCAGCATTTTTGATATGTTGAAAATAGGAATAGGTCCTTCGAGCTCCCATACCTTGGGGCCATGGCGCGCTGCTGAACGTTGGATTTCCGAATTGAAATCAGCACAGCAATTCCAAGAAGTTGAAAATATTCAAGTTCACATGTATGGTTCATTATCATTGACAGGAAAGGGTCATGCGACGGATTATGCCGTAATGCTTGGGCTTTCAGGTACTGATCCAGAATATGTTCCTGTTGATGACATTCATGTGATTGTCCAGCGTATAACAGACACTAAAACCATCAATTTTAATAATGAAAGGCAATTGATTTTTGATCCGGAAGTCCAGATTATTTTCCATCGTGATTTTCTGCCTTTCCATGCCAATGGAATGACATTTGAAGCTACACTGAAATCAGGTGAAAAGTCCATGGAAACATATTATTCCATTGGAGGCGGATTTGTAGTAGTCGAAACAATGGAAAACTCCAAACACAAATTCGAGGATTTTAAGACTTTTCCGTACCCCATAAAAATAGGGGATGAACTATTGGTGTATTGCCAACAAGAAAACAAATGCATTTCTGAGATTGTAATCGAGAATGAACGTTCACTACGAACAGAGGCGGAAATAGATCAAGAACTCAGTAGAATTTGGCGGACTATGCTTGAATGCATCTATACGGGTTGCCATACCGAAGGTAGTTTACCTGGTGGACTTAATGTTCGCCGACGTGCCTATAATATACATCATAACCTAAGGGGTGACCTGCCTTACTCGAATCCAGAAGAATGGTTGCAGACTATTCGAAAGACCGAAGTCAAGTTTCGGCAGATCCTGAAATGGGTAAGTTGTTTTGCACTAGCTGTCAATGAAGTAAACGCCTCGTTGGGCCGCGTGGTTACAGCTCCAACAAACGGTAGTGCTGGAGTAATCCCAGCTGTAATGATGTATTATTTGGTTATCGAAAACCACGAAGCTGGTTTTGAAGACATTAAGAAATTTCTATTGGTCGCTGGTGAAATTGGCAGCATTTTTAAAAAGGGGGCTACCATTTCTGCAGCCATGGGCGGTTGCCAAGCCGAAATTGGGGTTTCCTCGGCTATGGCTGCAGGGGCATTGACTGAGTTGTTGGGAGGAACTCCCGAGCAAGTATTAATGGCTGCCGAAATTGCCATGGAACACCATTTGGGTCTTACTTGTGACCCCATTGGTGGTTTGGTACAAATACCTTGTATAGAACGCAATTCTATGGGCGCCATTAAAGCTATAAATGCCTCTGAATTGGCTTTAGGTTCTGACCCAAAAGAGGCTAAAGTACCTTTGGACAAAGTGGTACAGACAATGTGGGAAACCGCTAAGGACATGAACTCCAAATACAAGGAAACATCGGAAGGTGGATTGGCCGTTGGGGTTTATCTGAGTGATTGTTAGTAGTTGATAACTACGAACAACTATCCTGTTCTTACTTGTTAAAATAACTTATTAGTAGGAATTTTATAGGTGAAAAAGTAGTATTAAGAATGTATATTCATTATCCATACGATGAACTATAATTATGATTAAACAAGTTTACTTATTTTGGTTCTTGGTAATAAGTCTTACGATACAAGGACAAGAACTTCGAAACAGGTTTGGAGATGTGTATTATACAGCTGATATGCATAAAACCAAATACAATGCTCCAGAGAGCACACCCTATTTAAATGAGGTCTTTACACCTGCCAAAATCAATAATATCAACGAAACCAAAATGGTTCGCTTTGATGCTTTTGAAGATAGGGTTGAGATTATGGTCAGTGAAAACAAGGTTGTTATATTAGAGGATAAACAGCCCTATAGTATTAAGCTTCTTGATGGTTCGGGCAAATTATATGAAACAAAATCGTACTATGATGAAAAAGGCAATACCAAAGCTTCATTTTTCGAAGTATTGGCTCTTAACGAGAACTATTCAGTTTACCTCAAAGAAAAAATGAAATTTTCCAAAGCGAAAAAAGCACAAGGATATGAAGCTTCTAAGCCCGCAATGTTCAAAAAACAGAAAGCAACCCATTACATCACAGATTTTAAGGGAGAATCGGATCAACTAATCAAAATACCTACTAAAGTCAAGTATTTTATCGAATTTTTTCCCGGTCATTCTAAATCATTAAAAATGTTTATAAAGGACAATAAATTGAAAATCGATAAGAGTCAAGATCTTATGAAAATCTTTGATTTCTATTTTGATACCAATTGAGCAT
>JAAETN010000034.1 GCA_024228355.1 Maribacter sp. | reverse complement strand
GCTGGATAATTTTTTCTACGTCATCCTTAGTTATTTTGTCAACTTCTAACAGGATATCCAGTAGTCCGCTTTTTTTGTCTTGTAATATTGACATGGTTGCCACTATTTCTATTATCTGGAATTGAGGAGTGCTTTTAATTACTTATTCTGCCGCAATGTAGGGGAGGGAGATGAAATCGGTTTATTCCCAACTGACGATATCTTTGTTATCACCGGATCCACCTTCGCTTCCATCCGCTCCATATGAAAGAAGATCATAATCTCCATGTGTACCAGGGAATTTGTAAATATATTCAACACCCCATGGATCTTTAGGAATTTTATTCTTTTTCATATAAGGACCCTTCCAGTTTTGTACATCACCCGGTTTGGTATTTAATGATTGCAGGCCTGTTCCCTGCGAAGGGTATTTTCCAGTATCAAGTTTGTATATTTCAATAGCAGTTGAGGTTAATTCAATTTGTGCTTTTGCAGCGGTCTGTTTTGACTCACCCACCCGCCCAATAAGTTTTGGCACAAT
>JAAETN010000033.1 GCA_024228355.1 Maribacter sp. | reverse complement strand
CCCAAAAATTCATCTGCACTATATTGTTTGAAGAATTTTGAATCAGTCGAAAAGATAATAGAATACATGACCAAACACAGAAGTACCCCTATTGAGATTGGTGTGTCTGATTTTAAAAAAATTGGATATCAAATGATTGATACCATTGCAGGTTTCTTCGATACTATTGAAGACTATCCCGTCACACAAGGAGAGTCGCCCGTGCAATTACAAAATATATTGGGCAGTTCAAGTTTACCAAAAATTGGTATTTCGGCCGAAGAAACCATTTCAAGATCATCAGACCTATTGCTCAACCACTCCCTCTTTAATGGGCACCCAAAATTTATGGGATACATAACCTCCTCTCCCGCTCCAATTGGAGTTTTGGCAGATATGCTGGCTGCCGCGGTAAATCAAAATACCGGTGCACAGATCTTGAGCCCCATGGCCACTGAAATTGAAAAACAAACCATCAAATGGTTGGCCCAATTCATTGGTGTCTCACCAAACTATGGAGGCATTTTGGTCAGCGGTGGCAACATGGCAAATTTCAATGCATTCTTAGTAGCAAGAACCGCCAAAGCTTCCAAAAAACTAAAAGAGGATGGTCTAGTAAATTCCAATGCAAAGCTCGTGGCTTATTGCTCCAAAACTACCCATACCTGGATTGAGAAAGCGGCTATATTATTTGGTCATGGGTCAAAATCAATTCGATGGATTCCGACAGATACTGAAAATAAAATGGACAATGAAATTCTCTCCCAAACGATTCAACAAGATTTGAAAGATGGCTATCAACCTTTTATGGTAGTAGGTACGGCAGGAGATGTAAGTACTGGGGTTGTAGACGATTTAAAAGAAATTGCCGCAATCTGTGAAAAGCATGATCTATGGTTTCATATTGATGGGGCCTATGGTGCGCCTGCGGCTATTATCCCAGAATTCAAAGAACTCTTTGAATGTATCGAAGCGGCTGATTCAATTGCACTCGACCCGCATAAATGGCTATATGCCCCGCTTGAGGCTGGCTGTACCTTGGTGAAAAATCCCAAGCATCTGACAGATACCTATAGTTCGCACCCCGAGTATTACAACTTCAGTAAAACCGGGGAAGGTCAATCCTTGAATTTTTATGAATATGGACTCCAAAATTCCCGAGGTTTTAGAGCTTTGAAAGTTTGGATGGCCTTACAACAGATTGGAAGTGACGGCTATAAGAAAATGATAGCTGAGGATATTGAATTGTCCGAATTGATGTTTGAATTGGCAACAGAACATCCAGAATTGGAAGCTATGACCCAAAATCTAAGTATCACCACCTTTAGATATGTTCCTACTGAAAATCTTCCAGTAGAAAATGTAAAAAGGGAAGAATACTTGAATACTTTGAATGAGGTGCTATTGGATAAACTACAGCAAGGAGGTGAAGTATTTTTATCTAATGCAATAATACAGGAGTGTTATTGCTTGCGTGGATGTATTGTGAACTTCAGAACCTCAAAAAAGGATATTGAGGAGATAATCGACATTGTTGTTAGAGTGGGTATTAAAGCACATAATGAACTCCAAGATATGACTCAGGCAAATATTTAAATAGAATTACACAATATCTTTTTCAATCCAATAGGGAATTCCCTATTTTTAAAAAGTACAACCTTACTTTTAAAAGTTCTGAATGAATTTAAGATTTTCGTTACAATTTTCAATGCTGGTTCTGACATCAGTTTTGCTCAATTCTTCATGTACTAAAAAATCAAATAAGCCCATTGAAACTCCTTTGGTTATCTATGAAGATTCCCTAACAGGTGTGACAAAGGCCAAAGAGGCCAGGGAGAATATCGTTGCGAAACTTGCAGACGGATTGGAGCTAAGTTTATGGGCATCCGATTCTTTGGCCCCAGATCCTGTTGCAATGGATATTGATGATAAGGGTAGAATTTATGTAACCCGAACCAACCGCCAAAAGAATTCGGAATTCGATATTCGGGGTCATCGCGATTGGATGACCGCTTCCATTGCCCTGCAATCCGTTGAGGATCGTCGGGCTTTTTTACGCTCTACATTTGCGACAGAAAAAAGTTCAGAAAATGAATGGTTAAAAGATTTGAATAACGATAGCATTCATGATTGGCGAGATCTCACTGTTGAAAAAGATGAAGTATGGATGCTAGAGGATAAAACAGGAAACGGAATTGCCGATGTCTCTACGCGTATACTCGAGGATTTCAATGAAGAAATTACCGATGTCGCAGGTGCTTTACTTGTCCGTGATGATGATGTCTTTATTGGCGTAGGTCCTGACTTTTGGCGTTTATGGGATACCAATGGCGATGGAGTTTTAGATGAAAAAACTTCCTTGGCCCATGGTTTTGCTGTGCATATTGGTTTTGGTGGGCATGGAATGTCAGGGGTTATTGAAGGCCCAGACGGAAAAATCTATTGGGGCATTGGTGATATTGGCGCTAGTTTAACAACGCTTAACGGGGAGAAACATCATTATCCAAACCAAGGAGTAATAGTTCGTTGCAATCCGGATGGTAGTGACTTTGAAGTGTTCGCCAGGGGTCTTAGAAATACCCATGAATTTGTATTTGATGCCTACGGGAATATTATTTCATCGGACAATGATGGTGACCATCGTGGTGAAAGTGAACGCTTGGTCCATATCGTTGAAGGCTCGGACGCTGGTTGGCGCGCCAATTGGCAATATGGTAAATATACCGATCCTAAAAACAACCGGTATAAGGTATGGATGGATGAAAAGCTATTTGTACCGCGTTGGGAAGGGCAAGCAGCATACATTATTCCCCCCATTGTGAATTTCCACAATGGTCCTACAGGAATGGCATTCAATCCCGGAACAGGTTTGGGAAAAGATTGGTTGAACAGATTCTTTTTGGTGGAGTTTGTCGGTGATCCGGGGCGATCACATATTTGGTCATTTGACCTTAAACCCAATGGCGCAACTTTTGATTTAGGTGTAGATCAAGATATTATGAGTGGGGTACTACCAACAGGACTACGATTTGGACCTGATGGTGCACTTTATTTTTCAGATTGGATATCAGGATGGGATACTAAAAATTACGGCCGAGTTTGGAAGATGGATGTGACCCAAGAGAAGAATGACCTTGAGTTTGAGCGAAAAGAAACCCAGCGTCTTATGACGCTCGATTATAAAAATGAATCGACCACCGATCTGGTGATACTTTTAAAATACCCGGACATGCGCATTCGTAAAAAAGCGCAGTTCGAATTGGCCACTCGTACATTTTGGGGATATAGGGCCATGAAAAGAGTAATTGCAGAAGAACATAATCAGTTTGCCCGGATCCATGCCATTTGGGGTATAGGTCAAGTTGCAAGTAGAAATTTGGGCAAAGCAGAACCCTTAATGGCATTGTTAACAGATAATGACCTAGAAATAGTGGCGCAGGCAGTAAAAGTATTGGGCGATGTAAAATATGCCAAGGCCGGTAAAAACCTAATACCACTTTTACAAAATGAAAATGCAAGGGTACAGTTTTTTGCAGCGCAGGCTTTAGGAAGAATCAAACATGAGGAGGCAATACAACCTTTACTAGATCTAATAATACTCAATAATGATAAGGATGTGTATCTACGTCATGCAGCAGTTCTTGCCTTATCGCGAATAGGAAAGTCCGAACCTATCATTGCCTTGGTGAAAAATCCCAATAGAAGCCTGCGCATAGCGGCAGTTTTGGTTTTACGAAGAATGCAAGACGGGAAAGTAGCTTCTTTTTTACAGGATGAAGATGAATACATAGTTGCCGAAGCAGCCCGTGCCATCAACGATGATTGGTCTATTGAGGAAGCTCTGCCAGCCTTGGCAAACACCATGACCGAGGCAAGATTCACATCTGAACCTTTGTTGCGGAGGGCCATAAATGCCGCGTTACGTGTTGGTAGTGAAAAGGAATTGGATAACCTCATTGCATTTGCCAAACGTTCTGATATTGCCAGTAATCTGCGAGGTGAAGCCTTGGCAGCCATAGGTACATGGGGAGAACCCTCGGTTTTAGATAGGGTTGATGGTCGTTATCGTGGTGAAATTAAAAGAGACCCCAGTATTGTCAGATCCAAAATTGAAAAGGAAATCCCTGGTTTCTTGAAAGAGAATGATTCCGAAATTCTCGTTGGTATCATCAAAACGCTCAGCGCTTTGGATATTCAATCCCATAATAAGGCGTTATTCACACTTATGCACTCACATAAATCCGAGGCAGTCAGGTCTACTGCTTTGGAGGCATTGGGCAATCTTAATTACGCTAAAATTGAAGCTGCAATGCAGTTGGGAATGCGTGATAAGGAACAAAATGTGAGGGCCGTAGCGGTTGGCCTTATTGGCAAAATGGAAATTTCAAAGGAAACATTACCGACTATTGTTGATCCAATCTTCAGATCAGGCTCAATCCGGGAACAGCAAAGAATGCTAAGTGTTTTAGGGGAACTCCCATTGGCAAAAAGTGAAGGCACACTACAAAAGTTAATACTAAAAGGCAACAATAAACAATTGAACCAAGGTGTAATCCTTGATTTGATTGAGGCAGTTGAAGCAACAAAATCAGAATCACTAATTGCCAATTTAGACAATTTGAAAAGCAGTGGCCATACTGTTGATTCCTATAAAGAAACATTGTACGGTGGCGAATGGTGGCCCGGGAGGACAGTTTTCAATAGTAATCCTACCGCGCAGTGCATTCGTTGCCATGCTCTTGATGGCGCTGGTGGTAAGGTAGGTCCGGCTTTGGATAACATAGCCAATATCTTAACTCGAGAACAGATTTTGGAATCACTTATTGAGCCTGGTGCTCGGCTAACTCCAGGATATGGCAATGTAACCATTACATTAAAAGATGGCCAAGTTGTTCGCGGAATTCTGGAAGAAGAAACCAAGGATAAAATGATACTAAGAACGTCAGATGCAGAACCCCTGGAAATAGCTATATCCCGTATTGAAAAACGAGAAAATGGATTGTCGGCCATGCCCGCTATGGGCCGACTTATTACCAAAAGAGAACTCCGTGACCTAATAGAATACCTATCTAGTTTAAAGAAAGAATAAATTACCCAAAAAATTTAAATAATTCATCCAATAAAGGCCCTAGAATGTGTCATTTATGCCTTAACTTTATAAGGTTAAAACAAGTTGTAAATCCCTTTCAACAGCAATCATTATAAACTCCATTTATGAAAAATAGAGATCAAAGAATCAGGGCCCTTAACCAGCAGTTGGACGACATATTGGAGAAGGTCAATAAAATGGAATCACAGTACGCTGAGGAATTGGAATTAGTACATCCAATTTATAGAAAAAGTGCCAAAAACCTCATTCATTATTTAGCAGTACGAAGTTTTGACATCGATGATTTTGAGGAAGAGCTAATACAATTGGGGTTTCCAAGCTTATCGGATGCCGAAGGACACGTAATGAAAGGCATTCTCAATCTAAAACAATTGATCAATTGCTTGTTAAACGAAAAAGGGAATATTCCGGTATATGGTGTACTCAGCATTGAAAAGGGTAAAAAACTACTAAAAAAGAACACCAAATTACTTTTTGGGTATAAATCAAAGAAGCGGTTCACTCGAATTATGGTTACCCTCCCCAATACCGCTGCAAAAGATCTGGGTTTTATTCGCAAATTATTGGCTAATGGAATGAACTCTGCAAGAATCAATTGTGCGCATGATACGCCTGAGGATTGGTTGAAAATGATCCATAATGTAAGAACGGCAAGTAATAAACAACGAAAAAAATGCAAGATCGCTATGGATCTATCTGGACCCAAATTAAGAACGGGCCGAATGATCGAGGGGCCGAAGGTGGTTCATATTAAACCTACAAGGGATGATTTAGGCAGGGTAGTAAGCCCGTCCAAAATTTGGATAGCAGCACCAGATGTTCCTCCACCTCCCCTTTCAGATTATCAAACCCATATTCCCGTAGACCCAAAGTTATTTTCGAAAATCAAGAAAGGAGATACACTGAGATTCACTGATTCCAGAGGAAAAAATTGTAAAATCAAGATTAAGGGTAAAGATGGTAAAGCGAAAATTGGTAAATGTTCAAATTCGGTTTATCTCGAGACAGGAACCGAAATGGTATTACATAAAGAAAAATCCAAGAAGGATCAAAAGTCATATCGAGTAGGTGAACTTTTACCCAAAGAGCAGTTTATTATATTACATTCTGGCGACCAATTAAGGCTCCATAAAGAGTCGATTCCGGGAGAATCCGCTGTCTACAATGACGATGGTACATTGAGAAAGATGGCCCATGTTTCATGTACGCTACCCCAAGTTTTTGAGGACGTTATGAAGGGGGAACCCATTTATTTTGATGATGGTAAAATTGAAGGTATTATCCAAGAAATTTCACCTTCGGAAATGATCATTGATATTACGCATGCAAAAGATAAAGGCAGTAAATTAAAAGCTGATAAGGGAATAAATCTACCAAAGAGTACATTGCAGGTAAGCGGATTAACAGACAAGGACCGGGAAGATATTAAGTTCGTTGCCCAACATGCAGATGCGGTGAACTTTTCTTTTGTAAACTCAAAAGAAGACATATTGGATCTCTATGGGGAGTTGGACAAATTGGAGGCCAATATAGGGGTTATCCTCAAAATTGAAACCCAAAAAGGATTTTCAAATTTACCCTCAATTTTGTTGACTGCCATGCGCAAGTACCCCATTGGGGTTATGACGGCTCGTGGGGATCTGGCCATTGAGACTGGATGGAAGAACTTCGCAACAATTCAACAAGAAATTATGCGAATTTGCGCCGCCGCCCATATACCCAATATTTGGGCAACCCAAGTCCTGGAGAACCTGGCTAAAAAGGGAACACCCTCACGTGCTGAAATTACCGATGCAGCTTTAGCGCAACAGGCTGAATGTGTAATGTTGAATAAAGGGTATTATATACAAAGGGCAGTGAAAATGTTGGATAAAATACTACGAAGAATGCAACGTTTTCAAAGAAAAAGCCATAGAAAGTTACCTCGATTGGAAAATGCGGATAAACTGCTTGTATCACATGAGATGTATGATGTTTAGGACATAGTTGTGCTACCCTGTTATATTTCTGAAATGCTGGCTTTGGCTTCTTCAAATTCCTGCATTATTTCTGACACAATCTGTGAAGCCGGTTTAATTTCATTGATTAATGCAGAAACTTGGCCAATTTCCAATTCGCCCTCTTCCATATCGCCTTCGAACATGCCGCGTTTAGCTCGCGCACGGCCCAATAATTCTTTCAGTTGTTCAACCGATGCCCCATTCTCATAAGCTTGTTGCACATCGTTGTAGAATTTGTTCTTTATCAAACGAACGGGAGCCAATTCCTTAAGCGTCAATTGGGTATCCCCTTCACCTGCTTCAACAACTTTCTTTTTGAAAAGGTGATGTGAAGAAGCCTCATCACTTGCAACAAAACGACTTCCTACCTGCACCCCATCAGCACCTAAGACCATCACGGCCAACATAGACCTACCAGTAGCAATACCACCTGCCGCAATCAAAGGAATATTTATCTTTTCTTTAACCGAAGGAATCAATGTCAAGGTTGTTGTCTCATCCCTACCATTATGGCCCCCAGCTTCGAAACCTTCAGCGACGATTGCATCTACACCAGCTTCCTCTGCCTTGAGAGCAAACTTTACACTACTTACTACATGTACAACGGTAATACCATTTTGTTTTAAATGTCTTGTCCAAGTTTTTGGATTTCCCGCGGAAGTGAAAACAATTTTAACCCCTAGCTCAATAATGATATCCATTATTTTATCAATATCCGGATATATCATAGGTACATTGACTCCAAATGGTTTGTCCGTTGCCTGTTGGCATTTTTGAATGTGCTCTCGAAGTACTTCCGGATACATACTTCCAGCGCCGATAAGACCCAATCCACCTGCATTAGAAACGGCCGAAGCCAATCGCCAACCGCTGGCCCATATCATTCCGGCTTGGATTATAGGATATTGTATTTTGAAAAGTTCTGTTATTCTGTTTGGCATTTTAATAATCATTGTAAGAAGAGATAAATTAACACTGAACAAACATCCGCAATAACACCCCTAAAGTCCCCTCAAGAGGATAATCTCCAAACCATACTTTGTGCATTACAGCAAGAGTTCCCCCTCCGGGGGCTAGGGGGCCTACGAAATAACCCCGGAACCTACCAATTCATCGTCGATATACCAAGCCACGAATTGGCCTTCTGTTATAGCTGATTGTTTTTCTTCAAAATCGACATAAAGACCACAATCTATCTTATATAGGGTTGCCTTTTGAAGAGGTTGTCGATAACGAATTCTTGCCATCACCTCCAAAGTTTCATCTACTTCGAGCTCCAGATCAGTACGTATCCAATGTAATTCCTCATTGGTCACAAATAAAGTTCTTCGATACAACCCTGGGTGCGATTTCCCTTGCCCAGTGTAAATGACATTTTCATTTACATCTGTATCAATAACAAATAAAGGTTCTTTGGTACCACCTACATCCAACCCTTTGCGTTGCCCTTTTGTAAAATAATGGGCTCCTTGATGTTCTCCCACTATTTTTCCATCAGCTATTTCATACTGGGGCTTTTCAGAAAAATAGGCTAACTCCTCTTCTTTATTTTCAAAACTTGGCAGTTGTCTTTGATACTGTTCTATATTGGGTGCTACCTCAACAATAACCCCTTTTTTGGGTTTTAGTCTCTGTTGCAGGAATTCAGGTAAACGTACTTTACCAATAAAGCAAAGTCCTTGCGAGTCTTTTTTATCGGCGGTAATCAAATCATTTTCAGATGCTATTTTGCGAACTTCAGGTTTGGTCAATTCACCTATAGGAAAAAGTGTTCTTGACAATTGCTCTTGTGAGAGCTGGCATAGGAAATAAGATTGATCCTTATTTTTATCAATACCCGATAATAGTCGAAAGGTTTCCTTTCCATCCTCATTTACAAGGGTTTCCTTCCTGCAATAATGTCCTGTAGCCACATAATCAGCACCCAATTGTAAAGCAATATTTAGGAAAACATCGAACTTTATTTCACGATTGCAAAGCACATCAGGATTTGGTGTTCTGCCTTTTTCATATTCATTGAACATATAGTCTACGATGCGTTCTTTATATACTGAACTTAAATCGATTGTCTGAAAAGGAATGCCCAATTTTTCAGCCACAATCAATGCATCGTTGCTATCCTCTAACCAAGGACATTCTTCGGATATGGTTACTGAATCATCATGCCAATTCTTCATAAAGAGGCCAATAACATCATACCCTTGTTCTTTTAAAAGATATGCTGCCACGCTTGAATCAACGCCACCTGATAACCCTATAACTACTTTTTTCATTGTTTTTCAAACAGTGTACAAAAGTACAAAATTAGGTTTTGTCACCCTATAATCGAGTTCGAAGCAAACTTCCAGAAAAATATTTCGTTAAATTCTTATTAAACGACAATTATTTTCAATGGCACTGGCAATACTGGTATTGGTGTTGTTGTAGACGTTCAAGCCAACAATGGTGTAATCCATGTAGTGAATCAAGTAATGATTCCTGATACTACGAATTAACGATTCCGATAAAATTGAAAATTAGATGATTGTTAGTTAGTGATTTATTGGTTGTTTAAAACTTCCTTGTATTAAATTTAAACCTATTGGGTTTGATGCTTGGAAGTTTTTTTATGTCTAAAAATCAATATTCGATCATTACAAAATCATCAAACAACACTACAACATAATTTAGCATACAAAAATGAACACTTGACAACTTTTAATTTAAAAAACACTTTATTAGTTACATCTTTGACTTCCCAAATCTTACCAAACTAAACCTAATTAATGCTAAAAGCCCCGATGTAATGTCAGGGCTTTTTGGTTTAATGCTTTAGGATTAAAACTCAAAAGGTAACTACCGTATACTTTTGAATATCAAATTTATCTTTTTCCTGTTTTCTTCTGAGCCTCGGCCTGCTCCATCATCTCACGCATTTTCTTTTGAAACTTATTTTCTTTTTTAGGTTTCTGTTTGTTCTCCTGTATTTGGGCGTGAATCTTATCATCATCCAAAATAAACTTCTTAATCACCAGCATAATACCTATCGTAATCAAGTTAGAAACAAAGTAATACAAACTTAAGCCACTTGCGTAGTTGTTAAAGAAGAACAACATCATAAATGGCATTAAGTACATAATGAATTTCATATTCGGCATTCCTGGCTGTTGTGGCATATTCTGCCCCGTGGTCATCATCATATAGAAGAAGATGGCTACCGATGCCAATATGGGGAATAAGCTTATGTGGTCGCCATAGAAGGGAATCGAGAATCCTTCCGGAAACTGATAAATGGTATCGAAGGATGAAAGATCTTCTGCCCATAAAAATGATTTTTGCCTTAGGGCAAAGGAAGTTGGGAAAAACATGAAGAGGGCATAGAAAATAGGCATTTGTAAAAATGCGGGTACACAGCCACTCATAGGACTAACTCCGGCTTTATTATAAAGCTTCATGGTTGCCTGCTGCTTTTTCATGGCATTGTCCTTGTATTTTTCGCCTAATTCCGTAATCTCAGGTTTTAGTACTTTCATCTTTGCCTGGGATAAATACGACTTATAGGTAACTGGTGACATTGCCAAACGAACTAAAATGGTCATGATTACAATGGCAATTCCATAAGGGAAGTAGGTACTTAAAAATGAATAAAAAGGTGTAAACACATACCTATTGATCCAGCCAAAAATCCCCCAACCGAATGGGATTGAATCCGCAAGACCTAATTCCTTATAATCATCCAAAACCGCAACATCGGTCGGACCATAATACCAATGCATATTCTGGGAAAGTTCCCCGCCATTCATTTCCAAATCTACAATTGAAGCATAGGATTTTGTAAATCCGGCCGTTCTGCTTTCTTCTTCTACATGGTTTACCGAGGACAATTCCGCTTTTTTGAAATTTTCCTTTGTCGCTAAAATAGAACTGAAAAAGTGTTGCCTATAAGACAACCATTTAACATCCTCCTCTGTCTCTTCATCATCACTGCCTTCAGACAGTTTACTTATTTTTCCATCTTCGTGGTTATAGGTAAGTCGGGTATACCTGTTTTCATATTGAATGCTTTTCGATTGGCGAATCCCCTTTAATTTCCATTCTAAATGAATAGGACTACTACTATTGATGACCCCATTTAAATCCTGCGAACGAATTGTGAAATCGACCAAATAATCATTCGGTTTCATTTCATATCGATACTCCAAATATTTGTTCGAGGCCACTTTCGCTTTCATGGAAAGCACTTGATTATTTCCGTTGTTACTCAATGACGGCTCAAAGAACAGATCTTTGGTATTTAGTACCCTATTGTCAGATGTAGAAAAGTTCAATCCAAAAGATGCATTGCCATCTTTCACCAAATAAACGGGAACAGAATCATGGGTAACAAAATTCTTCATTTTGGCCTCAACGATCTGTGCGCCCTTATTGCTTATTTTCAGGGACACTAATTCATTCTCCAAAGTTGTTACTGCATCTGAAGGTGCCGTATAACCAAATGCCCCGATATTGCTTTTGTAATTCGCAACGGCCGTGGAATCCTGTAAATTGATTGAGACTGGTTCTTCTTCTTCTTCTTCTTTTATTACTTGAATCTCATTCTCTTTTGCTTGGGCCTCTACTTGTTCTTGTTTTTCTTTTTGGGCCTCTATTTCTTCAGCTGTAGGCTTATTTTGGTAAAACATAAAAATGAGTATGCCAAATATGAGCACGAAGCCTATGATAGAATTAATATCTAATTTCTTTTCTTCCATTTAAAAATGAATTTTTACCCACTCGCCTATCGGGAAGGTCTTAAACAGTCAGCAAATATATGTCCAAATGTGTAGATTATGCCATTCTGGCATTAGTTTGTTCTTTTTTATGTCTCAATGCTGCTTTTACCAGGCCAACAAACAATGGATGCGGATTTGCTACTGTACTTTTGTATTCTGGGTGATATTGAACGCCAATAAACCATGGGTGATCTGGTAATTCAACGATTTCTACAAGTCCGGTTTCCATATTGATTCCTGAGGCCTTTAGTCCGGCATTTTCCAATTGTTCCTTATAGTCATTATTGAATTCATAGCGATGTCTGTGTCTCTCAGAAATATCCTTAGTACCCTTATAAATTTCCTTTACCAAGGTACCATCATTCAAATGGCAGTCCCATGCACCCAAACGCATAGTACCACCTTTATTGGTAATGGACTTTTGCTCTTCCATTAAACTTATTACTGGATCTGGTGTGCTACCATCCATTTCTGTGGAATTGGCTTTGGTCATTCCTAATATATTACGTGCATATTCAATTACCGCCATTTGCATGCCCAAACAGATTCCAAGAAATGGAATTCCATTTTCTCTTGCATGGCGTACGGCTTCAATTTTGCCTTCAATACCTCTTTCACCAAATCCTGGTGCGACCAGAACACCATCAAGTCCATGTAAATTCTTTTCTATATTCTTCTTTGAAATATGCTCAGAATGGATAAATCTTACATTAACTCGTACTTCATTTGTAGCACCAGCATGTATGAATGACTCCAGAATAGATTTATAGGAATCCTGCAACTCAACATACTTACCAACCAAACCAATGGTTACTTCATGTTTTGGGTTTTTATGACGATGTAAGAATTCATCCCACTGTTTTAAATCTGGTGGTGTAATGTCAGGCAAATTCAATTTCTGAAGGGCCACTGTATCCAAACCCTCTTCTTGCATAAGAATGGGTACATCATATATCGTTGAAGCATCTATGGATTGTATAACTGCCTCACGTCTTACATTACAGAAAAGGGCAAGTTTGTTCTTTATTTCATTAGATAATTCATGTTCAGTCCTACAGACTAGGATATCAGCTTTAATACCACTTTCCATTAAGGTTTTTACGGAGTGCTGCGTAGGCTTTGTTTTGAGTTCACCAGCTGCTGAAAGATATGGTACAAGGGTCAGGTGAATTACAATACCATTGTTATCACCCAGTTCCCATAGCAATTGTCGAACAGCTTCAATGTACGGTAAGGACTCAATATCACCAACAGTACCGCCAATCTCCGTAATGACAATGTCATATTCCCCACTATTACCAAGAATTTGTACACGTTCCTTAATCTCATTGGTGATATGTGGTACAACTTGTACCGTCTTGCCCAAAAACTCCCCTCGACGTTCTTTCTCAATCACGCTCTGGTAAATTCTACCAGTGGTCACATTATTGGCCTGAGAAGTATTTACATTCAAGAATCGTTCGTAATGACCCAAGTCCAAATCGGTCTCAGCGCCATCATTGGTCACATAACATTCCCCATGTTCATACGGATTCAACGTTCCTGGATCAACATTGATATAGGGGTCTAATTTCTGTATGGTCGTTCTGTAACCTCTTGCTTGAAGTAATTTTGCTAAAGATGCGGCGATAATCCCTTTTCCAAGAGAAGAAGTAACACCACCGGTTACAAAAATATATTTGGTCTGTGACATGAAGCGTTCGATTGAATTCGTAACGCAAGCAAAAATACAAATTGCATTAACAAATTGCAGGAATTACTTTGGAAATTCTTTTTGAATTTTCCGAATAAGTGGTTCAAGTCCATTGATTTTGATCTCTAACATTGACCGTAATAAATGACCAAGCTTACCTTCTGGGAATCCCTTTTGTCGGAACCATACCAAATAAGGTTCCGGCAAATCTACCAGATACCTATCCTTGAATTTCCCAATCGGCATTTTGTAATGTGCTAGTTCAATTAGTTCGTTATAATCGGGGGCTATTTCCATTTTATAAATCTAATTTAATTATCTTTAATAGTAACTAATCAGCTAATCCTAAATAACATGAAAAGAAGAACTTTTATTGGGACCACAGCGGCTGCATCGGTAGCTATTCTCGCAAATAAAACAGCTCTGGCTGCAGATTCTTCAAACATAAATACTATGAAACTTAATAATAATATAAACCATAGCGTATGTCAATGGTGTTATGGAAGTATTCCTTTGGAAGATTTTCTTAAATCCTTAAACGAACTGGGCGTTACAGCCATAGATTTAATAGGTCCGAAGGATTACCCTTTGCTCAAAAAATATAATATCCATAATTCGATGTGCAATGGTGCTGAGATCAGTCTGACTGAAGGTTGGTGTGAACCCAAATACCAAGATACCTTGATTAGGAATTATAAAGAAATGATTCCTATTGTCGCTGAAGCAGGGTATACCAATCTTATTGGTTTTAGTGGTAACCGAAGAGGAATGGATGATGCCGTAGGGTTGAAAAATTGTGTTGATGGCTTGAAACAGATTATGCCTTTGGCAGAAAAACATGGAGTAATGATTCAAATGGAATTATTGAACAGTAAAGTTGATCACCCGGATTATATGTGTGATCACTCAACATGGGGAGTTGAACTTTGCAAACAATTGGGATCGGATAATTTTAAACTGTTATATGATATTTACCACATGCAAATTATGGAAGGTGATGTAATACGTACTATTCAAGAGCATCACCAATATTTTGGACATTATCATACCGGCGGTAATCCAGGACGAAATGAGATAGATGAAACCCAAGAATTATACTATCCTGCTATCATGAAAGCCATTTTGGAAACTGGATTCAAAGGACATGTAGCCCAGGAATTTGTTCCTACTTGGGAAGATAAAATAGCCGCATTACAACAAGGGGTGACAATTTGTGACGTTTAGGCCCATCATACCCCTTTACAAAAAGGTAGGATTTTAATTTTTCAAAGCCTCCTCGATTTTATTGTTCCAAATCAACTGTTGTTCCAAATCCCTGGAAAAGTTGGTCTGGTCATCATACAGGTTTTGAAATTCCTCAAGCTCTTCTAATATTTCCTTATAGATTATTTTCACCTCTGACTTCACATTTTGGGTAAATGTATTCGATGCCAAACGGCTTCTCATTTTTCGTGCAAAGAGTTCAGAAATATCGAAGTGGAGTTGTTCGTGGCTCAATATCACCGAATCGCATAGGTTGGGCTGATACCATGATTTATTTGGATAAAAAAAGGTACTCACTTTATAATCGAGTTCAATTTCACCATCTATGCTATTTGTAGAGAATTGATATGAAATACCACTAGCAGTAGTCGCTGCCGCCCTATCATTTGAAGGGGCCTCACCTTTAAAATCTTTCCAAGTAAGTTTAATTTCAGGGCTCCATGCAATAGTTTCGTAATCTTGGGAATTGTCTAAACCCAAGATCGAAAAGAACAGTAATATTATAATATATTTTAAAGATCCCAATGGTAAGAGATTACTTTATCTATGTCAGGATGTAAACTATAAAGAACCGGACAGGTATTAGCTGTATGCTCCAATATTTTTCGGTTCTTTTCGGAAACATTCGAAGGCAAACTAAGTCTTACCTCGATTTTGGATATTCTTCTAGGGTTGGCCTCCATATGTTTGGTGACTTCAGCTGTTGAATTGATTAAATCAACCTCTAGACTTTTCGCCTTTATCCCCATCATGGTAATCATACAACTGGCCAACCCTGTTGCAACGGTATCGGTAGGAGAGAAAGCCTGCCCTAATCCGTTGTTATCAATAGGCGCATCGGTAATGAATGAATCCCCCGAACGCAAATGCTTGGATTTGGTGCGCAGATTACCGGTATAAATTACTTTCGAAGTCATAATCAATCCTTTATTTCAACAACTCTAAGATCCTCAATAGCCATTATATAAGAAGACTGATTAAAAAACCCAGAGGTTAAATCTTTCTCATATGAGAATTTATTTCCGGTGTATTCTGTTTCACCAATAATTTTGGAAACGTCAATCAAATTGTTCTTATAGGCCAATTTCAATAATAGATCATACGTTACATCAAAACCCCGAACAGCATAGCGATCAGGAACGTCACCGAATCGTTTACTATAGGCTTCAACAAACGCATTATTACCAACTTCACGATATACGGATGGATATGTAAAACGAAGGTTTGATAAATGTGTACTTGAAATGATATCATTATCAAAAGCCTTGTTCTTATTTGTCGTAAACATTCTTACCTGAACCTTTTCCGTACTCGTCTCAGGATCTAATAATGCATCTTCAAAAGCGTTTAGGATAGAAACCACACTTGATATCAACTTAAAGTTTTTTGCTTCAACAAAAACCCAATTTTCAAATTCTTCCGATAATAAGGTGGCCAATTTCTCTCTGTTTATTCCAATGTTCTTTTCCTCCTCTTTTACTTCTAGGATTTTAGCTTCTGGAAACCTTGATAAAATCATCTCTTTGGCAGCCTTGCTTTTTTCATCCGCAATAATTATAAGATTTTCCTCAGTAACTTTTTCTTCCACATATTTTAGCATTCTTTCACGCAACACCTCATCAGCAGTGTACGAAAAATAAACATTGCCCAAGCTTAAGTCGCTATTCGCAGGAATTGGCGCAATAACAGGCACCTGGTATTGCGATGCCTGTACGGCAACTTCTTTTAAAGATGGTAAATCCAATGGACCTACAATTGCACTGACTCCAGTCAAATCTTCGCGCATGAGTATCTCTTTGGTTTTTAATTGATCCTGTTGATTGTCATAGGTCTTTACATCGACCGAAATACCCAATTTAGCGATGGAATCTACCGCCACCAAGGCCCCGGAATATAATCCAAGACTATACTTTAGATAATTTCTATTATCTATTGTTTCCTTAACTAATTCCTTATCGTTTAAATTCAAACGATTTAAACGGAAAGGAAACATAAAGACCAGTTTTGGTCTATTGATTGGATTTATACTATCCAAAAGATTGAATTTGTCCAGAACCAAGGAATTCCGTACTTCAAAATCACCGGTTTGGTCTATTGGAAGTTTTAATACCATGCCGGCTTTTAAGCCTTCCCTTAAATCTGGGTTCAACTCTAAAAGATCTTTATAGGAAATCCCTAATTTACGGGTCAAGGAAAACTTAGTTTGTTTGGGCTTGACTTCATAAAAAATGAAATTATCTGTATTCACTTCCCCTGGATCGGTTTTTCTTTCAGGGATTCGAATAACCATTCCCTCTTTTAAACCACCTTGTTCCGCTATTTCAGGATTCAAATCCATAATTTCCTTGGCTGTCACATCATAATCCTGTGTCAGACGAAAGATGCCCATTCCTTTAGGAACCGTATAAGAAACATACAACTGTGTTTCCTGATCTTCAATGGTACTACCTAATGGCTTTGGCATTATTAGTTCTTGCCCAATAGCCAAGTAATTGGTAGTTTTAGAAAGATCAGGATTCAATACCAACATACTGTCTATGGTGATGCCGTATTTATGGGCAATACTCCATCGGGTTTCTTTGGGAGCAACGATATAGGTCTCAAAATCCTCTTCATTAATAGCATTCTCATCAGGCTTCACCCTTCTGTATTTTGGTATTTTAAGTTTCATCCCTTTTTTAAGGAGTGAGGAATACAGTTCTAAATTATATCTTTTTATATCATTCTCAGTAATATGATATCGCTGCGAAATACCATACAATGTTTCGCGTTTTCTAACCCTGTGGTTTGTGAAACCTATTGGTTCTTCCGGTACTGGATTCTTATCATTGATCACAGGCGCTGGTTTGTCCTCAACAGAATCTATCTTTATCTCTGAAACCTTGGCACCAACAGGTATTACTAAAATGGTATTGGGTTTTATGTCATCACCCTGCTTAATTTCTTTATTATAATTAAGAATGTTATACGGTGTTACTTTGTATTGTTTGGCAATACTTTCCAAGGTCTCCCCTTTTTTCACTGCATGTGTAGTGAACTTTTGTGCTGTTGCCTTACAACCTATGATTGTAAATAATAGTAGTACAACAATATTCTTTAAAAAGTGGTTCATAATTATTCCCATTCTATAGTAGCCGGGGGTTTGGAACTTATATCGTAAACAACTCTATTTACTCCCGGTACTTTGTTTATTATCTCGTTAGAGGTTTTCTGCAAAAATTCGTAGGGTAGATCTACCCAATCAGCTGTCATACCATCGGTACTTTCGACCGCACGTAAAGCTACACATTTTTCATATGTTCTTTCATCGCCCATAACCCCTACACTATTTACGGGTAAAAGAATGGCTCCGGCCTGCCAAACTTTATCATAAAGTCCCCATTCCCTTAATCCGTTGATGAAAATGGCATCAACTTCTTGTAAGATCGCCACTTTTTCTCGGGTTATATCCCCCAAAATACGAATGGCCAATCCTGGTCCCGGAAACGGATGCCTGCCTAATCGTTCATCATCAATCTTCATACTGGCACCAACTCTTCGAACCTCATCCTTAAACAACATTTTCAAAGGCTCTACTACTTTCAATTTCATGAAATCTGGCAACCCACCAACATTGTGATGACTTTTAATAGTTGCCGAGGGACCTCCTGTTACTGAAACCGACTCTATAACATCTGGATAGATGGTTCCTTGCGCCAACCATTTTGCATCCTCTACCATATGCGACTCATCATCAAAAATATCAACAAAGACCTTACCAATGATCTTGCGTTTTTTCTCAGGATCACTTTCTCCTGCCAATGCATCCAAAAAGCGTGCCGAAGCATCAACCCCCTTAACATTTAGTCCCATATGCTCGTACTGATCCAAAACATTCTGGAATTCATTTTTTCTGAGTAATCCGTTATTCACGAATATACAATGCAAGTGTTGACCTATTGCCTTATGCAATAAAACAGCAGCAACGGTGGAATCTACTCCACCTGACAATCCCAAAATGACCTTGTCACTTCCAATCTTCGCTTTTAGTTCTGCAACTGTAGTATCTACGAAGGCATCTGGTGTCCAGGACTGTTCAAGTCCTGCAATATGTATTAAAAAGTTTTCCAAAATCAACTTTCCTTGCGTTGTATGATACACTTCAGGATGGAATTGAATCGCATAGGTATCTTCCCCTTCTATTCTATATGCGGCATTCTTTACATCTCCAGTGCTAGCCATAACAATTGAGTTCTTGGGAAGTTCTTGAATGGTATCGCTATGGCTCATCCAAACTTGTGATCCATCGGTAATTTCATAAAAGAAAGGCTCATCATTCTTTATACACGTCAACCTTGCCCTGCCATATTCCCTAGTATTTGATGGTGCGACATTACCTCCATTAAAATGGGCCAAATATTGTGCCCCATAACATACTCCAAGTAATGGCATTTTTCCTTTGATTTGTGATAGATCAGGATGTGGTGCATCGTCAGCCCGAACGGAAAACGGAGATCCTGAAAGTATCACGGCTTTATAGGCCGACATATCTTCGGGTACTTTATTGTAGGGTTTAATTTCGCAGTAAATATTCAGTTCTCTAACCCTTCTGGCAATGAGCTGTGTGTATTGTGAACCGAAATCTAGTATTAGGACGTTGTTTTGCATGGGCAAAAATAGTAAAATGCAAAATTTGTGAAAGGGTCTTTCAGGTATATTTATTCAAGAATTCCAAAACTTATAAACAAGGATATAACATTACCAGTAACTCCGAGAGGTTGAATTTTATATCGAAATTGGATTCGTCCAAGGGGGAAATCTGGAAAAGCTATATATAAGGCAAGGATTTTGACAAGAAAATCCTTATCTTTATAAGGCATAAGTTACCTTTAGTGGAACTAATAGTTAACTACTAAAAATTCTCAAAGGCAATTTTTAATTGCTGTCAAATGACGAATTCAATTGCGGAGAATGTGCCTATACAAAATTCATTAACTAATCATATAAATGTAAAACCAAAAAATATGCAGACAGAAGCGCTATATTCAAGTGACCTTACCTTTAATTTAGAGATTTGGAAAAGGGAACTAAAGTTTCACATGTCCGAATTGGATATGTTTCAACAAAAACTGGAAGAAATTGCAAGCAGGGAAGATATTGGAAAGTCCTCATTAGAACTTGCAAGCTTTCAGAATAAAATAATGATCGAACGGGCCGCGACTGTTAAAATATTACATCGCTGTCGTTCAAAATTAGGGAATTTACATAGCGCAGATCATTATAAAAATATTGATGGTCAACTACATTATGAAAAACGTTCATTGTACGATGATCTTAAACATTATATAAAATTGCATTATGAATTCAAGGAAGCCATTATGGACTTCTTTTTAAAATGGTTATGATCAGCAATTAAATTTGTTCAATTTGCACAAAAATGAAAAAGCCTCGACCCTACATCGAGGCTTTTTAAATCAAAATCAAAAAACCAACCTAAACACATGAACTAATTAATAACTAAACTTAATTTCTAATTCATAGCAATTTGTATATATAACAACCTAACTATAAAATACCCTACTTTTTTTTAATTTTTTTTTATTAGCATAATTGACTTTGTTGCCATTGGACTCTTCCACAACGACTATGAATACTCCGATAAATGCCACCGGCATTGAGTTAAAGAAATAACTATTGCGTATATTTATACTTCCTTAAACAAAAAAAATGCCCAATAAAACCTTTGAGAAAATAAAGCAGGAACTTAAAAAAGCGGCCGATAAGAAAGGACACTATTTTAAATACTTTACGCTGGCGACATTGGGCGTAGACAAATTTGCCAGATTAAGACTAGTGGCTTTACGAAATGTTTCAGATGATCTTAAAATGACCTTTTTTACTGATAAACGGTCAAAAAAAATATTGCACATTAAGGAGAACAATAGGGTAAGCTTGCTCTTTTATCATCATAAGAAACTAGTTCAACTTCGAATAGAGGGAATCGCACGAATTAATAATGATCAATATCAAGTTCAAAAATCCTGGGAGCAAATTGGAGTTGAGGCCAGGAAGGATTATATAACCAAAGAAGCTCCCGGAAGTGCGATTACAGATCCAGAAACGATAGAATATCTTAAAGAAGGGGATTATTTTTCTATTGTGGAAATCGACCCTTTTAGAATTGAATACCTAAAACTTAATAAAAAAGGGCACACCAAAATCAAGTATTATAAAAAAGGGGATGACTGGGTAAATGAGTATCTTGTTCCTTAAGCAATCTATTCCTCCATTGTCTCCAAAATAGCCACAATATCCTCAATGGTAGTATCCGGGTTAATAAAGCAAAAACGGGCAACCGTTTCTGCCACATCATTTATAATCCATTTGGTCGGAGTTACCAGGGCTAAACCATCCCTGTGATTTTTATAGGTCCAATTTCTATAATCGTCCGGTGACCACCCCTTACGCCTAAACAACACACAAGATAGGCTAGGTTTCCGAACCAATTCCAAGTGCTCGCGGTCCGCTATGAGTTCTCCAGCCAAATTTGCCAGTTTTATCCCCATCTCAACAGCCCACTTGTACTTATCTGTGCCATGCATGGCTAGTGAAAACCACAAAGGCAGTCCCCTTATTCTTCGTGTCAATTGAATTTGATAATCAGCGGGATTGAATCCGCTTGCCCCCTCATCCTTGAAAATCTCCAAATAAGAACCTTCCTGAGAATGCGCAGCCTTGGCCAATTCTGGGTTTTTGTATATGACAGCGCCACAGTCATATGGAGAAAACAACCATTTATGGGGATCAATGGTTATGCTATCGGCTTTTTCAATGCCATTGAACAAATGTCGTACTGAATCTGCCGCCAAAGCCCCACCACCATAGGCTGCATCTACATGAAACCAAAGCTCTTCTTTTTCACAAACTTGTGCAATACCTTCCAAATCATCTATGATGCCAGCATTAGTAGTACCACCTGTAGCAACTACCGCAAAGAGCCGTTTGCGTTGATCCGCATCTAAACGATCTATTTTATTTTGAAGATCTCTTGCCGTCATCAAATCTTCAGTCTCAACCAAAAGCACATCAGCGTCAATAACCTTTGCCATGGCCTTTATTGAAGAATGTGCCCCGGCAGAAGTGATTACCAAGGCCTTTTTATTCAGATTTTTAATATTCGTTCTCCAATACTCCCTAGCAGTTACCATGGCAGACAGATTTGCAGCTGTGCCTCCACTTGTAAACACGCCAAATGCTCCTACTGGTAATCCTGTTAAGGTCACCAACCATTGCATTGCCTCATTTTCACAGAATATACCACCTGCACCTTCCATCCAATATGCACCATGGATACTAGAAGCAGATGTCACCAAATCGAACATAATTGCCGCTCTAGTCGGTGACGCGGGCACAAAGGCCAAATGCCTTGGATGATCAATAGGAACTGTCGCCTTTACCAAAACATCCCTAAACAAATGAAAAGCATTTTCACCTCCAATACCTTTAGCAGTAATCGTATCGCCAACTAATTTCCTAAGCTCTTCTTCCTTCTTGGGCTGTCCTAGTTCAGGTGAGGTATTTGTAATTCGATTGATGGAATATTTCATGACATCCAAGGTCATTTCCACCAGTTCAATATCTATGTTGTGCATCAATTAAAGTTTATACAAAAGTACAGGAATGTAGAATAAGAAGCCTGGAAAACTTGATTAATGACGTAGTATAGTAAAATCGATATTCAAAGGATGTAGATCTTTTAGGAGCATTGAAATTAATTCCTCACCATATTCCAAATATAATTCTGAAAAATTGAGGTTTCGTTCCTGTAAGGACTGCCCTGGAAACAATTCATTCTGAATTTGGGTCATTCGCTCTACATGATCCTTTAGTTTTCTTTTTTGCGCTTTAAGCAAACGTTTTTCCAACTTATCCAATCCCTTAAGTTGCTTCACTTCTTGGGCCTTTACAGCTCTTAAAAATGACTCGTCCGTTTGTGAGGCAATTTTGTACAACGCTTTAAATTGTCCGATCAACAATTTTTTCTGTGAAGAAAAATCAATCTCGATATTTGAGATTTCCCTAATTTTTTTATTGATAAAACTACTTTGCCTTAAGAATAAATCAGCAACCGATAGATTCATTTTTTCTAATTTCCTTTGCTGTTTCTCGGTTACTACAAGCACCGAATTTCTAGGCAATAAAATTGGGAAAGTTACATTGAAGGCCTTAAAAGAAGCTCTCAATTCGAGCCAGTACGACAATTCTCCACCACCGCCAATATAACAAAGGTTGGGAAGAATTATTTCTTGATATAACGGACGTGCAATTACATTGGGTGAAAATCGTTCAGGATGGCTTTCGAGCTCTTTCAAAATCCCATCCTTGGTAAAATCAATTTTCGTATCATTCACATGAAACTTGTCATTTATTAATACGATACGTTCACGAAGTTCTTCCCTTAAATAAAAATAATTAATTTCCCTCGGGTTCACCTGTATATTATAAGTCCGTGGCTGTTCATTGAATTTGGCTATTGTAGTTGAAACATTTGAAAACGATAAATTCTCAAAAATATCCCTTTTGGCGTACGGGGCTAACAAACCCTTTAAACTCTTGGCGTCGCCATCTAAAATAACAAGACCAATATCACCAAAAAGTTCATTGGCAAGAAATCGTGTCGCATCTGCAAGATTCGTATGCTCTACATACGATTTTTCAAACAGAGCTTTAAGCTTTTCCGCATTTTTGCCCGCACCCAATTCATTGGTGAAGGCCTTGGAGATTTCTCGAAGGCCTTCTGTGTTTAGTCGTCCTACTGCACCGGAAGCTTCCCTATTCCATTGAAATTTTTTTGCTTTAAAGTTGAAGTAGTTTATTTCATCAAAATCATGGTCTTCCGTCGCCATCCAATAGACCGGAACAAAATTGAATTTTGGGTAGGTTTTCTTTAATTCAATCGTGAGATTTATTGTTGATATAATCTTATAAAGAAAATATAATGGCCCTGTGAACAAATTAAGTTGATGTCCCGTAACAACGGTGAATGTTATAGGCTCCTTAAGTTGTATTAGATTTTTCCTGGTTTTTTTTGAAACTGGGATTCCTTTGTACTGTGCTTGTAGCTCATCATACAATATTGTCCTGTTCCCTTCTGGGTAATTGGCCAACTTTTCTTCTATCTGATCCTTAAAGTTCTCAATTTTTGGAAAACGATTATAAAACGGTTTAAGGTTTTCCTTCTCATCAATATAATCACAAATCAAGTCGGAAAAATATCCAGTTTGCTTAAAAGTTAAACAGTCAATATCCATATAAACTTTAAAAATCGAGGTAAATATATAACACTTGGGTTTTCTTGTTCCTAAAAATAAGTTAATTACTTTAACCTATCATCCATGAAAACTGTTGTCTTATAGAAAGTTGAACCTAATTGTCGCCATTAATCGGTAAATTAGGCTGTTCCAAACGAAAGAACCTATTATGAAGCAATTTTTACTTTTAATTACAGTTGCATTTACATTTACCTCATCGGCACAAGACATAAAATCGCCCACTGAATTTCTAGGCTACGAACTAGGCACACAATTTACAAGGCACCATCAGGTAGTGGACTATTATGAATATTTAGCCATGAACGCCTCTGACAGGGTTCAGTTGAAAGAGTACGGCAAAACCAATGAGCGAAGACCTTTGCTGTTGGCCTTTATTTCTTCTGCCGATAACATGGGTAATCTAGATAACATACGAACCGAACATTTAAAAAGCACAACAGGTGAAAGTACAGCCTCCAAAGCCATTGTATGGTTAAGCTACAACGTGCATGGCAATGAGAGTGTTAGCACCGAGGCCTCAATGCAAACGATTTATGAATTGTTGACCAATAAAAGCAGTTATCTGGAAAATACGGTTGTAATCATAGATCCTTGTATTAATCCCGATGGCCGCGATCGCTACGTTAACTGGTATAACCAATTTAAGAATTCACCAAATAATGTAGATCCCAATAGTAAAGAACACCACGAAGGCTGGTGGAGCGGAAGAAGTAATCATTATATGTTCGATTTAAATAGGGATTGGGCCTGGTTAACCCAGATTGAAAGTCAAAATAGATTGAAAGTATTTAATAAGTGGATTCCTCATGTACATGTAGATTTTCATGAACAAGGGGTTGATAGTCCGTATTATTTTGCCCCTGCGTCGGAGCCATATCATGAAGTGATTACCTCATTTCAGCGCGAATTCCAGGCTACAATTGGTAAAAACCATGCTAAATATTTTGATGCCAATGGTTGGTTTTATTTTACCAAAGAGGTTTTTGACCTACTTTATCCCAGTTATGGGGACACATACCCTATTTACAATGGAGGTATAGGAATGACCTACGAACAAGGTGGTAGCGGAAGGGCAGGGCTAGGCATCATAACAGGTATTGGGGACACATTGACCTTGAATGACAGGATTGCGCATCATAAAACTACAGGATTATCAACTGTGGAAGTAGCAGCTAAAAATGCCATTAAGCTGAATGAAGAATTCAAGAAATTCTATAAAAACAAAAATTACAAGTACAAAAGTTATGTTTTGAATGGTGATGGGGATAACATCGAAGCGTTAACCCAACTTCTTGATAAGCATGAAATCAAATATGGAAGAGGCAAGGCAGCTACCATAAAAGGATTTAAGTACAATACCGGCAAATCTGGTAGTATGAAAAGTTCGGATAATAGTCTGGTAGTATCTACGGACCAAACCAAAAGTACATTGGTGAAAGTCCTTTTCGAACCAAACGCTAAATTAAGTGATTCGGTTACTTACGATATCACTGCTTGGTCATTGCCTTATGCTTATGGATTGGATGCATTGGCTTCTCAAAGTCTAGTTTCAAGTGAACCCTATTCTGGCCAGATTGCTACTAATCAAAAACTTGATAAGAATGCCTATGCCTTCATAACAGATTGGAATAGCCTTAAGGATGCCAAATTTTTAGCAAAATTATTGCAAAACAAGGTAAAAGTCAGGCATTCGTACAAACCTTTTACTCTTGAAGGAAAATCATATAAAAGGGGTAGTTTGATAATTACCAAAGGAGATAACAAAAACAATCCCATGTTCTTGGAAACACTAGGCAAAATCGCGGATAAACAAGACATTACATTGGATGCCACCTCAACAGGATTTGTTGATTCAGGTAAAGATTTTGGATCTCGTTATGTTCAGATGATACCCGACCAAAAAATAGCCGTACTCTCAGGTGAACCTACATCTTCCTTACGATTTGGTGAAATATGGTATTTTTTTGAACAGCAACTGAATTATCCGATTACCGTAATAGATTCTGACTATATGAAGCATGTGGATTTCTCAAAATATGATGTTTTGATTTTACCTGGCGGAAAGGATTATAAAGGTTTCCTGAAAAAGAATGAGTTAAGTGAATTAAAGGATTGGGTATCTAATGGGGGCAAACTCATTGCTATGGGTGGTGCTATAAAAGGACTTGCAGTGGAGAACGGTTTTAATATAAAAACCAGGGAAATAGTCAAAGACTCTTCCAAGAACCTTCAAGTGTTTGATGAAACCCAACGCGAGTCAATTAAAAAGTCGATTACAGGGGCTATATTCAAAGCCAAAGTTGATAATACACATCCACTGGCTTATGGCTACTCTGACACCTATTTCACCTTAAAACTAGGTTCTGATGCCTATGAACATTTGGATAGCGGTTCTGTAGTCTATTTAGAAGGCGACAAAAGTATCCCAGTAGCAGGTTTTGCCGGAAGCGAAGCCAAAAAGAAAATAATCAATACACTGGTCTTCGGAGTAGAAAACCATGGCTCTGGGCAGGTAATTTATATGGTTGACAACCCATTGTTCAGAGGGTTTTGGGAAAATGGTAAGTTATTGTTTGCCAATGCATTATTTATGATAAATTAAATATCCTTTTTTAGGTAATCAATTTGCCGAACTACTTAGTACAGCAGAAAGGATACAAATATGATACCTGCAACAGCAATCGGTAATACGAACAGCATGTACATAAAGGCTATCATATTGGCCTTAAAAAATGCCCCTATCCAATGACTTTTATAGAAATTGCGCAGTGCCAATATCAAATAGAAAATAAATGAAAGCCAGAACAGGGTTTCTATCCAAATGGGAACATTGATTATTTTGTTCGCTATAATGAGTACACAAAAGGCAGTAAACAGGAAGGTGAAAAAATAAAAACTAAATACCATATGATGCGCAAACGTACCCCGTTTCCAATAAAAAAGTTTTAACAGCATGGCGAACAGGGGTAGCAACAAAAACATCGCTATAGGGATAATATCATAAAGTGCTTTTAGAATACCCCCTCCCCTTTGCTCATAGAGCTTTAATAATTGTGTATATACTCTTTTTGTAAAGGCCCCGGCGTCTTCCCTAAGGCCCATGGCCTTTAACTTTTCTGCCTGTGGGGCGTTACTTGTTATTAATGAGTCTAACTCATTTTTCTTAAAAATAAATGAAGACCCGGCAAATTCTTGTTCAAGGGTCAATACAGAGTCAATTACCTGAACTTCTTCATCGGTCATGCCAGTATACCGCTGATTTTCTTTTAAGGCTTTTTTGGCGACATCAATTCCCACCGAATCTGTTTTGACTTGCAATGAATCCAAGTTTAATTCATTCTCAAATCCTTTTTTCAATGCTTTATTCACTTCATTGTCTGCTTTTCTGATACTAAAGGAAAAAAGGAAAAAGAAAATTACCGAAATAAACAGGTAAAACTGGGCGGGATGCAGGTATTTAAGGCGTTTTCCATCAACAAAACGCCGCGCCAACACCCCAGGTTTAAGCATTAGGGTACCAAAACTCCGAAAAAATCTTGCGTCGATTGAAAAGTAATTCTCAATGGTATTACTGAACAATACCCCAAATGTGAGGTTATCTGTTGCTTCCTGACCACAATAGGGACAATACTCAAAAGAGTCATCAATAGTGGATTCACAGTTTTTACAATGATTGGTAGTAGACATATAAATGATTTGTTTAAATGTACAAAAAGATTAAACCTTATTTTAACATCACCTGCAGAACATAGTCATCAGCCGTTAAAAACAAGACCTTTTCATCCTTGGAGAATGTACAATTTGAGGTCGCCTCCCCAGTATAGATTCTTGCTATTGGTTTACCACTTTCATTAAAAATCCAAACGCCACCCGGGCCCGTTGCAAAAAGATAGCCTTTACTATGCATTTTCATTCCATCAGGTAGACCTTTCTGACCTTTCTTTCCTACTAAATGGGAAACATCATAAAACAAGGTTTTGTTCTCCACCTCTCCAGGAGCTACAACATCATATCGATACCATACAGCATGTTCTGGGTCTGAAACTGCAACATATAATTGTTTTTCATTAGTTGACAAAACTATACCATTAGGTCTTGAGAGCGAGTCGTCAACTAACTTAAGCCCATCAGAAGTATTTAAAAAATATACACCATGAAAATCCAATTCCTTTTTCGGGTCTTCAGCTCCTTCGACAAGTCCATAGGGCGGATCTGTGAAATACAGGTTTCCATATTTATCAAAAGTCCCATCATTTGGGCTATTGAGTTTTTTTCCATTATAGCTATCAACCAAACTTTCGAATACTGGTTGCGGATCGGCTAGGTTAGCGCTCATTTTGGCGACCCTACGGTCACCGTGCTGCATTAAAACAAGCTGTCCAAGCTCATCCAACAATAATCCATTAGACCCAGATTCCCCTTTCCTATTAGTACTGCCAGTGAATCCAGACGGACTTAGGAATTCAGAAATTTTACCTTTAGCATCAATCTTGAATATTTTATTATTGGGTATATCGGAAAACAACAAAAATTTTCCATTTTCTATCCATAGCGGACCTTCGGTCCAGCTGAACCCACTACCTATTTCCATAATTTCAGCGTCCCTATCCAACAATCCCAATGCCTCATTATCCAATATTTCAATAGAAAATCGATCTTGTTTAGCTTCACTTTTCTTTTCTCCCGATTGCTTGCATCCCACCAATATTATGATGTATAAAACGAATATGATTCTCATAAATTAAAAGATTTGAGTTATCACATATATTACGACAATTGCACTTAGGCCAAATATCAAGGTCCCCACGGTTTGTATTTGGTTTCCTTGTTTTACGTCCATTCCCGTTAACTGGGTCAAGACCCAAAAAAAACTATCATTAGCATGTGAAACCACTGTAGAACCCGCTCCAATAGCCAAAACTGTCATCGTTCTAAAAAAAGGATCATCCAGTCCAAGTGCAATCATCATCGGCGCAACAATTGATGCTGTTGTAATCAAAGCCACCGTTGATGAACCTTGGGTGGTCTTAAGACATGCTGCCAAAAGAAAAGGTAAAAAGAGACCTATTTGAATATCGGTAAAACCATTGGTAATAAGATCCGCTATTCCAGAGTTTTGGAGCATGGCACCAAAAATTCCCCCAGCACCGGTAATCAAGATTATCGGGGCGGCAATTCTTAAGGCATCTCCCAACCAACCCGTTGCAGAATAGACTTTCTCATCCAATTTTTTGGGCATTAATAGCGCCAAGATAATACCTGTCAATAATGCAATTACAGGTGACCCAAAGAATGAAATCAATGGATATAATTTTGACTCAGTCATATTTATACCCGGATAATCAGCAATTGATTTCGCAACTATTAAAACAATGGGGACAACAATTGATAAAAGGGATATCCATAGTTTAGGTTTATGCAACGTATCTTCGGTCTTTTCCAAATGAATGGGAATATGGATTCTTGAGGCCAATTTGGTCGCAAAAAAGTAACATGGTACTAAGGCCAACATACTTACCAGAAGGCCCCATAGGATTACACTTCCCAATTCCGCATCCAAAATACCTGCCGCTGCTATAGGTCCAGGAGTGGGTGGTACCATTACATGTGTTGCCATAAGTCCAAAAGCCAAAGCAGCTGTTGTTCCCGCATACGCAACTTTTGCCTTATCTGACAATGCCTTGTTCAATGAATTCATGATGATAAAAGCACTATCGGCAAATACCGGAATAGATAACAGGTATCCCGTGACCATCATAGCCAAATGGATAGACTTTTCACCAATTAGTCTTAACAATCGTGTGGCAATGACCATAGCTCCACCTGATTTTTCGAGTATTGTACCAATTGCTACGCCAAAGAAGATAATCAACCCTATTTTACCCATAATACTCCCAAAGCCCGAATTTATGGAATCGACTATCTGGGAAACCTCCATTCCAGTAATAAAACCATAAATTATAGCAGCAAAAAGCAATACAAAAAAAGGATGGATCTTCCACTTTACTATACCCACGACTATCAATGCCAAAGCTATGATCAATGCTACTATATATACCATAAGAAATTATTTACTGATTTAACTACCACTCCGCAAAACTGCCATCCTCATTTCTCCAAACAGGATTGGACCAATCATGCCCTATTTTTTGTCCCTCTCTTAGCTTTTCTTCATTGATCTCTATGCCAAGACCTGGCTTTGTAATTAATGGTATATAACCATCCTCAACTTTAAAAATTTCCGGATTTTCCAAATAATCCAATAAATCAAAACCATTATTATAGTGAATACCAAGACTGCTTTCCTGAATAACGGCATTAGAACACCCAAAATCTATATGTAAGGCAGAAGCCAGGGAAATGGGTCCTAAAGGACAATGTGGTGCCAAGGCGACATCATAAGCCTCGGCCATGGATGCTATTCTGCGAACCTCTGAAATTCCACCAGCATGACTTAAGTCAGGCTGAATTATGTCGACCACACCTCGATGGAGAATTTCCTTAAAATCCCATCTTGAAAACATTCGCTCACCAGTAGCGATCGGAATACTGGTATAATTGTAAATGTGATCAAGCGATTCACTATTTTCACTCAATACCGGCTCTTCAATAAACATAGGGTTGTACGGATTCAATTCATCTATAAGGCGCTTTACCATTCCTTTATGCACACGACCGTGAAAATCCAAACCTATATCCAAATCATCACCAAACTCTTCTCTGAGCAACCTGATATTATTTGCCACAGTCTTTACTTTTTTTATGGAATCTATCCACTCAAAAGCACCGGTAGCATTCATTTTAACTGCTTTGTAACCTTCTTTCACCTTTTGCTTTGCTTGCTCCAAAACAACTTCAGGATGGTCTCCTCCAATCCAACAATACATTTTCATTTTATGACGAACCGACCCGCCCAATAAACCATATACCGGAACGCCAAGATACTTGCCTTTTATATCCCATAATGCTTGGTCGATTCCAGAAATTGCACTCATCAAAATTGGCCCTCCCCTATAGAATCCCCCCTTATATAAAACCTGCCATATATCCTCGATATCATTTGCTGAACGACCTATGATGTACTTTGAGAGTTCATTGACACAGGCTTCAACAGTTGATGCCTTGCCTTCAACAACAGGTTCTCCCCAACCAAAAATTCCACTTTTAGTTGTAATCCTTAAAAAAAGCCATCTTGGCGGCACTTTAAATAATTCAATATTTTCAATTATTAAATCTGTCATATGAAATTAGTTATAGGAATGTGAATTCAATGAAATCAAGTTAGCTGAAAACCAATAATTTGAAGTTAAAGTTCTAATGGAGTGAACTTGGTACATTTTAAAGGGTTGGTTTAATGAAGCCCATTTACCAGTAAAATCAACAGGACTCCCCCCTAAAATAATCAATTATTTCTGTTTGGTGTTAAAAATGCGATTGGAACGGAAGAAATATCGCATCTATCATAATGCTAATGCATTTTACTTACAACGACAAGCTCTAATAAGGTGATTTAGCCCCGATATTTATCGGGGTGAAGTTTTATTATTCGGCCAGTTCACCATAAAGATCAAAATCAGCTGCATCGATAATTTTGATATTGGCAAATTCTCCCTGTTTTAAATAGTATTTGGCCGCATCAATAAGCACTTCATTATCCACATCAGGGGAATCGTATTCCGTTCTCCCTACAAAATAATTACCTTCTTTCCGATCTATGATACATCTGAATGTTTTGCCTATTTTATCTTGGTTCAATTCCAACGAAATCTGTGATTGAAGTTCCATGATCTCATTGGCACGGTCTTGCTTTACTTCATCGGTAACATCATCAACTAAATTAAAGGCAAGTGTATTCTCCTCATGACTATAGGTAAAGCATCCTAAGCGCTCAAAACGCATATCGGAGACCCAATCTTTAAGGGTTTGGAAATTTTCCTCCGTCTCACCCGGGTAACCGACTATCAATGTCGTTCTAATGGTCATGGCTGGAACATGGGCCCTAAAATCATGAATCAACCTGGTGGTTTTATCTTTGGTGGTACCTCGGCGCATACTCTTTAATATTTCATCTGAAATATGCTGCAAGGGAATATCCAAATAGTTACAGATCTTTGGCTCTTTATTCATGATATCAAGTACATCCATAGGAAAACCGGTGGGAAATGCATAATGCAAACGAATCCATTCAATGCCTTCGACTTTTACTAATTGCGAGAGTAGTTCCGCCAAATTCCTTTTTTTATAAAGATCCAGTCCGTAATACGTCAAATCTTGGGCTATGAGTATCAATTCCTTAACTCCCTTTGCTGCCAACTTTTCCGATTCGGTCACCAATTCCTCAATAGGTTTACTTTTATGCTTGCCTCGCATTAAGGGGATTGCGCAAAAAGAACAAGGTCTATCACAACCTTCTGCGATTTTAAGATATGCATAGTTTTTAGGTGTTGTAGTAATCCTTTCCCCAATTAATTCGTGCTTATAATCAGCACCAAGTGCCTTTAATAAATTTGGTAATTCACTAGTTCCAAAATATTCATCAACATTCGGAATTTCCTTTTGCAAATCGGGTTTATAGCGTTCACTTAAACACCCTGCAACAAAAACCTTATCGACCTCACCAGCTTCCTTCTTTTCAACATATTCCAGAATTGTATTTATACTTTCCTCTTTGGCATTTGCAATAAAGCCACAGGTATTGATTACGACAACATTGCCTTCTTCCTCATGCACCACTTCTTTGTTATTGGCCTTCAATTGTCCCATTAGCACTTCAGAATCATACACGTTCTTGGAGCAACCTAAGGTTACTACGTTGATTTTGTTCTTCTTAAGGGATTTTGTTCGCATGACTTTTTAATGGGAGGCAAAAATACAACTTGACATAAGAACTATACCCATTTAAGACGATTTCTTAAGATTTAACGTTAAACCTTAAATGGAATTTGTCATCAAGCCTTAAATCCCAAATAGTATGAGGTCTATCTCAGTCACTTTTCTTTTACTTATTTTTTTTCTGACCATTGGTTGTAGTAATGATTCGGACAACAATGAGAATGAATTACCAGTACCTACTGGCATGTATTTTCCGCCGTTGGAAGGAGATATTTGGGAAACGGTAACACCAGGGCAATTGGAATGGAATACAAATAATGAGCAGGAATTGTATGACTATCTAGAATCCACCGATACCAAAGGCTTCATTATATTGAAAAATGGAAGAATTGTAGTAGAAAAATACTTCAACAGTCATAATCAAAATGCAAATTGGACCTGGTTTTCAGCTGCCAAAAGTTTGACGGCAACATTTGTGGGAATCGCCCAAGATGAGGGTATTATAAATATCAATAACAAAACTTCAGATTATCTTGGGCCGAATTGGAGTCAATTAACTCCCGAAAAACAAGATCTGATAACGGTGAATCATCATTTAACCATGACTACAGGTCTCACTCCCCATTTGGGTGATTTCGCCCCATGGGTCTGTAGGTTACCAATTTGTCTTGAATATACATCGGATGCGGGTACCAGCTGGGCGTATCATCAAGGTGCTTTTATGCTTTTACAGGATATGGTAACCCAAAGTTCAGGCATTTCATTTCAAGAATATTGCAAGACCAGAGTTGCCGATAAAATAGGAATGAATGGTAGTTGGACAAATAGTTTGGGGTTGAACATTTACAACAGTAGTACAAGAAGTATGGCCCGTTTTGGTCTATTGATGCATAACAAAGGAGTTTGGAACGGCTCAACAATCGTAAGTGAATCGTATTTTAACGAAATGACCAATACATCACAAGACATTAATAAATCGTACGGATACCTTTGGTGGTTGAATGGGAAGGAAAATGTTGTGGGAACCACATCAACCGAAGCGTTACCTGGTCCGCTTGTGCCAAATGCACCTAATGATATGATTGCCGCCCTTGGAGCCAATGATCAAAAAATCTATGTTGTGCCCAGTAAAGAATTGGTAGTTATTCGCTGTGGAGAAACTGCTGGGGAAATGCAATTAGGCCCTTCTAGTTTTGATAATGAACTTTGGGGTAAAATAAATGCAGTAATTAATTAGCTCATTAATGTCATATGAGCAATTTGTCTTTCCACATTCCAATGTGCTTATCATGCATACGAACAAACTCATCCTTACCTTCTTTTCCAATAATTCCATTGATTTTCGCAGCAACGTAAAATGCAATTTTGCAATCTCCGAGACAGCCTATATCAAAGACTTTACACGAAGCAAATAAAGGAAATTGGATTTATCTTGGGGTGATTAGATTATGCTATGAAAACCAAGGCAATCAAAAGGCATAGCAAGAAGATTAGCTTTTTCAATTTTCCATATTGAAGAATGAATCCACAAACTCATATTTATTGAAGACCTGTAAATCTTCTATCCCCTCGCCGACTCCGATATATTTCACTGGAATCTGGAACTGGTCCGATATTCCAATAACTACGCCACCTTTTGCGGTACCATCCAGTTTTGTAACTGCCAAAGAAGTCACTTCAGTAGCTTTAGTAAACTGCTTGGCCTGTTCGAAAGCATTTTGGCCAGTGGATCCATCCAATACCAATAACACATCGTGGGGAGTATCTTCGATTACTTTCTGCATTACACGTTTTACCTTGGTAAGCTCGTTCATTAAATTGACCTTGTTATGCAATCTGCCTGCCGTATCTATGATAACCACATCGGCATCCTGCGTAACTGCCGAACTCAAAGTATCAAAGGCCACTGAAGCTGGGTCACTACCCATTTTTTGTTTTACAATCGGTACATCTACCCTATCTGCCCAGACCTGCAATTGATCTATCGCTGCGGCCCTAAAGGTATCTGCAGCGCCCAATACTACTTTTAATCCTTGTTTTTTAAATTGATATGCCAATTTACCTATTGTAGTGGTTTTACCAACTCCGTTTACCCCGACAACCATAATCACATAGGGCTTTTTATCAATTGGAATATTATATTCAGTTTCTTCACCCACATGGGTTTCTGAAAGTAATCCCGCGATTTCTTCACGCAAAATCATATTGAGCTCATCAGTCCCCATATATTTATCTCGCGAAACCCGAGCCTCAATGCGATCAATGATCTTTAAAGTTGTATCCACGCCAACATCAGAAGAAACCAAAACCTCTTCCAGATTATCCAGTACATCATCATCGACCTTGGACTTACCTGCAACAGCCTTACTCAGCTTGGAAAAAAAAGTGGTTTTAGTCTTCTCAAGTCCTTTGTCCAAGGACTCTTTTTTTTGAGAGGAAAATATCTTCTTGAATAAACTCATAATACCTGAAAAACTTTCACCAAATATATGAAAATAAAAAAGCTCCTTTCTTTCAAAAGGAGCTTTAAAAAATTGATTAAATCAATTATAACTTATTTTGATAACCATTCGTTAACAGCTTCTGGTGCCATTACAGACTCATGAAAAGTGTAAGCACCACTCTTCGGTGACTTTACCATTTTAATTGCCTTGGTTAATCTTTTTGAACTTGATTGTAAACTTGCTACCGTCTTCTTTGCCATGACCTTTGAATTATCTGATTCTCCACTTCAGTGAAGATAACTTATTACTTGATTTCTTTATGAACTGTCATTTTCTTTAGGATCGGATTAAACTTCTTTATTTCCATCCTTTCCGGAGTGTTCTTTTTGTTTTTTGTTGTGATATACCTAGAAGTTCCTGGTTGTCCAGATTTTTTATGCTCGGTGCACTCCAATATAACTTGAACTCTGTTTCCTTTCTTTGCCATTGTAATCTATTTTTTCAGGATTATTTTACCAATCCTTGTGCTTTAGCCTCTTTTAAAACAGCAGAAATGCCTCTCTTGTTAATACTCTTCAACGCTTTGGCAGAAACCTTTAGCGTTACCCAACGATCTTCCTCAGGAATATAAAAGCGCTTTTTAGAAAGATTTACATTAAATCTTCTTCTTGTTTTATTGATAGAAAACGATACATTGTTACCAAACATCGCCCTCTTTCCCGTAATTTCACAAACTTTTGACATTGCGCCTAATTTTTCATTTTAAACAGGCTGCAAATTTATATCATTTTTGTGGGACGGGCAAAATTCTACTTCAGATTTTTAAAATTTCTTTTTGAAGTAGTTCAAATGCCTTATTTACAGTCTTTTGAACTATTCTAGTTCGTTGTTTCCCCATCATGAATTTATCTACAAATACCTTATTTGGCGTAGCAATGGCTATGAATACTGTCCCAATTTCAGCATCTGATTCGCCTTTTGTTGGACCAGCGTTACCTGTTGTGGCAATCGCAAAATCTGTTTTCAATAATTCCTTTGCATTCTTTGCCATGGTTTTTGCAACTTCCGCACTTACAACCGAGTGCTTATCAATTAGCACTTTGGGGACTTTTAGGACATTGATCTTGGTTTCGGTCGCATAGCTGACCACACTACCTTTAAAATATTTGGAAGCACCTGCTAGTGCCGTAATTTTTTGTGCAATTTTTCCGCCTGTGCAACTCTCCGCTGTAGCTAAAGTCATTTTCTTTGATACAAGCAATTTTGCCACATACTCCTCTAATGTCTCGTCATCATCAGTGCCATAGAAAATATCCTCGATTAATGGAAGTAATTTTTTTATTTCCTCTTCAATACCATCTGCAAGTATTTTCTTATTCGGACCTTTTGCCGTTAGACGAAGCCTAACTTTTCCCAAATTAGGTAAATAGGCCAATTTGATAAAAGACGGCAAATTTCCTTCCCATTCTTCTATTCTATCTGCAACAGCGCTTTCACCAAGTCCATAGGTTACCAAGGTTTTATGAATGATATAAGGTCTTTCAAAATCCTCGACGATTTTAGGTATGACAGAATTCATCATCAAGGCTTTCATTTCAAAAGGAACTCCAGGAAGCGACACGAAAGAAACGCCGTCCGAATGCATCCACATACCGGGTGCCGTACCGTTGGCATTGTGCAATATTGTAGCTTTCGATGGCACCATTGCCTGCTGTCTGTTCACATCGGTAATGGGCGTTGAAACGAAACT
>JAAETN010000032.1 GCA_024228355.1 Maribacter sp. | reverse complement strand
GTCCCAAAGAGTATACTGAATTGTCTAACTTGAAAGGGATTATTGTTTGAGCTTTATCAACTTTGTCGACTACAATTTTACATACTGTCCCGGAATTACCAAATTCTAAATCGTATTTTTGATTAGCAGGATCTGGTGAAGTTAATCTGAACCACCCTTTGCCTTCATTAACAATTTTCCAATTGCCACACAGCCCACCTTCACTTTCCGGTACCAGTGTTATAGTGTATGGATTAACCTTCTCCAGAAAAAAGCGAAACTCGTGAACATACCTTGGTGTATGTTCACACCACATAAAAACCTCAGCTCTTTTTTGTTTTGTATTTAAGCTAGTTGAAAAATTGATAATACCGTTACTGGTATCTCCATATATTTTTGTGGCATCAATTTTACCAATTAAAGGAGGAGAGGTCTTTAATCCTTTATAAAAAACTTCACACTTAATTTTAAATACTCCGTCTTTCGGTTTTTTTGGAGTGATATAGCTTACCTTATATTGCCCCCCCAAATCTCTAATGATATTTTGAAAACGCTCTAACAAAACACATATATCTTTAGCGTGGACATACGTCCCACCAGTCTGCTTAGATATATCTTTTAGTACATATTCTTCATGAACTTCTCCAACTCCGATATTGTAAATATGTACATTTCGTTCAAGCGCAAGTCCAATTATGTCTTGCGGAGTACCAGTGCTACCATTATCAAATCCATCCGACAAAAACAGCAGAGCTCGGAAAACCCTTGGATTATGTTTTGCGGGAAATTGCTCAGTACCCATATAAACAGCGTCCCAGCAATTTGAAAAATCGCTATATATCTCCTCTGATGCAAATTTAGTAATTGCGTCTTTCGCCGCACTTTTACTAGTTACGAATGGTTGTAGAATTGATGGTTGGGCGTCAGGCTTATGAAATTCTATCGCACCTATTTGATGAGTTTCTTTGAGGCTATCTATCAGGGATTTTACCCCCGTAACCATTGTTTCAATACCATTGTAATTCTTTTTCATTGAAGATGAAAAATCCAAGACAAGCATAACCTGCAGTTGAAAATCGTCCTGAGAAGAAAGAAAAGCACGACTTTCAGAATAGTCAATCTCTTTTCCATTTTCCCATATTTTCAGAGAATTCCAATCAAGTTCTGACGGATCAATAATTACTGCGTGGTTATATTGATCTCGGAGAGAAAAAATGTATTGAACATTACTGGGTGTCTGGTGCGATCTATATATATTTTTAAATACAATCTTATCAACTTGATATTCAATTGCCACTGGAGACGCTTCATCAGAAAACTCACTATTTTGAGCATCCTCAACTCTAATAGTATATCCCTGCCCACCAGGCAGAAGATCTTGTTTTAAATGCCATTTAAATTCACCAGGGCTTTCATCATCATTTCTAAATTGATAATTATTTGCAATATTTTCGATTACACAACCATTAGCAACAAGATAAATGTTAACAAAATCAAATATACCCATGGTTGCATTCCAATTCAAAGTAACTTCACTTCCAATATTAAGTGCAGTATTCGCTAAAGGAGTTGTTATCGTTATAGAATCTTCACCTCTTTTTGCCAAGAGCGTAACGGTTTTATCTCCCCCATTCGATTTAATATTGATTGCTCCTTCATGACTACCAATAGCGATCTTCGTTCTGTCTACTTTTACACTTATAGTCTCCTGACCTTCAGAAACTGTCCCTGACATCGGATCAACTGAAACCCAGGAACTATCGCCACCGGTTTCAACTCTATATGTAGACGGTTTATCTCCAAATTCAAAAATTCCAAAATTAAATATCCCTAAAATACCTTTTTTTTCAAAACTATTTTTAACTAAAATTGACTTCTCTTTTTCTCCATCCTTAAAATCCAAATGGTTTGGAATAACTTTAATGCTGGGTACACTATAGTAACTCAGAACGAATATAACGACGGCAATTGCCAACAACGCGGTTGTCG
>JAAETN010000031.1 GCA_024228355.1 Maribacter sp. | reverse complement strand
CTTATTACCAATTACCAATTACCAATTACCAATTACCAATTACCAATTACCAATTACCAAAATCTACATCTTCAGAAGTTCCAGCTTATTACAGTTTTATTGATTACCTGTTCTTCCCGCTTCTCAATTTAATATTTAGTTCGGTGTTTGCCTTTTATGCTGTTTTTATTGCTGGAGCAAAACGTACCCTTCGTGAAAGAACTGATGCTCAATCGATTAAGGCACAAGATGCTTTTAAGAAGTTTTTTATCAGAATGTTTAGCATTATTGCAGTTCTTTTTTGCTTGACCTTATCCCAGTTGTCTATACAGATAATTCAACTTGGTTCATTTGATATAAAAGAAATTTCTGTGGGAACCTGGTTTTCATTTGTAGCTCTTTTTATATTCATGATGGGTAGTTTAATCAGGATCATCAGAACATATGGTCAAGGTGGAGCATTAAGAGAGCATGGTTCAAAAAATATGCCATTAACAGGAAGTCTGACAGATAATGAACACTGGTTATTGGGATTATTTTACTTTGATAAAAGCGACCCTTCACTGGTAGCAGAAAAACGATTTGGTTTTGGATATTCATTAAATTACGCTAATCACTGGGCAGTAATATTCACTGTTACACAGCTGACACTTCTGATTATTTTAATTGTTATGGCAGTATTGAGGTTTGCTTTTTGACAGTACCATTAGATGGATTGTAGTTCCATTTTATAACCTACATCGAAAAAAATTAATAGAAGTGATGTTTATAATTGATTTTAACTTTTTGGTTTCAATGAACTGCTCATAGGTCAGATTTATTCACACACTCACGTATTTGTTTGATTAGGAGAAACCCATTTAGCCAGTGTTGTAAACAAGGTGTCAAACTGAATGGGTTTGGTAATAAAATCATTCATCCCAATCGCTAATACCTTTTGTCGCTCACTCTCCATTGCATTACCCGTCAAGGCAATAATCGGTAATCCCTTGAATTCTTCCTGCTCCCGAATACGACGGGTTGCCTCATAACCGTCCATTACAGGCATCTGACAATCCATTAAAATACCATCGACAGGTTCTTTGGATAAAACATCCAGAGCTTCCTGCCCATTGTTAGCAGTGACTACCTTTATGCCAGACATGCTGAGGACTTCCTGCAACATTTCCAGATTCATCTCATTATCTTCAACCAGGAGAATTTTAGCATCACGTAAACCTTCGCTATCATCAATGTCTGCAGCTTCATCTTGCTCTGCTGATGGCTCCATTTCAGATTGATTATCCGCCTGCAGGTTAAAACCAGCAGTGAAGCTGAAGGTACTACCAACACCTTCTTTACTTTCAACCCCAATTTCACCACCCATCAACTGCACAATTTTTCGAGATATGCTTAAACCCAGACCTGTACCACCATATTGTCGCGTTGTTGAGTCATCACCCTGGGTGAAGGGGCTGAATAATTTTTTCTGTTGTTCCGCTGATATCCCTATACCATTATCTTTAACGGTAAACGCCAGAACTAATCTGTCATCAAGCTGAGAATCAAGCTGAGTAGTTAAGTCTATAGAGCCTCCTTTATCAGTAAACTTGACTGCATTATTT
>JAAETN010000030.1 GCA_024228355.1 Maribacter sp. | reverse complement strand
CGAATTTAACTTCTGTTTAGCCTACATTGTTTGCAGAGTCTAGCACTGTTGTGCACTACATTAATGGACTATTTTGATACGTTTTGGTGGAATGACAGCTTACCATAAATTAGCTCTTTTTTTGCTAAATTGCAAAGCAAAACCTTGTTCCTGCTTCTCCAGGTTTTTTTTTCGCGACCATTTTTATATTTTTCGACCCGTGGCATCTGATGCTTGTAATCGGCATTCGAATTTTTTTTACAAAACGCTGAAAATTTTTTTTTTATTCGAAAAACCTAATTTTTGAAATTTCTGAAAAAAACGAAAATTTCACAAGTCGTGATATGAAACAAGATTTCTGAGGATTCTGAGGACCAAATGAGCTAAAAATTGGTACACTGCATGGCACAGTAGTATATTTTGTAGATCTAGAGTTTGGAAGCCGTGTTTTCCAGGATACAGTTTCAAATTAAGAAAAACCACTGTCCTCGAATTTCTGAACAGAAACGAAAATTTCACAAATCATGATATGAAATAAGATTTCTGAGGATTGTAAGGATCAAATGAGCTAAAAATTGAAACGCTGCATGGTACATCAGTATATTTTGTAGATCTAGAGTTTGGAAGCCGTGTCTTCCAGGATACAGCTTCAAATTAATAAACCCCACTGTCGTCAAATTTCTGAACAAAAATGAAAATTTCTGAAAACGCGATATGAAATAAGATTTCTGAGGATTGAAAGGACCGAATTAGCTAAAAACAGATAGGCTGCATGGCACAGTAGTATATGTTGTAGATCTAGAGTTTGGGAGCCGTGTCTTCTTGGATACAGTTTCAAATTAAGAAAACCCATTGTCTACCCCTTGTAACGAACCATGTCAAAAAGGATGCATTGCCATTCGGCTTCTGGCCGACGAATTGAGTTGAAAGTTCACATGGAGTGTTCTTAAGATTCGTATTTGATGCCCTGAAAATTTGGTTACTGTAGCTTAACATCTTCATACCGAGACTCAAAACTTTTGGCGTGACCCTCGTATCCTCTTCCTTCCTTGTTCCACTGGTCAAATTCAAGAGTTCACGGAGTCCTGACCTGCTGTTGCACAAAAGATCCTGCCATCAAAGCCACAAAAAGAATCAGGAATTCACCGATCATCAATCAAAAGATTTCCGCAACAAATTAATAAAGTTTTATTAGGAATGAAGCTTCTTGGTCATCTATTATCATCCAGTCAACAGTTCACATCGCTTTCTATTCATTTCCCTTTCTTTCTAATCTTTTCTTTCTCTTTTAATCAAGGGAATCTTATCAAAAAATCTAATCCAATCATAAATTTCTAAACCATTTCAACTCAACAAAAACAATAAACTCTGAGCGCAGCCATCTTGAAATT
>JAAETN010000029.1 GCA_024228355.1 Maribacter sp. | reverse complement strand
TTACTGCCGCGAAACTAGTAAATGCATTAATGGAAGCTCGATCAGAGCTGAAATTATCTCGATTACAGAAAAAACTTACCAAAGCTGATTTGGTCATAGTGGATGAATTAGGGTATTTACCATTAGCTAAAGAAGGAGCGGAGTTGTTGTTTCAGTTTTTTGCAGATCGCTACGAAAATGGAGCAACCATTGTTAGCTCCAATTTAGAATTTGCTGATTGGACAAAATTTATGAATGATTCCACAATGACGTCGGCTCTTTTAGACCGAATAACACACCATAGCCATATTCTTATGCTAAATGGAGAAAGCTATCGGTTTAAACAGAGTATGAAAAAGAAAATAAGCAAGGAGGTACAATAGGAAAAATATTTTTGGTATTTTCAATGAAGGGAAGGTGTGAAGTCACAAGTGTCTGTGATGCAACTCCAGTCACCTTACAGGTTCCTTCCGTTGCATCACAGACACTTGTAATATCGTAGTTGTTATAATGAATTTTTTTTGGCCAGAGTGGTACAATATTGCTTTACCATCTGGTACACT
>JAAETN010000028.1 GCA_024228355.1 Maribacter sp. | reverse complement strand
GGCTTGATTGAATCATGAAGTGTGACAAGGGATCATCATCATGATGACGATACTTCTTTATGGTTTATTCAGTGATTATCGAGAATCCGTGTAGTTGATGTTTCCTTACGATATTTCTGTGTAATATGGCTTAGTCGTTGACGAAGTTGTGTAATATGGCACCAGTCCACGGCGAGTCCAACGATACCTTGTGCGCGTCCAACCGATCGAAACTCGTTGAGAAATTAAGCTCGGCACAATGGCACCTTTGTCAGAAAATTACTTCAGTTCGCAATTCTGAACAAAAATATTTCTTCACGTCTATCTCCTGTGTTCCCCAACCGATTTAAAAAAATTCTTTTTGCGTCCAAAGTCTTATTTTGTGGCGGGCCTTATTACATACAGAAAAAAAACTCGTTAGAAAAATCAGGAAAAGCTGTAGTAGCGGTCTTAAAGTATAGACAAGTATCAAGTGATCCATATTCATCCATAAACCACTCTGCCGTGAAGTCGTCAAAAACGATTTGTTAAAGTTTTAACTATATGGATCGGATAGTCACTGCTCATTCCGGATAGTTAAAACTTTAACAAATTGTTTTTGACGACTTCACGGTAAAGTGATACATGGATCAATAATT
>JAAETN010000027.1 GCA_024228355.1 Maribacter sp. | reverse complement strand
TTCGTTCAAACAAAAGCCCATCTTCAGCAGTTATTTAATAGCTCAGTGTTGGTTGCAGGTTTACACCCAACAAGTAGCTCAAGTCGTTCGCTATCGCTCACTGGGACGCTCCGCTATGCTGCGCGCCCCTTAGCAAGGCGTTAAGGTTTAAAGACCAGAAAGAGAAGTGGAAATTAAATATTGCTGTTTTAGTGTGAAGGCAGTTTCATTTATAAATGCATTTTAAGGGCAAGTGCATAGAAGCAGAAATAGTATGAATATTGCGCGATTCAACAAAGGACGCATCTTTGATACATTTTGGTAAATCAATATGGGGCTTCGTTTAACAAAATGTGTGGCGCCAAAGTAATAAGGGAAACATTATTGAAAGCCAGAGCAAATAATATTGGTAGGTGGTCTGGGGTAGCTCGGCACCTTAACAAGTCGCCCAACAAGGACGCACAAAAAGCGTGCGCCTGTTGGCTAAAACGTTATGCAGAAAAGATCTCGGTAATTTTCACAACCGGATGTTTGAAATATGGAATATGAAGAAATCATAAGAAAAGGGAACGAGTTTATCGTTCGCTACAACAAGATCAGGGCCACAAAAGACCTGCGTACTTTTGGCGTGGAAGAAAATGAGTACGAAGAATGGTATTTTCAGGCATTGTCATACCTGATTATTTCTGGTGTAGACCCGATTAGAATTGAAGAATGGAAATCTCGGCATCAGATAGAGAATTACGACAGGGGGTTTGGATATAGTGGGGACGATTATTCTCATATTGATCCGTATTTTAAAAGGCACCAAGTTAGCTTCAAAGGCTTCCTGGCATTAACCATGATGAATCGGGATTTATCACAAGTGAAAGAAGATAAAGAAAAGAGCGGCGAAAAGTCAACAACAATGTTTTTCTACGCACCCGTTTCTAGCGTTGTGTCAGATAATTCCGGTGTAATTAATGTTCAAAGTGTAAGTAGTTCAACGATCAACGAAATCGCTGATCAAATAGACTCAATTAAACCCAAGAACCCCAAAGATGAGGGTTTAAAGGGAGAAGTGAAAAAGGAGTTGAAAAAGTTAGCCGCAGGAGAGATTCGAGAGTTATCAAAAGATGCGATTGATTGGCTGAAAGGAAACGTCGCTGAATTCGGGCCAACACTTACTCCAATCGTCACTTCTTTATTAGGGGGCGGATGAATGCATAACAAGGTGCTCATGCCGTTCGTCGCTAGGCTCCTCACTCGGATGCTTCACTCGCTACCGCTCGTTCAGCACCGCATAGCTTGGCGTTATACGCTATGAATAAATCGATCCAGATAATTGCAATATTTTTGGTGCTAGCGGGATGCACATCAATTTCTGATATCTCAACTAATCCAGAATTTTCTGAATTTTTGGCCCATGAAATAACACTAAATAAACAGCTTCTTGTTTGTAGAGATGAGCCTCTTAAAACAATGTCTGGGTCATCGATTGCCTCTGAATTGATATATAACATCAATCAAAAGAGTAGCTGTTCTTTTGGTGATACAATTGGTCTATTGCCAGTTGGTAGCAAACTTCGTATATCCAAGGTAGAGAAACACAAAATAAGTAATGTCAAAACGGCAACCAAAATTTATTTCATTGGCAGCTCTAATATGCCAAATGGTGCTCAATTGGAGTTTTACTACATGTATGGTCACGAGGGGTTCTATGAAAACCAACCTTGGTAGCCTGCTGTGTATAACAAAGCAAGGCAAAATCGCCCTGCGGGCTGGACGTGCTAACGCACGCCTTTGCTTGCGGCGTTAGATGTCAAAGGTAAATTCTATGCCTGAATCGAAAGAAGAAGCAGAAAAACGAAATTTAAGGGAATTGGAAGGCAAAAATGTTGCCCACTACTCCGTATTGCTAGGGGCGTGGATTCAGACAAAAATGGAGAGAGATAAAACACTTGTTACTCTTTCTGCAGCAGCTATAGGTCTACTAGTTACGATATTAACTACTGTCGGTGTAAAAAGTTATTGGGAAATTCCATTTTTTTGCGTTGCAGTAATATCATTTTTAATAACAATATGGAGTTCGTTGGTAATCTACCAACTTAACTCTCAACACCTAGAAGATGCAATTAGAGGGTCATCCGAAAAAGATCCTCGGCTAGAGAAATATGATAAGCGTTCCATAAGAGCTTTTATTGTTGGTTCAACATCAGCTCTTATTATCGGTGTCTTATCGGCAAACATTCAACTCACAAAGCCAGAGGAAAAAACCATGGCAGACAAAGAAAATACTTCTCAAAGTACGGGCAATAAAACAACCTTAAAAGAAAGCATAAACGGCGTTACAAATCTAAATCCCAATGCCACAGTTAAGAAAAGTCTCGATGGAATTACTGATTTAAATCCACAGGCTACACAGCAACCTGCTCAGTCACAGAATCAAACACAAAATGACACTTCCAGCCAAAATAGTTCGAGTGATTCATCATCTGGTAGTGAGAAAGAATAAAGGCATCTAACAATGGCATCAAAAAGCGGACGCTCCTTACGTCGCGCCGTTTATGCCAAGCGTTAGCTGCCCAAGAATACATACAATGAAAATATACGGATACATAGATGAAGGTCTTGATATCGACAAAATTGTTCCATCAGAACTTGCTGAAATTACACTTGTTGCAAGTCCTGATGAGCTAAGAATGATTTCGTCATTTTTAGAAACTACAGCTCAAGAAATGGAAAGAATGGGAGAAACATATGATCATGAACATCTCTCAGATAAAAAGACGCCATACTTTAATGATTCACCACATTTTGTAGTTGCACGTATGAAGTAATTACTAGCATATGGCTGTTAAGAAAATGGAGAGTATAAAAGACAAGAATGGAAATCCTGTAAAAGTTGGTATGTTGGTACGTGTTATTCACGTTGATGAAGAACTTATCAAGTCATTGCCAGAAGAAGAGCGAGAAGATGTCAGATCTATGCAGAATGATGTCTTAGAAGTTTATGAAATTGATGAATATGGCCAGGCATGGGTAGAAAAGAACTGGAACCGAGGTAATGGTCAAACAGAAAGCCACAGTCTTGGGCTTTATGCACATGAAGTAGAGCTAGTAAGCAAATGCAGCTAACAAGCACATTAAATTCGCTCCCTTCGGTCGCCCGACCTCGCAAGCTCGCGCGGTTTATGTGAGCGTTATACATAAAAGAAAATGAACTTCGAAGACAGACCTTACCTAAGAGATATCCAATTAAAAAGGGATGATATTGAGGAATTCGATGAATACCCATTTTGTATCCCCGCAGTAAAAGAACTAGATCATCTTGAATTTCATCCGGATGTAACATTTTTTGTAGGAGAAAACGGAACTGGAAAATCAACGCTAGTTGAAGCAATTGCAGTTTCCCAAGGCTTCAACCCTGAGGGAGGCACAAAACAATCAACATTTGCTACAAATAGGACCCATTCAAAATTACATGAATATTTAAAATCAGTAAAAAGCTTTAAAAAGCCAAAAGATGGGTATTTCTTACGTGCTGAGAGTTTTTATAACTTGGCCACGCTAATGGATGAAACAGGATATCTTCAAGGTTATGGTGGTAAATCATTACATCAGCAGTCACACGGTGAATCATTCATGGCAACTTTGCTTAATAAGTTGCGTGGTAATGGCTTTTATATAATGGATGAGCCTGAAGCTGCCTTATCACCCGCAAGGCAAATGGCGGCAGTTTCGGCAATACATCAATTGGTAGAAGATAACTCTCAGTTTATAATTGCCACACATTCACCAATACTGTTAGCCTATCCAAACTCAAAAATATATCAGTTCTCAGAATCAGGAATTTATGAAGTGAATTACGAGGACACTGAGCATTATGCTGTTACAAAGGATTTTTTAAACCGTCATGAGCAGATGATGAAAATATTGATGTCTGAATAATGTATAACAAGCACATTAAATTCGCTCCCTTCGGTCGCCCGACGCTCGCAAGCTCGCGCGGTTTATGTGAACGTTAGCTGTAATAAAAAATGAATTTAGAGGATGAAATTAAACAAGAATTTAATCT
>JAAETN010000026.1 GCA_024228355.1 Maribacter sp. | reverse complement strand
AGCCATTGAGAATCCTCATATTGGCGGAGGTCACAGAGAAGAACTGGTTGATCATTATTGGGGTAGCATAAATTATGTTTCATCCTTGATACGAGCTTCTGAAATAAAAGCGGGTCTTATTCTTTCATTCTATGGTATTTTGTTCAATATAATTTATCAGAATCTTGAATTGGTTATGGAGCAAGCTACGGATTATCCTATTCTATATGTGCTGCTGATCCTTTGGTTTATTTTTACTGCAGCTTCAATTTACTTTAGTATTCGGTGTTTTATGCCCCATATTGAAGCTAAATTCAATAAGAATATCTTTTTCTTTAGGGATGTGATTACCAAATATGGCAGCATCAAGGAATTCTCCAAAACTTTTTATCATATAAGTTTAAACGAGGTTGAGTTGTTTGATCAATTGGGCCAACAGATCTATATTAATTCAAAGATAGCATCTATAAAATTCAAGAATGTAAATCGTTCCATTCGCCTATTGGCAGTTGAATTGGCCATACTTTTTATTATTTCTATATATTATATGATCATAACCAAATAAGTATTGAACCCTACCACTTTAAGCTTATTATTTCAAACCCAATATTCTTTTGAACACCTTTAGTTCACATTTATAAAATTTAATTAGCAATTTCTTAAAGTCGTTGTATTTAAAAGTATTTTCCATTGTGTATTATTAGTATTTCCCAATTAGTACACCTTAAAACATAATTATCACAAAATTTCTCAATAAAATGATGGTCTAATTTAATTTTAGAAAATAATCCATTAGTGCATAGGCAGAAACCTGGCCTTTTTTCTCTATAAATTCGCGGGGGGTTTTATCACCTATTTCATAAGTAATACCTGTCGCTCCAAATTGTCTATTGAACCAGGCACTTGAAGTAGGCCTCTCCCCTTTGCCTGGGCTTTCGTTGATGTCCTCGATATTCAATGAAACCCGAATCTGCTTTAACCATGTTTTGGTGAAGTCGGGAATCTTTCTTTTTACCGATTCATGGGGGGTGTAATACACATCCTGAAAAGTACTGTGAAAATCCAATCCTAAAAGCACTTTGTTCTTGTGTTCTTTGGTCTCATTTACCATATGCGCTGCAATTTGTGCGATTTCAGGTTGGTTATAGACACTCCAATCCCTATTCAAATCTACTCCGCCGGTGTTATGTCTAAAATGCCCTAAATCGACACCATCTGGATTCAATAATGGGTAAACCATGAGGCGATACCTTTTAAAAAAGCCATTCTCAGCTCCTTCATTCACCAACGTTTCTATAAATGCCTTCATGGCCAAAAAACCAGTTACTTCTGGCGGATGTTGCCTACTTATGACCAATATCGTCGGTTTATGATTATTTTCACCCTCAGTGATGTTCATGTGCAACAAGGGCCGTCCCATAGCACTTTCCCCAACATTTCCAATGGTGACCAGGGCATTGTTCTTAAATGAATTTACCCATTCCCCAACCCTCTTACTGTCTTGGATTTCTTGAGCGGCAATCCACAACGTATCTTTGCTCAAATCGAGTCTTATGGTTGCCGAAGTACTGTCTGCAGCCAATGTTACCGAAGTCGAATCTAATTTGGACCAATGTTCACCGTCATTACTGAATTTAGGGTCGTACCTGTGCCAAAAATCACCATACTTTAATCTAAGATCCAATGTTCGCTCTTCCTTTGCCCATATTTTAAAGGCGTACCATGGGCTTGGATTTATTGGAGCATTTTCAGGCGTTATTGTGGCCTCGTACAGACTGTCATTTATCCTATCGAATTTGTTCAATCTTGCTCCCGGGAAGTTGTTGGTAGCACCTACCCCATCTATCAAATAAGTACCTGATTCTTGATAATCAATTATCTTGGTTTCAGTATCTACAGGACTGGTATATTGGTGGGTTTTCAGCTTCCCTAATTGTCGGGGCGTTGAACAGGCAAGTATGGATAAAATAAATAAAAAGACTAGCAAATACCTTATAATTGGCGTTTTGATCATAGTATATTTCTTGACATGCGATTATGGTCCACAACCTGAGCGTACTTATTATTTAAAGTTGACAAACATTTTTTTGTAATGGTAAAACCCATTCTTTCATATAACTTTTGAGCATTAGGATTATCAACTGATACGTCTAAGATAAAACTTGTGTGCCCATTAATTTTAGGACTTTCCATCAATTTCTCCATTAGCATAGTACCTAATCCTTGGCCGCGAAAAGATTCCCTAATCCCTAAATGCCCAATGGCTACCTCAGGTTTCCGTGGAGGTCTGATAAGACTTTCAATTTTTAGTCCCCTAGGTATTATCGATGTGCTATTAATCCCATAGAATTGAATTATTCTTTTAGCATTACTCATGGTAAAACCTAGTATTTCATCGCCTGTGAATACCGCTCCAGCCCCTACTAATTGGTTATTAACCAATACACTATAATGATTCTGATAACTGAACTCACCTCCTTTTCTGACGAAAGCAAAACGTAAAAAATCTTGGGCAGAAAACCTTTTGGTTTTAAAGACATAGTCAAAGGCCGTAGGTCCAGAACTATAAATAAAAGGAACTGCCATTTCAGCATCCTCCGGAAATGATCGACGAATATCTACGCTATTCATGATCAGCTAATAAAGTACTATTGAATCTCATTCACTTAATTTGTCAATAGGTGTAAGATCTACCCTTCTAAACTCTACCTCTGACCCTTCTGCCTGTAAGGCAATTTGCCCATTATCAGCAGTGGCATTATATCCATAATTGACCAAATCGCCATTTACCCAAACTTTGACCTCATTTTTTAGGCATTCGATCTTCATATGGTTCCACTCCCCAACAGGTTTTTCTGAATCATCGGTTAAATTCAATATGCGCCGCTTTTTACCTTCGGTTATACCCCACTCTTCTTTGGGGCCTCTTCGTTCCACCATATTATCTACCTCAATGTCCTGAACAATGACCCAAAAATCCCCAGCATTTTCGTGCATCATTTGCACTTCTATCGATTTTGGAAACATTTTGTACAATGCCCTTGGAGTTGATGCAAACACCAATACCCCACAATTACCAGGCTCCCCAGCAAAACGATATTCCACATCCAATCTATAATCCCTGTATTCTTTATCGGTGATTACATGGCCAGGCGGTGTTCCTAAACTTACGAGCATACCATCCCTGACAATAAAAGGATTGATAGCTTCGGGGATACTATCCATAGCAGGTACATCAATATGCCAACCGGTCAAATCCTTTCCGTTAAAAAGGCTGGTGGTTTCCTGTGAACTACAACTTGAGACTAAAATGAACAGAAACAATAACAAACTAAGGTTTTTCATGGTAATGGTCTTTTAAAATTTAGATATTAAATTTAGTCACTTTCTTTGAATAATGAACTTCTTAATTTCGGTAAAAAGTAAAATAGATCCATTAACTAACTTTTATCAGTTTTTGAGTTTCACTGGCTCAATATCTTTGTAGGATAAAACATTGATCAAAGTGAATCCTAAGGAACAATTACAAAAAAAGAAGCTTAAAAATGCCTATGCTAAGGTTTTTGAGGTAAAGCTAATTAACGAGATTCTTAAAGTAAGCGCTTTCGAGCGGCTCAAAAAAGGAGAACTTTTAATTGATATTGGTGATGAAATGACCCATATTCCGTTAATAATAAGTGGTGTAATCAAGATTCTTAGAAAGGATAATGACCATGAGCTATCACTTTATTATCTGGAAGAAGGTGATACTTGTGCCATTTCTTTTGCCAATTGTTTAAATCGTAAAGAAAGTATTTTCAAAGGTATTGTAGAAGAAGACGTTGAAATGTTTCTTCTACCCGTAAAAAAAATTGATCAATGGTTGGTTAAATATAAGTCATGGCGTTATTTTATCATTGATAGTTATCACTATCGTTTACTTGAAATGGTTGGTTCTATTGATAGTTTGGCCTTTTTAAAAATGAAAGATCGTGTACACAATTACTTGATTGAAAGGTTACATACTACAAAAAATGCTTCACTTAAAATCACCCATCAAGAAATTGCGAATGATCTGAACACTTCCAGGGTTGTCGTTACAAGATTATTAAAGGAACTACATGATGCAGGTGAAATTGCATATACCCGGAATAAAATCCATGTTTTAGGTGTTGACAAACTTTTCATGGCTTCCATTCCTTAACATCAATAAAATTAAATTATGTAACTGATTCAAGTAATAAATTCCGTCCATATACTTATAAGGAAATATTAGCCTACTTTGGCACTAATTTAATGCCATAAAATGGTAATGTATAAAACATTTACAGTCGAAAAAATAGCCTAAATAGAATGAACAAAACCATAGTATTGAATAGCAGACCTATTGGAAAGCCCAAACTTTCAGATTTTAAATTTAAGGATGGGACCTTACCAGAACTTTCTGATGGCGAAATCCTCTTAAGGTCGGTCTACGTTTCTGTTGATCCGTATTTAAGGGGGCGTATGAATGATGTTAAATCATATATACCACCCTTTGAACTTCATAAGCCAATTACATCTGGTATTGTCGCAGAAGTTGTAACCTCTAAAAACCAGGGCTTCTCTGAAGGCGATTTTGTCTTAGGCATGTTGGCATGGAAAGAACAGCAGGTCTCAAATGGAGAAGGTTTGCTGAAAGTTGATCCTGAAAAAGCCCCCTTATCCGCTTATTTGGGCGTTTTGGGAATGACCGGCCTAACTGCTTATTTGGGCTTGACAGAAATTGGAAAACCCAAGAAAGGAGAAACTTTGGTGGTTTCTGGCGCAGCAGGTGCTGTGGGCAGTATCGTGGGACAAATCGGCAAAATTTTGGGACTATACGTGGTAGGTATCGCGGGTACCGATGAAAAGGTTGACTTGCTTAAAACCGACTTTGGTTTTGATGAGGCAATTAATTACAACACTACTGACAATATGGTTGAGGCCCTTGCCACCACATGTCCTGATGGGATAGATGTGTATTTTGATAATGTGGGTGGTACTATTTCAGATGCTGTTTTGTTCAATATTAACAAGCATGCACGTATGATCATTTGTGGGGCCATCTCTGTTTACAACAAAACTTCGTTACCAAAAAGTGTAAGTGTGCAACCCTTTTTGATCCGGAAAAGTGCCCTTATGCAAGGTTTTATCATCTTTGATTATGAAGATAAATATCCAGAAGCCATGACCCAATTGACAGCATGGCTAAATGAAGGAAAACTAAACTACACCGAGACCATTCGCCATGGTATTGAGAAAACACCACAAGCATTCATTGACCTTTTTGATGGTAAAAATAAGGGTAAAATGGTAGTTAAGATATAGCATAAACTAACTGCTACCTATTTGCTATTTATGCACATCTGACATTTTTCGAAGCATTTCCCGTGCATTCTTTCCTGTTGGCCCATTTGAATCCATTTGAATCGCCTTATTATAATATTCCGTAGCCTTAATTTTATCACCTGCTTTTAAATATCCTTCGGCAAGACTGTCCCATGCATTTGCCGAATCAGGAAATAATTCGGTATTCATTTGAAATACAAAAATTGCTTCCTTAACTTGTCCACTTCCCATGAGCTGATATCCAGCGCCATTAAACTCCTCTTCAAATCTGAAAAATCGGTATTTGGGATCATTCACCATCGCTACGGCATCTGTCTTAAGTTGTTCGATCTTACCAGCTAAAAATAAATTCGTCATATGATTCATGGGATTCAATACAAAATCAGTAGCATCAAAAGTCAAGGCTTCATCAAGAACAGGATCCCTATTTAAAATATAATCTTCAGAACTCATGTCAATAGTTATATGGGGAGCCAGCCAATCACGACCTTCCCATTGTGGTTTATCTTGCCACCAGGCGAACGAAAGGTAGGCAGGGATTTTGCTGTTGGGCAGCTCTACCCTATTATTATCACCATAGAAATTGATGTTTTCACTTGTGGGTTCACCAATAAAAATGGCATTGGTATAATTACTCATTTCATTCACCAAATTTTGACAGGCAGAAAACGTACGCCTTCCTATTATTACAAACAGATTGCCTACTTTGTTTATTTTTTTTGACTCTATGATATTTGTGATTATCGGCTTGTTCTTGTAATTATTCCCTCCTCCATTCAATCGGACATCAATAACCAATCGTTCAACATCATTCGTTCCAATAAAATTGAATAGACGATTATAAAACGTAGGTATATCTTCACTTGGATCGTCCTGAATTTGACTATGTCTAACATAAACTGCCTTTTGTTCGGGTAAATATTCATAATAATAGATCTTATCCAAGTCCTTTAAATAATAGGGTGTAATATCTTGATGACGAGAATCCATCCAAATACTGTCCTGTTGAACTAAACCATATGTGGTAGGTACACGTTCGCCCTTTGGAAGTGCTTTAAAAGACTGTTTGAAGGATTTACCGTTTCTTTCCAAAGAAAGTTCAACCGTATCCGATAATTTCTTAATAATACCTTGGGCATGCAATACCTCGGGAATACTTAAATAAATACCTGCGTAGGCCTTAAAAAATTGGTCATTCTCGGCCGGTACTACCGGATACACCGCTTTTAGGGCTTCATTGATTGGAACACCACCAATAGCAATCACCTTGGTTCCCAATGTTTTTTCATAATCTTTATGCACTCCCTGTATGAATACGCCATCATTGTACTGATAGAAATTTAATGGCAATTGGTGAAAAGCATGAGGTTGATACCTGAAGCCAAGAACGGTATGTCCATATTTAAAAGAGGCAACAAGCCTTGCTAGACCAATGACGATTTCATGCTCCTGTAAATGAGGTATTTCCTTGTGCAGTTTTTCCGCTGCCTTATCAAAATCGCTTGCTGTGGTCTTTTTAAATAAGAATGAATAATCTTGGTGAACAGTTTCCTGCAGGAATTTAAGGTCTTCTTGCCATTGTTTGGTTGTGATTGTCGTCTGTGCTGCCGCATTGAGTACAACAAAACCAAATAGTAATAAAAATAGATTTTTCATAAATGATTGATTGATTGATTGATACTGGTTGGACTCTCAAGGGCCATTTATGTTACAGGATATACCCCTTAATATACAACTTAAACATAAACCTTTAGTATGTCTTTTTGAAAACATCACTTAACAAAACGCTACCTGAAAAATCTTGAAAAAACCACGAATTTTCTTTTTGTATTGATGAAATATACCCCTGTCAGCAATATCACGGCCGCTATTATCGACTGTAATGTAATTTGTTCATCTAAAAAATACCAGCCCAAAATCAAAGCAATTATCGGGTTTACGTAAGTGCTCGTGGCCACTTTTTCCGGAGAAACAACTTTTAGTAAATAGTTAAAGGAAGTGAAGGCCACAATACTACCGAAAACAATCAAGAGAATCATGGAATATTGTACTGACACGCTCCACTCCAATGGATATGTCCACTTTTCTCCAAATATGAAACTTGCAATTGCTAACATAATACCCCCGGTTAACATTTGATATCCCGTATTCACAAAATAATTACGCGGCAAATCTGCCTTGCCGACAAAAAGACTTCCATAACCCCAGCTCAACATACATACAAAAATCATCAGCATTCCAAGAATTGAATTTTCCTGACTGATTATTTGTTTTTGACTTACCAAAAGGTAAATACCAATAAAACCCAGAATCACACCAATAAAAGACATCATTTGTATTTTCTTGCCCTGTAATATGCGCATAAGCAAAAGAATGATCAAAGGTTGGGCCGATATTTCCAAAGCGGCAAAACCGCTATCCACAAATTTTAAGGCCCATACCACCACCCCATTGCCAAAGGATAAAAATAAAAACCCGGCAATTATGGTATTCTTAAGTTGTCGCCAGGTAATTGTGATACTTTTACCCATGAATTTGGCAATAATGAATATCAAAATTCCAGCAACTACAAATCGTATAGATGCCAACATAAAAGGAGGTAGTTCAAGGACCGCAATCTTATTTAATAAATAGGTAGACCCCCAAATGACATAGATAGCGAAAAAAGCCAATATAACAAGTAAAGGATTTTGAGACTTTGGCATGGGTTGTAGATATGGTTCAATTTACAATTCAATACTAAAGATATCCTTTTAACTCTATAACCAATGAAAAATGAAAAAGAGGGTCAATGACCCTCTTTTCTTCCATGCGATTTTGTGCACTAATATACTTGTGGAATTGCCTTTACATGGGCGAACACTTTTTGACCGTTTATTTCGGTCTCCAAATCATCTTTATTTATTTTAACCCCTTTAACATCATTCAATTCCCCATCCGGTGAAATAGCTTTAACACCATAAAAATCACCATCTTTATTAATGGCCTTTACGTGTACTATGTTCCCAACACGTTCAACACCTTTAACGTCTAATTTTCGACCATCAGGTGTTAATGCCTTGACATCAAATAAAATACCATCCTTGGAAATAGCTTTAATTGGAGCATATTTATCCTTACTAACAATCATTTTTATAGGCAAAATGTTATCTCCGTCAATTGCCTTGATATCCAAAAGGCTGCGTTGATATGAATCCTGAATAGCCTTTACATCGTATTTCTTTCCTTCAGGATCAAATGCCTTAATATCAAGTGTTATACCTTCAGGATGAAAAGCCTTGATATGCCATCGCCCATTGTTAGTGGCTATACCTGCTTGCGGGAGTGCTTTTATATGAGCGTATACTGCATGTCCATTAATGACTGTCTCTGTTTGCTTATCAGTCATTTTGACCCCTTTCACATCATTGAGCTTTCCTTCAGGTGAAATAGCTTTTATACCATAAAATTCTCCTGCTTTATTAATTGCTTTTATATGGATAATGTTTTTCGTACGACTGACTCCTTTGACATCCAAAGTATCGCCTTCTGGTGTCAATGCTTTTATATCATACACACTACCGTCATCTGCTAATGCCTTTACCCTAGTATACTTATCGCTACTTACCAATAGCTTAACTGGTAATTGGTGTTCACCTACCAATGCCTTCACATCAATAAAACTGCGCTGCGCAGTACTCTGAACGGCCTTAACACCATAAATATCCCCATCCTTATCAATTGCCTTTACGTCTATTAACCTACCATCAGGATGAATAGCCTTGATATTCCATATCACTGTTTCAAAATTCTTGGTTAATTCGGTTTTTAAGGCATCAGGAGCCTCTTTCTCAATCTCTTTACAGCTTTTTACAACCATAAAAACTGTTAGGAAAACAAGGATTGACAATCCTTGGAATACTGTTGAAAATTTGTTTGTTTTCTCCATGGTAATTGCTTTTATTCTATTCGTATTGTAGAAACCATACCCATATAATGCGTATGATATGCCATTTAAATAATTAGTCAAAATTACTATGGAAGTTGTTCTTAACAACTGACATTTATCATTTTTTTGATTTTTTTTTTGAAGTGATAAAGAATACTTAAAATTCGATTGATATCCGATTTTTAATCACAGATTAATTATAGTCATACCACCAATTAAAGGACTGATTATCTTGCCTCGTTAGATGAATGGATTCCCCAATTTTAGGCACTAGCACAGGAATATCCAGTTCTGAAGCTTTTGTTATAATGCGTTCAACAGGGTCGATCCAGGAATGCATTGCCAACTTAAATGCGCCCCAGTGAATGGGCATGATAAATTTTGCCCTTACATCTTGTCCAGCCTGTGCAGTTTCTTCCGGCATCATATGAATTTCCTTCCACATTTCGTTGTATTGTCCACATTCCATCATTGCAAAATCAAAAGGACCATATTTATCACCAATTTCCTTAAAATGAGACCCATAACCACTATCACCACTGAAGAATATATTTTCGGTCTTGGATTGAATGATCCAAGATGCCCACAAGGTGTTTCCACGGTCATTGACTCCCCTACCAGAAAAATGTTGGGCCGGGGTACATCTAAAAACCAAATCGCCAAAAGTACTTTCTTGCCACCAATCCAGTTCAGTAATATCTTGTTGGGAAACACCCCATTCCAGAAGGTGGACCCCAACCCCTAAAGGGGTATAAAAATGATTCACTTTATCCTTTAATTTAAGAATTGAGCCGTAGTCCAGATGATCATAGTGGTCATGCGAAAGTATGACTGCATCTATCTTTGGCAACTTCTCGATTTCAATGGGTAATTCATTACTAAACCTTTTACTACCCAACATAGGATGAGGAGCTGGGACATTCCCAAACATGGGATCTATCAAGATATTCTTTCCATTCATTTGAAGTAAGAAAGTGGAATGCCCAAACCAAACCATCCTAGTACTATCCCTATAATTTACAATACTCAAAGAATCTATTTTTTGAACATCTATATTGGTACTGGGTCTTGTATTAGGTGAAGGCTTAAAATAACCTATAAGGCTTTTGACGAACTTATTGAAATCCATGCTCATCTGAATATTACCCCTATTTATGAATTTACCTTCTTGGTAATTCTGTGATTTGGAATAAAATTCCTTTTGTTCTTTAGATGCCTTACCCCCAAATTCGGGGCTGATATTTATAAATAGAGTAGCCGTAATCAATATAAGGCCCGATAGTATTCCAATTCCGAGTAACATTCGTTTTAAGATTTTTTTGATCATTTAGATAATATTCAAAAGCAAAAGAGCAAAAATAGTGCAATAGTATTATGTGGGGCGAATCAAGTAACCTTTATATATAATAAAAAAAGAGGGCAATTGCCCTCTTTTCCAAGAATTTGCAGTCTGTATTATTTTGCATCCAGGGCCTTTGTACTTATGTAGGCGCTTGAATTTACTATTTTTCCTTCATCATTAAAATCATGTATATAAAGTCCCGGTATCACGAATTTTTTACCGTCTGATTTTCTTGTCATACGGAATTTCCACCAAGATTGTACTACTTTGCCATCCCTTAAATCATATTCTAGATAATCTGGATATCCCACAACATCAATACTATTGAATTCATAGGTATCCCACATTTTTTCATTCCGTTCCTTTACCTGCTCAAGGCTCATTGTTTCGCCATCAGGTAATTCCAACCCATTAAATCTACAATCCTCCGTAAAATAGCTATATGCCTTCTCGAAATCTGCATTTTCAAAAGCTGCCATCATTCGGCGAACTGAATTAATGTTGTCGTGATTATTATAAATAACTCCATTTTTTCGGTCATTATAGCTTCTTCCAACTTCCCAGAATATCCTGTTTTGATAATAATTAATGATCATTGCAATCTTGCCTTCATCGTTTAATTTGTACAAACGATGAAAAGGCATGTCTATTTTAACCCCCGTCTTATTATGGACTCCTTTCATATGATCCCATGTCTGTACCCATACCCCGCTTTCCTTATATTCAATAGCATCGGGATATGCGCCGTTAGTTGGCTTTTGTGATACATATGCATAATCCTTGGAGAAATTCTTCACAAGTCCTAGAAAGCTCTCTTTGTCTCTTCCTTTACTATTCTTATTAATGCTCGAACCATAATAAGATCTAAAATCATCAGCCAAAAAAGTAGCAACTTTAGCATCGTCGCCAGCAATCCACGCCTCTTGCATGGCGTTTACTGTTTCAATGGCAGGGTGCTCTTTATACACTGTACCATTTTTTTTCTTTTGTGAATAACCAAATGCCACGGCTAGTAGCGTCATTGAGATAATTACATTTTTCATTTTTAATATAGTATTAGGTTGATTCCTGTGATTGCAACCATTGCATCACAATTTCTAGAGTAAAAAAGGGGACTTTGTGGTGAAAATTTGGACTATTTAGGACGAAAGGACATTATTTCTGTCCGAAGCCTTCTGATTATTTATCCGCACAAAAAGAATTTTGTATACAAATAAAAAGGGCCGCAAATAAATTGCGGCCCTTTTACTACATATCTAGTAATAAAATCGTATCAAATCTTTTTAACCCTCACGGCATTCATTCCGCGCATTCCTTTTTCCAACTCAAAGGAGACATTATCATTTTCAACAATTTCATCTATTAAACCACTAACGTGTGTGAAGTACTTTTCTTGATTAACGGCATCGATAATAAAACCAAAGCCTTTAGAAGGATCATAAAATGACACTTTCCCATTTCTTACTGGATCAAACTTCTCTTCATCGCTCTCCTCCTTCTTTGGGATACCCAAAACAATGTCTTCAGCTTCTATTTCAACTTTTAATGATGGGTCTGGTGGTGTGTCTACCAAATTTCCATTGTAGTCAACATAGGCCAAGGGAATACCCCCACCACTTTCCTTAGCTGCCGCTTTACGCGCCAATTTCTTCTTTTGTTTTTCCTCTCGTTTCTTTAAACGTTTCTTTTCTTTTTCACTTTTGTTGAATGTCTGCTGCGATTTCGCCATGTTTTACTTGAATATATTAAGTTAGTAATTTAAGAAACGAGGTCTAAAAACGTGCAATGAAAAGAAATACTATCCAAAGAATAAAACCCATGACCAAGATAATTAAGAATGGTCATACTTCTTAAAGCCCAACAAATATAAGGTATATCAATTAAATTGAATAAAGGATACGATATTTGTTAGGATTTAACAACCACAAATAATCCAATCAATGGTATTTGTCGATTATGGCAAACCCAATTAATAAGGCAAGGTTCGCCTGCAAGTTTTGCAAACCAACCTTGCTCAATTTTATTTAACAGTAGTATTACCGCTAAACGACTGCCTCTTCTTTTGCCCTGTATTTGGCAATTTTTTCAATAAGGTCTGGGACCTTTTCAAAAGCAGCAGCCAATCCGTGGGTTTTACCAGCTTCCAAGAATGAAATTTCCTCACCTTTGGTAACTAAAAATCCAATGGGTTCAATGCCAACACCGGCTCCTGCTCCCATACCTTGTCCTTTTTTAGTTTTCGCCTCCGTTCCTTCTCCTCCACCTGAACCAAATCCCATACCCACTTTAATTACGGGTACACACTTGAATTCACCGAGTTCAAATTGTTCCCCAACTACAGTATCTGTATTGGCCTCAGACTTAATAAAATCAGTAATTTTTCCTAATAATTCTTCAAAATGTAGTTCCATAACATTATGTTTTAAAAGTTAATAAATGATTTAATGATTCGTATTGGTCGATTCTGTACTTTAAGTAATAGCCGATTTCTGCCTTCAAAGTTTACCCTAAACTGGCCTCCATAATAATTAAAGAAGGCAAAAGATGGAAATAGTTTTGCATTGGTAATACAATTGCCAGTGTCTAGATCAACTAGCAGTTGGTCAACTTTGAATGTTCTTGCAATCCTTAACAATCTTTGAATTTCTAGAGTCTTGGATTTTCGTACCGCGGCCTTATCGGTTTTGGGCTTTTTCTTTTTTTTCTTTGATTTTTTAAGTGGAAAGAAGCTAAACTTCATGAACAGCGTATAAATTTTGATCTGTATCAATTCGGTCTCATGTGCTACAATTTTCGCTTTGGCCAAACCCTTGGCCTGAACATAATACTCATTATTGGCTGTATCTACAATCAGCTCCATTTTTAGAAATAGCAAGTAAAATAGAATAGCGCTCACAACAATAAGTACAATAACCAGCGTCATCACATAATTTTTATGCAAATGAAATCAAATCAAAAAGCTAGCGCAATGATTTTAATCAATCGTATGGATATTTAACATTGATTTATCTTATAAAATGAGAATTTGATGATTACCTTGGGCTTAAACAAATTGCAATGTATAAGTATAACTTTCCATTAAATTATTGTTTTATCATTTTATTCTTGATCTCATATAGTAATGATTTAATCTCGGAAATAAATACTGCAAGCACTCCTCATTAGTGTTCAAAACTACTAATTATACATTTTCCTAAATATTAACATTTAATTGACTATTATAACTTTTTCAAATTTATAAATCTGTTTATCAGTGTGTTACATTTATTTCTCATCCCCTAGCGCAAAAGAATATTGTTAAATATTATATAAAATAGTACCTTTTTATGCATAGTACTGTAACAAAACTAGTTCCTTCTCGTCTATTAGTTGTAAGTCAATCAAAAACAATTAAAATGGAAACTATTCATCCTCATCAATTAAGACCAAGAATTTATTATAAAATAGGTACTGGTTGGAACACAGATAGATTGTATGACATTAGAATTGAAAACAAAACAAGAAACAACTAAAAATATTAAATCATGAAAGCATCAATCAGAAGAACAGTAACAGAAGCAAGAACAAATTCATTTTTTTCAAGCTTAAAAGACACTAAGAGAGTTCGTTGGGCAGAGTATAGAAACTATAATCGCTAATTGCAAACTACAAACAAAGATTCAACAACATTCAAAAAACAACAATCATGAGAGCATCAATCAAAAAAACAGTAACAGAAACGAGAGTTAATTCATACTTCTCAACTTTTAAAGACACTAAAAGGGTTCAGTGGGCAGGATATAGAAATTATAATCACTAGTCAAGAATCATCATCAGATCAAAAAACAAACCTGAACACGTATCAGGGTATAAAACAGAAATCATGAAAGCAACAATAAGTAAAACACCGACAGAAGCAAGAAAGTACTCCAATTTTTCAAATTTCAGAGACAGTAAAAGAGTACGTTGGGCCGAATATAGAAGCTATATACGATAGCTCTACAAAAACTAGAAAGAAAGCCAAATATTGAATTTACTTAAGGGCTGTTTAAACAAAACAGCATGTCATAGATATTAAAATCACAGACACCAACTGAATCTAGAAAACATTCCTAATTTTCTGACTTTAGGGACAGCAAAAGAGTACGTTAGTCGGAATTCAGAAACTATAGTCATTAAACAAAGGTAAAGATAGATGTTGTTTTTTGATTAGCATATGCAAAGGGGGTATACGATTATAACGTATGCCTCCTTTATTCTGTTAAGACCCAATATCATTTTTTTAATTTTCTTTTTCAATGGACCTCCCTATTATACCATCAAATGGAATTGATTCCTTATTTTCAATTTAGAATATTTCCACTATCTTGAAAATTCAATTATTATATTTCCAAATCAGATATATAATTGTAAGGAACCAAACCAATAAAAAATGACCGAGGAAGAATATCTTAAAGAAAGGGTCGATGACCAAATTGAATGGTATGGTGCAAAAAGCGCCATTAATAAGACGTAAGTTGCTTATGTGACTATACACAGTTATTTTATTTTAAAATTTATGGATTTATGCTTAGAGTACATCTTTTCTTTATGCTCTTTTTATTTCTCAGAATTACAAGTGCCCAGAAAGAGCCAGTCAAAATAATTACCAAAAATATCCCAAACAGATTGATGTTCTATGCTATTAACGAGAGTACTACTGATTATGATGTTATGGTTACGATTTCTGGGACAAATTTTCGACAAAGCAAGGCAAAACCACGATTGATTAGAGTACCCGCGGCTTCAAGTGTTCACATGAAGACAATAATGTTGATTAGAGGAAAAAAACCTACCTATACGTATAAAATTTACCAAAACGACAGTCTTTCCAAGAGGGCCCTAAAGAAACCATTTGAAAAAATAAAAATCAATCCTAAAAAACAAATAACCTTATACATTCCTCATAATTGTACAACTTGTGATAGCATAAATTCGTCCTTGACAAACGGGGATTATAAGTATAGGATGTATTTACTCTCAGAAAACGAGAATATCACAAATCAATTACAGCGTTCCTTTGGGGCTAATAGCACGCCCGTAGATTCCCTGAAATCTCCAATTATCAATTTGGGAGGCAAATTATACACCAATATTGATACTTATCAAGAATTACTGGACGAATTGGATAAGGAGTAATTGAATACGATACGGATATTAAATTGAAAAAGGGCACGCTAATAAATAGCGTGCCCTTTTTACTTGGGTTGGTTAGAAATTTATTGTTAGTCTTGCTTTACCAATCCTTTTTGTACATTCGATGGAACGGCCTTAAATGATGAGAAAACAGATTTAAAAGTAGCCCTTCCCTGTGTCATTGACCTTAAATTGGTAGAATAACCATAAAGTTCGGCCGCAGGCACCATACATTTTAATATTTGAAAATGCTCACTGGTGTCAATTCCTTGAATAATAGATCTGCGCGATTGCAAATCGGTCATAACATTTCCGACCATCTCCTCTGGCACCTTGACCGTAAGTTCCTGAACGGGTTCCATTAAGTTAGGTTTTGCATTCAGGAAGGCCTCCTTAAAAGCATGCGCACCTGCGATTTTAAAGGAAATATCATTGGAATCTACTGAGTGCATTTTACCATCATAGACCATTACCCTAACATCGCGGACATAGGAGCCTGTCAACGGGCCTTCTTCCATTACTTCCAAAATACCTTTCATAACAGATGGTAGGTAACGCGCATCAATAACACCTCCCACAATACAATTATAAAAAACAAGTTTACCACCCCAAGGAAGGCCTACTTCTTCTTTTCCCCGGAGATTAAATCCTTCAGGTTCTGGCATACCCTCATACCAAGGTTCTATTTTCATATGTACCTGGGCAAATTGCCCAGCACCACCAGATTGTTTTTTGTGTCTGTAGCTGGCATTTGAAGATCGTTGAATGGTTTCCCTATATGCAATCCTGGGCTGTTCGAACTTGGCCTCAATACCATAGATGTTTTTCAAAGCCCAATCAATGGTCGCTAAATGTAATTCCCCTTGACAACCTAAAATCAATTGCTTTAACTCTTTGGAATACGCTATTTCAACCGTAGGATCCTGACTATGTATTTTTCTCAAGGCATCGCTCAGTTTCTCTTCTTCTTTCTTGTTTACGGCAGATATGGATTTTCTTGTTCTAGGTTCTGGGAATTGGATAGGATTTATTGTAATGGGCTTACCTTTTTTGTGCAAGGTGTCATTGGTCTCTGTATATTTCAGCTTTAAGGTTGCACCTATATCCCCAACTGTCAATTTTGACACTGTCTCACGTTTCTTACCGTCCATGATAAAAAGTTGGTTTAAAATCTCAGTTTCACCATTTCTAGAATTTACTAATTTATCATTTTGGTTCACCTCCCCCGCTTTAACTTTGAAGAAAGTAATCTGGCCAAGGTTGGGTTGATGAATTGTTTTGAACACAAATAGCGCTGTTGGAGCCTCTTTTTTGCGTTCAATGATATTGCCCTCCACACTTTGTTCAGGCTTTAAGTCGGCAGCCGAAGGAGCAACATTATCAATGAATCCCATAAGACGGCCACTGCCCATATCATTAAGGCCCGACGTACAGAATACAGGGAAAACTTCATGATTGAGCATACCTGCTTTTATCCCCTGACGCATTTCATCTTCATTTAATGTTCCTTTATCAAAAAATAGCTCCAGTAATTCCTCATCATTTTCAGCAGCTTTCTCCACGAGTTCATTGTGCAATTGATCAGCTAACTCTTTTTGGTCATCGGGTATTGGGAATTTTTCAGGTTTACCACCATCGGGACCAAATTTGTACATTTTCATTTTTAACACATCAATGATGCATTGAGCACCATCTACTCGAATTGGATATTGCACCTTAACCACATTATTACCAACCAAGGTTTTAAGGCTATTGTAACTTTCATCAAACTTGATATTTGCATGGTCTATCTGATTGACAACGAATATGGTCGGTTTTTGATATTTATCAATATAATTCCATATGATTTCTGTCCCTACCTCTACCCCTTGCTGGCCATTTATAACCGTTACAATGGTATCGGCTACACGAATGGATGATATTATCTCACCTATGAAATCATCAAGACCAGGAGTATCTATAATATTTATCTTATACTGTCTCCATTCGGTATGCATAGGGGTTGCAAAAACCGAATTTCCTCTCGCATGTTCTATCTCATGATAATCGGAAACTGTATTAAAACTTTCAACGGTTCCTCTTCTGTTAATCAATCCAGCCTCGAAGAGCATGGTTTCGGCCAAAGTCGTTTTGCCCGAATTATGAGCCCCTACAAGAACTACATTTTTAATGTGTTTGTCGTCGTATATTTTCATGGAATATTGATTTTATGTTGTACTTACAAATCTAGAATTACATTATACAGAATAACATGACATTTGTTAGTTTTTAACTGTAAATGTTAGCTTTTATTCAGTGCTATTCCGAATTGATCCTTATATCTAATTCACTCTAGCGATAATCGAAACTGCGATTATTACTTCACTATAGGTATTCTTATTTGGGATGGGTGCTTATTTGAATGATGCACCTTATTCTCAGCAACCACACCTTCTTTTTCATCAAAATTATTGCCCCCGGTATTTAGGTTCCTTGCAAATCTTGGGAAATTACTGCTTGAAATCTCTATCCTTATTCTATGCCCTTTTTTAAAGTAATTGCTTGTTGACATGGGTGATAAATCAACCTTGTAAACTTTACCTTTCTCCATAAAAACCTCTTTCTCAAAGCCATCCCTATAGCGAACACGCTGAATGGTTTCATCTAGGTTATAGGCACTTCCGTCGGGATAAACATCTATGAGCTTCATAGTGAAATCGGTATCTCTGGCATCAGAAGAAACATACAGCGTGGCCTCTATGGACCCTGTGACTTCAACGCCTTCTTTCAATGGGTCTGTTGTATAGACCAAAATATCATTTCTGGTTTCCATAATTTGCTGGTCAAAAGAACCCCCTTTTACAGCATTACCCGTACAACAAACATTACCGCCATATGAAGCAACGGGATTCATTGGGTCATACGAGAATGTATCGGCATTATCTTCTTTTCCCGGTTTATTGATCTTTAATTTTCCATCACCAAAAAGGCTATTGGCCTTCCCTCCACTTTGCAGGAAATATGTTTTCATTTCAGCATTACTTGGGGGCCATGTCTCAGAAGATTGCCATTTGTTGCTACCCATAGTATAGTACTGTACTCTTGGTGTTCTTTCCTTAAAATTATTTTGTTCCCCTTTTAACCAAAGATCAAACCAGGCATAAATCTGTTCGTCATAATTCAATCTGGCATCACCAACACTACGCTCTCCCACTATAGTATTCTCAGTAGCCCGAGTATAAGAACAATGCAGTACTGGAGCAATGACCATATATTGATTATCACGTACAACGGGGTCTTTTGCATTTTCCCTTACATGGTTGAACAAAGCCAAATTTGGACTAATAGATACATCATACCAAGAGGCAAACCAAAAGCTGGGAACCCCAAAATCCATAGTATCATGATACAATCCTCCATTATACCAATCTGCATCATTGGGTTTACGAACGACCATTTTATCAAAAACCTCACGTTTTCCATTCATGTTCTGAAGCATATCTTTTATCGGTAAATGCTTTAAAGCTTCCGACATGTCAACATAAGGATTTTCTGGTGCCAGATCATAAAATCTTGAAATCCGAATTAAGTCTTCTTGGGAAGCGCCTTCTGGAATCCGTGGTTTAAACTTATCGTGCTCAACACTATATAACCAAGCAAAGAACAATAGCTGTTCAACACCACCTCGATACCAATTCCCCTGTTCAAAAAACTCCCCAACCCTGCCGACTCCTGCTCCATAACTTTGTGGAACCATTGCTGCATGCGACGGATGGTCGAGTGCTGCCACGGCCATTTGCCATTCTGCGGTTGAAGAACAACCCAATGTTCCTATTCTACCATTTGACCAATCTTGATCCTTCATCCAACTAAAAGCGTCGTAACCATCAGTCAAAGGTGTGCCAAGAATATCCCATTCCCCTTCCGAATAGTATCGTCCACGTTCATTCTGGACAACATAGGCATAGCCCCTTTTCACTACCTCATACGCTCTTTGAGCTGTTCGCGTACGTTGTTCTCCATCTCCCCAAGAATTGAAATTATAAGGAGTTCTAGAGAAAATAATCGGAACTTTTTCCGTTGTTTTTGGTCTATAGATATCTGTGGCCAATCGAATACCATCACGCATGGGCATCATGACCTTTTGGTCAACGATTGCTATTTCATCTAACTGCTTAAGAATTTCTTCCTGTGCAATGACCGAAGAAACTGAAGTAAGAATCAAACAGAATGATATTAAAATACGTAAGCTCCATTTATGGTTGAAAAACATCTTATAATAATTAAATTTTGGAATGACTCAACAATCCTTTAAAAATACTAAAATGCTACTAAATAAAAGGAATGCACGACAAAAATTGTGGCAGATGGAGTTTAAAATGTTCTCCTAAGGGTTAAACCAATAATTTAGTTTCAAGGTAAGTGACCATGTTCTACCAGAATATGGAGACAAAAGATGATTATTGGTATATACTATGAACAAATCAGAAGCCGGCTTATAGCGCCATTGGAACCTCGAATTCAAGTTGAAATTCTTGGATTGTTCATTGTATTGAAAAAGTGTGGCAAAAAACAGCTTATTAGTGAATGTAACATCTACCTCTGACCCTATAAGCCAAAATTGATTGGTATTCCAAGGGGCAGGTAATTTGATACGGTTGTAGTTTAAATTTGCATTTAAACTCACATAGGGTTGAAACCTATATCCCAAGGCTGTGGTAAGACTTGTTCGGTTACCATCTTCGTAATATCCACCAAAACGGGCATCGAAGGTATAGGTGAAAAGACTTTGTGGTTTTGATTCGTACATCCATCCATATGCGTTCCATTGGTGTTGGGTGCCTGCCGCTAGCTCCTCCCTGCCCAACCTTGTGGGGTCAAAAGGTGATATTAATTCTACAAAATCATCTGATATGAAGAAATCCAAGCTACTCCGGTTGCGGAAAGCGAAACTGTATAACAGATAACTTGTATTGTCGGTTCGTTTAAAATTTTCATTGAAAAAATAGCTGGTGTTCAACGTGGGACCATGGCTTAAAATAATACCTGCCTTAGGAAAAAAAAGATGCCCCAAAAAAGATTGAAGATTTATATAGCCATTTCTAGGAACAAATCCCACTTCCGCAGTATAACTTTCCTCAACTGATTCTTCCTGAATTCGCCAGTTCCATTTTCTACTCTTATATTCCAAATGGGCAGCCTGCGTTATACCATTGCCTATTTTATTTGGGGAGAACGACTTTAATAAAAATGCCTTACCGTTCCACAAATTATTTGCTGAAGCCAAATTATATTCTACCCCAACGTTCCTGTTGAATTTTGGATACAATGTAGTCAGGGAATCATTCTCAATGGGATAGTTGATTGATTCTTTGTTCACAACCATCAATCCTATACTTGATCTACTAAATACTTTACGCTGAAGCGACAAAACACCGAAGTTTTGGCTAGGTAGACCGGTTTCATCTACAGCTGCCGTTTGCATATCCATAAGACCCAAGCGCCATTTTTCATTGAGATTTCCACTTATCCTTGCTCCTGCTCTTATGGGCACTCCGAGCCCAATACGTCTGGAAAAAAAGGGTCGGATTGTAGGATAACCAAAATTGGCGAATAAGTCACCATTCTCTAGAAAGAACTGCCTTTTTTCAGGAAAAAACAACTCGAACCGATCCAAATTCGTTACCTGGCGATCAACTTCAACTTGTGAGAAATCCGGATTAACCGTTAGGTCTAAGTTCAACGATGAGGTAAGACTGACTTTAACATCCCCACCAATCTTTTTGTCAAATGTAGTTTCCCCCTCAAGATCTTTGCTTACACTGGTCAATGCATACGGTATAAGCGAAAAATTGGTTCCTGGTGATGGTGGTGGTTCATCCCACACCAAAACCCCAGTATACGCCAAAGAAGCTGTTGGAAACTGTCGAGGTATCGGCGTCCAGCTAGATTTTTCACTGGTTTTTAAGTCCAATCGGCTAAAATTAATGCCCCATTCCTTCACTCCGTCTTCGTACCGAATGGATTTAAAGGGAACTGCCATTTCAAAAACCCATTTCCCATCATCCTGAACTACCTCCGATACCCATTTACTGTCCCAATTAAGATCAACCCTTCCTCCTTCATACATGGTTCCGTCCCATTGTGCTCCTGCAGCATTAGAACCAAAGGAAAATCCGGTTGTTTGATTATTAAATGGGTCTAAAAAGAGTAAGAAGTTATCATTCTTTCCAAAAGAAAAATCGCGACGTAAGGATTCCACGAAATTCTTCCCTTTGGTATTATTAAAAAAAGTAGCAACGAGATAAATGTTATTGTCGTCGTATGCCATTCTGATTTCTGTAGTTTGTGTGGCCTTTCGATCATCCATAGGTAAGACCATAAAGAAATCATCGGCCACATCGGTCTTTTGCCATGCCAAATCATCTGCAATACCATCAATTACAATTGGTAATGTCGTTTTGCGAATGTTCAATCTAAACGATTCATTCTTCTTCTGTGTAAATCCTAGCGTACAGAAAAGTAATATGGCAATGCTGACAAATTGCTTCTTCATAATTAGAACAAAAATACCCAATATATGGTATTTTAATCCATCAATTATGCACAATTAATGGCCGTTATTTATCAATTCGTTTAAATGAAAAGCTTATATAGCTTCCATAAGTATACCAATCTGTCGAAAATTGCGTTAAATCGTATACGATATATTATATTAGCATTATGATCTCAAAGACAATTTTACGTGACCAAGTACGTGAACATTTATTGAACCAAATGACGAATGGTCGTTTAGACCCCGGTAAAACGATTAATTTAGCGGCTTTGGCTCGTAAACTTGATGTGAGCGTTACCCCAATTCGTGAGGCACTTACCCAATTACAACAATCAAAACTTATAAAAGCCATACCCAATAGAGGGTTCATTATTGCAGAATTAAATTATTTAGAGGCAAAAGACCTATATGAGCTAGTGGCAGATTTAGAGGTGTTGGCACTAGAGAACTCGGTGTTCGACGAGACATCTATTGCTTCTTTAAAAAAGACACAGATCAAATTCAAAAGTGCGAAGGATACCTTATCTAGAATTCATGCCAAGCTCGAATTCCATAGAATTCTTACACAGCATTATAAAAATGCACTGGCCCAGCAAATATTGACCGATCTTAAAACCAGAATAATTTTTTATGAAAGGGCTTTTATGTCAGATGATTCAATTTATGCCAAATCAGACAACCAACATGATGGGATAATCTCGGCCATTGAAGACGACAATGTTCCTACTGCAGCCCTGGTCTTAAAAATGAATTGGATGCTTATATTGGATTATATTCAAAAGCAATTGCGATTTATATAATGGTTACTCTAAATCTTTTAAAATTACCCCGGCTTTTTTAATATTGCTATTATAACAACCAATTATCTTACGCGTAAATAAATAGTAGAAAACCAATCCCAGAGGTAGAAACCAGAACCAGAAATTACCTTGGGATTCCGAAAAGACATCGTCTCCATTGAATATTTTTGACGTTACCGGGATAATTATCAGCATAAGTACAAAACCCGCATAGACCGTAAATTTCATAAATCGCTGATATCGCTGTTTACTTTTTTCATATGAAACTATACTCTCTTTATAGCTTAATACAGAAACATTCAAATTTCGCATACCGTTTAAATATTTAAGCGAGAAATATGGCAGAATAATAAGAATGGCCAAGGTCATGATTCCACATAATCGCAGCGGTAAAGTGTCCAGTTCATGGAATCTGAAAAGTAAAATAGCCGCAACAACGTATGTAAAAACCGCACTGATTTTTTCTGGAATTGCAATCTTGTTCAATCTGTCCTTATAGTCCTGATGTGTCATTTTCAAAATAATTTCTTTCGTTAATTTTTTTTGTTTTTCGAGCTCTTCGCTCATTTGAGTCCATGTGGCTTGTAATTCTTCAATTTCCATATGTTTATTATTTAACCATCTGTGATTTTAATTTTTCTTTGATACGAGAAATACGAGTACCGATATTACTGGAAGTCATTCCTGTTATTTCTGCTATTTCATCATACTTTTTGCCCTCTAACAGTAACAACATAATACCCTTTTCCAAAATATTGAGTTGATGTATTTGATCATATAGCATTTTTACCCGCTCTTCAAATACTGTATCGTAAAACTCCGTTTTACGTAGTACTACCTTCTCAATAGCTACCGAATGTCCCTTACGTTTATTCTTTTTTATCCGTGTTAAAGCAGTGTTCAAGGCTATGCGATACATCCATGTGCTAAATTTTGATTCATTCCGAAAAGAATCAAAAGATTTCCATAACTGATAAACAATGTCTTGGTATAGATCCTGCTGGTCTTCCCTATTATCAGTATAAATTGTGGTAATCTTAAATATTACACCTTCGTTCTGTCTTATAACCTGAACAAATTCATTCTCCCTATCCATGTACTGGTATTGGTTTGGTCTATTAGTGTCCAAAGCAACAAAATAATCACACCGATGTAAAATAAAAATATTTAGGGGGTGTTAACTTATATTAAAACGACAGTTTTTTCGTTAAGAAGGTATAAAATTTATTAAAGTAGATACCTTCCACAAATTATTTGAAGCACCTCAATGAACTACTTATCTCCACAAATTCAGGCCCTGGCCGAAAAGAAAACAAAGAAGAAAGCTCCTTTGGTCAAAAAGGGATATTCCTGCGGAATATTTCAGGATTATGGGTTTAGTAATTTGAATAACACCCAAAACAACAGTTATTAATTTTTAAGACCTTTTGAGTATCAAATCCTTCAGGAGGTTCTATAAGTAGACCATCTTGGTTGCGTAAGTTAAATTTAAACTGATTCTCTTGGATTTTGAAGTTAAACCGAATTTGAATCGATATAACACTCCACTCGGTTGTGCAGCCATAAAAATGAGGCCGGTAAATTAGTGGAAATCTGTTTTGATAACAGTTCTTTGATAATCTCCTTCTTTTCTAATCCAGTTAATAGTAGAATTATTTTTTTTGACTGAAGAATGTCGGCCATCCCCAAGGTTAACCCATAGGTTGGTTTTATATTCAAATCATTTATCATTTGGTGGTTTAATGAATCGGTAGTGAGTTCCACCAGATGACAGTTTGGGGTTAAGGTATTTGTCGGTTCATTGAATCCGATATGCCCATTTTTCCCAAGTCCCAAAATGCAGATATCAATCGGACCTTTTTTTTGAATTTCAATTTGTATTCTTTCACATTCCTTTTGGGGAGAAACAGGATTACTTTTAAATGAAATATAGCGGTTTTGAGGTATTTCCAAGGGTTGCAATATTTTCTCTTGAATATATGATTCACAGGAGCCTAGCCCATTAGGTTCAATCCCCACCCATTCGTCCAATTTTGCAATTATCAATTCATTAAATAGTCTGGAATCATTATTAAAAGCCTTGGCTAGATTTTCATAGGTACCCGTTGTAGAATTTCCAGTTGCTGTACAAATTAATTGTTTTGGGCTTTTTTTCAAATCAGATACAATAGAATCGCAAGACAATTGGCTCATTTCATTGTAATCGCTACAATATTTTATATTCATATTATGCCCAAGCTTTATCTCCTTTATTATAAGGAATACATCCTTTAAAACCACCAGGAACAGGAATATATCGCAAAGCTTTTGTAGTTCCAGGTTCAGATGTGAAATAACCCCAAATCGTAAGTTGTTTCATCATAGAAAAAAAATGTGATTGTCCGTGTTCTTCAGTTGATTTGGCTTGTACGTCCAATAGTACCAAAAGATCATGTCTTTGCTTTTGATCAAGCCCTAAAAAGTCATTGGAATATGTCTTATTTGCCATTTGATCTAATTCAGTAATTCCTTCTTTGAAAATCCCTTGCTCCTTTTCATCATAGCAATCAGATACTATGGTAACCATGAATGAACCTATTTTGGCCGCTTTTGCTCCAGGTGAAATATTTGACTCTGGTAAGATAGTCTCCCCAACCTCATCCAACAATGTAATATCGGAATCTGAGAAGAGTCCATCATTTTTTACTTCTGGGGTACAACCTGACAGAAAAAAATCAGAGCCGATAATGGTACCCCCAACAATGGTTGAAGTGAGCATAAGTGCTTTTCGTCGATTCATAAGTACAATATTAACTTCTTTTTTTCCATAGTTTATAGGGCTTATCAACATCTGACTTGAATGGCATAAAAACCTTCTTATGCGTTCCAGCCGATTCATAAGCAGCAAAAATCACTTCCAATACTGCTCTCCCGTCTTCTCCTGTAACCTCTGGCTTTTTATTGTTCTTTACACAATCCACAAAATGGGCAAACTCCTGGGGAAAACCGTAATTCAAAATTTCTTCATACATAGTATAACTCCAACCTATCGTATTTCCTGCCTTTTCGACTGCGTAACCCACCCCCTTTTTACTATAGGTTTGAATGGAATTTCCTTGAAGCACATCAGCATAAGCTACTCCTTCAGAGCCATGAATCTCTGCTCGATCATCCATTCCTCCCAATTTTGTCCAACTTTCCTCCGCTATGGCCATAACATCATTTTCAAATTCGAGAATAATGATAGCATTATCATCTCCTATAGTTTTATCCTTATGGACACTAGTTGCCATCTGGGCATAAACCGATTTTATGGGTTTCCTCCCATTCAACCATCTAAAAAATTCTATTGCATGGCACCCCATATCCATAGTAACGCCGCCACCAGACCGCTCAACATCCCAAAAATGGTCGGCATGGGGACCATCGTGTTTTTCAGATTGTTTCAATAAAACAGGTCGCCCTAAAGCCCCCTCATCCAATAATTCCTTCAGCCTAACATATTTTGGGGTAAAACATAGCTCTTCAGCATACATTAATTTAACATTGGCTTTTTTACAAGCATCAATCATACGATCTGCTTCAGTCAAATTCATACATAATGGCTTTTCCACGACCAAATGTTTACCTGCCTTGGCTACTTTTAAAGCAATTTCACAATGTACAGAATTAGGTGCCCCTATTACTATCATATCAATTTCATCCAAGGCCAGCATTTCATCAAGATTGGTAAAATGATGCGGAACACCGTGTTTGAGTGCGAATTCCATTGCGTTTCCTTTCGTTGGAGACATTACCGCAATGATTTCGGCATCAGCAACTGTTTTTAAGGACTCTGCATGAATCGATGAAATAAACTGTGATCCAACAAGTCCAACGCCAACCTTTTTGTTCATTTAAGAAATTTTAAATTATAGATTTCCTTTGTGAAATTCTTCTGCGGCATAATTGGCAGCTCTCGCTGTAAGTGCCATATATAGTATAGACGGACTCTGGTTTCCTGTACTTGTCATGCATGCACCATCTGTCACAAAAACATTTTTACACAAATGCATTTGATTCCATTCATTTAAGAGTGAATCTTCTGAATTTCGTCCCATTCTAACACCGCCCATCTCATGTATATCCAATCCTGGAGGTTGCCTATTATCATCAACATGCACATCTATACATCCTATTTTTTCTAGCATTTCCTTACTCTGCTCTAAAAAATCTAAGACCATTTTGTCATCGTTTTCATCATAGCCCACATCGGTAACCAAGAGAGGGATTCCCCATTGATCTTTCTTTTTATTACTCAAATATACCCTGTTGGTTTTTTTGGGTATAGTCTCGCCTTGCATATACATATAAATGTGCCAATCCCCTGCTTCACTGATTGCATGCTTAAAATCGGCTCCAATCTGAATGTCGCTTTCCTCAAGTTCATTATTACGAACCCGGTATGCACCACAAAATGTGGTAAAACCTCCAACATAATCCATGTCCTGCTCCTTTAAATTTCGGTAATTGGCTAAAATAGGCTCTGTCGGATTTTTGCCATATACATATTTATCCTCAAAACCATTGACTTTTCCACCGGCATATCCCCTATAAACATGAAAACATATATATTTTCCTAAAAGGCCATTGTCATTTCCCAAACCGCTTGGAAAACGTGATGACTTGGAATTGAGTAAAATAAGATTGGTGTTCAATGCCGAAGCATTCACAAATACTATACGGGATTTAAAGATGATTTCTTCGCTTGTAATGGTGTCGATTACTTTAACTCCCGATGCTTTGCCGGTTTCTTCATCATATAGTATGGAATGTACTACTGAAAAGGGACGAATCGTTAGGTTTCCGGTCTTTTCCGCCCAGGGGAGCGTTGAGGATACCGAACTAAAATAGCCTCCAAAAGGACAACCCCTCATACATAGATTACGAGCCTGGCATTTTCCACGACCTTGTTCTAAATGAATCTCCTGTGGTTCGCTTAACTGCGCCCATCTGCCCTGAACCAAATACCGATCGGGATAGTGTTCATTAATACTATCGCTCATATGTTGCTCTACACAGTTAAAATCGAAAGGAGGTAAAAATTCACCATCTGGCATGGCATCAATTCCATCTTCATTGCCACAGACACCTATAAATTTTTCGACGTGGGAATACCATGGTGCGACATCTTCATAAGAAATAGGCCATTCAATCCCGTAGCCATATTTATTTGGTGACTTAAACTCATAATCACTCCACCGCTGACAAGCTCTTCCCCAGGTTAGGGATTTGCCACCAACTTGGTATCCACGTATCCAGTCAAATGGTTTTTCTTGAACATACGGATGATCATTGTCCTCAATAAAAAAATGCGCCGTACTATCATCAAAACCTGCCGATCTTGTGATTAAGGGATTTTTATCTATAAAATCCTTACTCATACGCCCTCGGTACTTAAATTCCCAAGGATTCATGTTTGCTGTCGGATAGTCTTTTAAATGTTCAACATTTCGCCCTCTTTCCAGAACCAGGGTTTTAAGTCCTTTTTCGCACAATTCCTTCGCTGCCCAACCTCCGGAAATTCCAGAACCAATCACGATAGCATCATAAGAAGTAGATTCAGATTCCATAGTTATATTCATATTAATACAGTCATCCCTAAGGGAATAATCGGGTTTTAGGAGAATCCCTAAAAGTTCTTGTCCATTATTTTAAATGGTAAATTATATGTCTAAACAAGTTAATCAATCTTTGGGAAACAAACTTCTATCCAATCCAGGAATTAGGTTTAGGGCATTCTTGTAATATACCTTTTTGAGCACCTCATCAGGAAGATTCAATCCGTACATTGACCAGAACGCATGGTATTTTTTATAATAAGGAAAGTATTCATCATCGGTCTCCAAGACCCTAAAATAGGTTGCAAATTCGTTGGGTTTCCAACTATCCTTCCCAAAAAGAATACGGTCTTGGTATTTAACAAAAAAGGCCTGTGCGTTTTTGGGTTGTCTACCCAACTCAGCAATGACCGCTGCAATACCCACATACATGTTAGGCATTGCATCCATAAGGCTACCCAATTTTTGTAAGTTGTTGGCATACCAACCCATATGGGCATTTATGAATTTGGTATTCGGATGCCTTTTAAATACATTATGCTGTTCCTGGATAATTTGTTCCCAAGGTGCCGGATTAGTCTCTGAACGCTTACGCCTTGAATGTGTTTTCAATTCCAACCAACGCTCATTATTACCATCCATGGCATCCCAGAACGATTTTGGATCGGCTGCATGGATTAGGACCGGTACACCCATTTCAGCACATTTGGCCCAAATCGGATCCAATCGAGGATCATCAATGGTCAATCTATTTCCGTCGGTGTCTTTATATCTAAGTCCAAGACTCTTATAAATTTTTAAGCCTTTTGCACCATTTTTAATATCAGTTTCCAATTGAGCACCTGCTTTTTGGGCCCAACCATCGGAACCTACTCCATCAAAATCCACATTCGCAAATACAGCAAATCGATTTGGGTAATTTTCCTTAATGCTCTGCAACATTGTATTTATCCGTTTTCCTGAACCTCCACTAAGATTAACCATAATACCCTCATTGAGTTCATCCATATCTTTCACTAAGTAATTTAAGGCTGTAGCAGACATATTTCTTTGGTGACTATGCACATCGATAAAAGGAAATTTGGCTCTTTTTACCTCATTTACGGGAACAACCAAGGTTGATTTTGGATTATACTCCTCAAAACCCATATCTTGGGCAGTTATTGATATTATTGGCAATAAAATTGCAGCAATTAACAGCTCTAAATACTTGTATTTCATTTATTTATGTGATTTTAATGCTTGTTCGTATTCTTCTATTGTGTCTAAATCTATTTCCTTTCCCATGGGAATTATAGTGAGCACATCCGTCGGATTATCCATAATAATTGCTTTCGCTCCTTTATCACTATCCAATAACGATAGTTGCTCAAAATATTTGTTGTTGAAAAGAACAGGCACACCATTTCTACTTTCATAAGCCGTTGCTACAATTCCTTTGCCTGATTTTTTAAAAGTAGATATCATTTTGTTCAAATAGATAGCATCAATCAAAGGTTGGTCACATAACATAATAAGAATCCCATCATAATTCGTTTCTAAATGTAAAAGGTAATTGATTGCACACGAAATGGAGGAACCCATACCCTTTTTCCAATCATTATTAAAAATCAAATCTACATCGGATTTTTCGAGTTGCATTTGGATAGTTTCTGCCTTAGCTCCAAGAACAACATAAACATTTTCTGCATTGCTTTCCAAGGCCTCCTTTATTGCGCTACCTAGCAGTGTGGACTTGCCCCAAGGGAGTAATTGTTTGGTTTTCTGCATACGTGATGATTCCCCAGCTGCCAAAATGACCACGGCTATATTTTCGTTCTCCGCCATTAATTATGAATAGGACTTGATTTATGTTTCAGCATTATTGGTTTTTGCCCGCGAACAACCGCTAAAATTTCAGCTAAAATGGCTATACTAATTTCTTGTGCCGTTTCAGCACCCACATTTAATCCTGAGGGGCCATAAATAGTATCAAAAAACGAATCGTCGATTTCCGGGTGTCGCTCTATCAATTCATTCAAAAGTTTCTCCCGTCGTTTTGCTGGTCCCAGAATTCCCAAATAGGCAGGGGAAGTTTCCTTAACCCTTAACAGAAATTTCAAATCCTTCACATAGCTGTGCGTCATTAATAGTACTGCTGTTTGGCCGTCAATATCTTCCACGGATAAATTCTCTGAATCCACACATACTAATTCCTGGGCCCCAGGGAAATCAACCAACGTTTTTTCCTCTGATGGCGCAGCAACAACAGTTACTTCCCAACCAGTAAGGGCCGCATAGGAAGATAGTTGAACCGCATCATGCTCTGCCCCAATTATCAATAATTTGAAGCAAGGTTCTATTATTTGATTAAATACCATTAGGCCTTTATCAACCACCAAGGATTTTCGAAATGGAAATCTATTTTCGCCTATTGTAAATACAGAACCCAGCGAATCATTGGTTCCTTCCGATTTTGAATAGTGACTAGATGCCTCGATTGGATGCCGCTTTATTAAATTTTCCTGAAATGCCTTCAGGAATGATTGACTTGGCTCAAAAGGTTCAATTAAAATATAGAGTAATCCTTCGCAACCGAGTCGGTAACGGCCATCATAGGTCATCATTTTAGATATGCCATTGGTAAATACAGTTTGTGCCTGTAGTATTACCTCCTTTTCAACGCAACCACCGCTGACAGCCCCGATTGCTTTTCCATTTTCCAGAATCAACATACGTACTCCTGGACGTCGATATGAAGATCCCTCCAAGGCAACAACTGTAGCCAATACTGTTTTCTTTTTATGCCGCTTGGCTGCTTGGTATGCCTCTATAATCTTTTTGAGTTCATGGGTCATTATAAAAATCTTATTTTAAAAACTCTTTCTCCAATAACAGCCTACCAAATAATTATTGAATAAATAATCAAAGATCATTGCTGAAATTCATGGTCAGCTATTTCACTTCTAATTTAATTGAATAAAAATCATTGGTTTTTACTTTAACAAGATTTAACAAACTTTTTCTTTGGGGGCATAATTTAAAACTCATTTGAGCGTTCTGAGTGTTGAACCTCAAAATGATGAAAATGAAATCCTGTTTAAAGTACTTTAGCCTCTTTTCCCTATTGTTTTTGACCTTCTCGTGTGGTAATGCCGATGATGACGTTAACCTTGATTTAAACTTTGGGGATGGACTCGGCAAAGGAAAACCTGTTGATGACTGTCTTAATCTTGGTGAAAGTGATCTAGTTCTGTCCATTCAGGAACAATATACCACACTACCAGGTAAAGTGTCCATATTGTTTAAAGTATCTGATACTGAAGGCAATCCTATTTCTGGGCTTGATGCCGATAAATTTATAATTTATGAGCAAGGTCGTAATGATGATTGTTTCAATACGATTTCAAAGTCAGAGTCTTTTGCAAGAATCTCATCGAACTCGCAAATATTCAATTCAAACACAATTCTGGTTTTGGATTTGAGTAATAGTGTACTTAGTAGTAGTTTGGATGAATTAAAAATGGCTTCTGTCAGTTTTGTTAATAATGTAATGCCAGAGACTACCGAAGATTCCTATAAAATGGCGATTTATTGGTTTGATGGAGAAGATAAACTGCACCTGTTGAATGATTTGACCACTTCTAAGCAAGAATTGGTGTCTGCCATAAATGGTATTACCGATGATATCAGCAATGACCCTTCTACTGATTTATACGGAGCGGTTATCAAGTCCACTGAAATTGCAGAGGATTTATTAAAGGAAAACATTAAGGATGAAATTATCGGTGCTGCCTCCGTGGTTGTATTTACGGATGGTACAGATCAAGCATCGCGATATACCGAACAAGCTGCGCTCAAAAAAGTCAATGAGGCCAGTGCAAATATATCATTCTTCACTATTGGATTAGGTGCGGAAATAGACACCCAAGTACTGACTGACATTGGTAAAACATTTAGCGTTTTTGCAGGTAATGCCGAAGAGCTGGAAAACACCTTCAATGATATATCCGTGAAAATCTCTGAACGTGCCAATAGCTTTTATTTATTTGAATATTGTAGTCCCAAGCGTGACGGAAGCGGCGAAAACAATCTTGCTATACAAGTGGTTGATGGCAGTAGACAAGGCGCTGTACAGACAAAGTTCAATGCCGCTGGTTTTACCGCTGGTTGTGAGTAGATATTGGTCATAAAATAGATTGAGGCGTCCTGAATGGGACGCTTTTTTTTGTGATTTTTTGAAACTATTCTTTAATTTAAAGTAGGGTTTCCCAGTACTTTATTGTTCTAATACCAACAACCCTAATTTATATTGAATACCTACATCCTAAAAACTATGTAATGTTTAATCATGCCTGTCGGCTGACAGGATTAAAGAAAAAAATTATGGATGTAATCAACGACATTATTCAAAACAGCGCCATAGGCCCATTGTCTAGAACATACAAAAGTTTAGTATTGCTTTTATTCTCGACAATTGTATCAATATTATTCACAATGTTGGTAGTACTACTTACCTATGGTCCACAAATGACTATTCAATTTGGGTATTAATTTTACTAACGGTAGATCATTGCATTTTTAAAGTCGCTTTTTCCTGAATTCAAATCAATTAGGAATCCGTTTATAACTGCATAATGCAGTTTTCCATCCTTTTCCAAAAGAAAGGTAGGATTAATTCCCACTTCCAATTGAAGGTTCCCAGGCTTGTAGGTATTGCCAATAATATGAATTGGTAAAGGGGATTCAAGCAAATCAAATGGAATATTCTTTACCCGAACCTGAGTGTAGCCCTCTTTCAGTAAATCAATAGGATTCAAAAGCATAACATCTGCCATCTTTTCAAAAGATTTTTGGTAAGCTTTTCCTTGTTTTATGAGGTAACCTTTAGCGTCGAATGATTCATATCCATAATAGGTTGACAAATCTCCCTGGTCAATGATACGGCTACTGTACCAAAAATCATTATTCCCTTCCTTATCCACTTCCAAACGGTTAATACCAAGGTCAAGGGTATAATCCTTACCCAAAAGATTATAGGTGACGTTGGCAATCTTAAGATCAAATAATTTTCTATCATTTTCTGGAATCAGTTCATATTCCTCAATTGCTATGTTCCTATAGTTTTCTTTCGCAATTGTATAAATTGCAGAAAGAATGGAGACATAATTCAATTTTCTGATTTCTTGCTTTTCGACATCATTGGCAAATCCACCTGACTCAATGAGAATAGTACTTGTACCCCACTTCTGAATATTATCCCCAAACGCTCTTGGCTCAAAATCATCATTATAACGACCAACTTGCCCAGGCGCATATTTTTGTATGATATTGTTCATAAAAACTATAATTCTCATAGCATTTCCACGCTTTTCACTAATATCCTTTTCATAATTAAAGGCCGGTGCCAAATACGATATGGTCGCGGGTTTTTCTGAGCGTTCGGCATTGTAATAGATACTTTGATCATGAAGGTTAAAACCAAAATCGGCATCCAGGCTATCCCGAACCCGTTTTAACGACCTACTTTCAGGGGATTGAAGCCTCACGGCATCCCTATTTATATCTACTCCTAAAAGGTTTCTGCGCTGAAAGCGCTCTGCACCATCAGGATTCAGCATCGGTAGAAAATGAATGGTCAAATTTCTTAGGATTTCCATTTTCTCATCTTGAAAATCATCGCTCGATAAAAAATTCAGAATATCAAATATAGCTTGGGTCGCAGTAGGTTCATTACCATGCATCTGCGACCATAGTAATACATTGGTCTTGCCAGAACCAACACTGATCAAACTCAAATCGCGCCCTTCAATTGACTCCCCAACTTTATCGACGCTGAACCTTGGGTCAGCATTATATTTTGCAATCAAGGGTTGCAACACATGATGTTTTATTCGTCGTTTATCAAGCTTCTTTTCCTTGTACTTTTCATAAGTCTCATACAAATTGGATGTGATATCGGACTCCTGTGGGAATACGGGATTAAGTACCATTAATGTTCCTAGAAAGGCAACTAATATAATCTTCATGCTATTGGTTTTTTACAGGTATGGGTTTAAAATCAAATTTCTTGGTAGCCATTCGGACTTTGGTCATAAAATCATCTCCTGGATCGGTTTTCGTTGTTCTATAACCATCGTCTTTTTCCAACCAAAGTTTATGATCTTCAAACAAGGTATATTCATGATGACCAATAAGGTATTCTATATTGTATTTTTTAGCCAGATATTTGACCAACCAAATATTTGATTTTAGTTGTGACTTTGTTAATGGGGTGTCTTTGGTACCCCCAACATTCTCAACTCCGATGGAACAGTGATTTAGACCTATTACATGCCTTCCCATTGTAGTTTCAGGCATGAGACTATAAATGGTTCCATCTTGGTCAACTAAAAAATGGGTTGAAACATTAAGACCACTAACACTTTCAATATCTGGTCTCCAATTCGGTAATTTGGTATTAAGGAAAGCATCGAAAGAACCTTCAAAAGTTGGTATTGCTGTCCAATGCAAGACTATCATTCTTGGTGTGATTTTGGGTACATCCTGTTCCAATCCATATCTGTTTTTTAGATACTGTAAAGTCAATTCCTTGCGTTCTTCATTAAATAATATAGGTTTGTCAACTATCTTTCTTGATGCTGAACATGACATGAATAATGTCAAAATTAATAATGTAAGGAATTGTTTCATTGTTCTTTGATTTTTATTTTTTTAAGGATTAAAGAATCCAGTTCTTCCCTTAAAACAGCATAGCTGATTTGCACCTTTTTTCTTCCCCATTCCTTGGCCATCTTTATATCTTTTCCCATATAAATATCGATCCTATTATTCCATTTACGATGCATTTTATCATTAACGTAGAAGGTATCTGGAAAGGTATCTATCCGTACCATTGTTTCATATTTCAAACCTTTGGCCAATAAATCCCTAGAAACCGCAATGGTTTTCATTCCTGGAATCAGGGTATCGCCCCAAGCCGTTATACTGGGATTAGTTGATGTTTGATAACGTAATGAGTTATAAGCCGTTGCAGTAACTTCAAGAGGAATCCATACATGTGGGTCCAACTTTTTGTTTTTGTCGGGAGAACAAGAGGTAAAAAATACAATTGAAAATAGGAGAAAGATAGTAGACTCATTTAATGCTCGCATAGTGTTAGATAGTTACTTTTTTGGTGGTGAAAACTTAATGTAGCGATTTATGATAAATCTAATATTTATCTTTGAGACTTTTTAATATGGCCTATGAAATTTATTAAACGCATTCTTATAGCATTACTCTTGGTTATTGCAGGCATTGTTCTCCTCAATTACCCAAAACTGAATATTATTTCTGGTTTTGCATCTAAAAATATGGCATCGAGTAGATTCATTGCACACCGCAGTGTTGAATCGGTCAATGCCAATGACCATAATGTTCCGATGATAAAACTTGCAGATATTAAAGTTCATGAAAATGAAGTAGCTGCCACTGTTTATGGACTAATGGAACGAAAATCGGTTTGCAGGGATGGATTGGGATGTATTCTTGTCAATGACGATTTTGATATCAATGAAATTAATTACCGGCCTAATCGGACTAAATTAGAAAATGGACTACCATTCCCGTATGGAGATAATGGTACCAAGGATACCATCTTTGAGAACGTAGATTACCAACAACTCCAAAAGGCCATCGATGGGGCGTTCGCAAATGCCGAGGTGCAAAAAACGCGTACAGTACTTGTTTCCTACAAAAACCATATTCTTGGAGAAAAATATGCTGCAGGCTTTACCAAGGATACGCCCATTTTAGGCTGGTCAATGACCAAAAGTGTTTTGGCAACTTTGTTTGGTATACTACAGCATCAGGGTAAATTAAGTATGGATTATCAACCTTTTAAGGAGCTAGAATTAACGGGTTTGGTTGGTAAAGATCCTCGGGAAATTATTCCTTTGGATGATTTACTACGCATGCAAAGTGCAATGGAATGGGATGAGGATTATTCTTCCATTTCAGATGTTACAAAAATGCTTTTCATGGCCAGTGATATGACAAAATCACAAATTAATACGGACTACACCTTGAATAGTCCAAAAGTTTGGAACTATTCCTCTGGAACGAGCAATCTACTTTCAGGGATACTACGGAAACATTTCAAAAGCCATCAAGAGTACCTGGATTTCCCATATTCGGCATTAATAGATAAAATTGGGATGCATTCCATGCTTATTGAGACCGATATGGCAGGGAATTTTGTAGGGTCTTCCTATGGGTGGGCCAATACAAGGGACTGGGCCAAATTCGGAATACTGCACTTGAATAAAGGCCATTGGAACGGCGAACAATTATTCAATCCTGAATGGATCGATTATATCACCGAACCTACGGCACAATCAAACGGAACCTATGGTGCCCACTGGTGGCTCAATGCAGAAGGTAAATACACTGATGTGCCTCGAGATCTCTTTTCTGCCAATGGTTATCAAGGGCAATATGTTTTTATTATTCCTTCTAAAGAATTGGTTATCGTTCGAACTGGACTTGCCGAAACTCCTGAATTTGATGTAAATAAGTTTATTAGCGAGGTAATCAAAGCAATAAAATAACGGGGTCTTTTTTATCAAATTCAAGGTGTAAATATCTTTTTTAAGAAGGTTCACCACAATTTCCGCTTATCTCACAACAATAATTATTAATTGCTCTGAAAGCGATCTACATTTATCATGTATTAATTAAGTAAATAAATTTTTTCATTTTCATATAGTGTTCTCGTAAAAGAGTCTTATCGTAACCGGTGAGGCTCTTTTTAGTTTTAGACAAGTCCTGCTATTAAGGAATCCAATTATCCTTTCCGAAATTAGGCTTACGTTTTTCCAAAAATGCATTACGCCCCTCTTTGGCTTCGTCAGTCATATAGGCTAATCGTGTAGCTTCACCAGCAAATACCTGCTGACCGACCATACCGTCATCGGTTAGATTCATGGCAAACTTCAGCATTTTTATCGAGGTTGGTGATTTTTCTAAAATCTCCTGTGCCCATTCATAAGCTGTTTCTTCCAATTCCTCATGGGGTATTACTGCATTTACCATGCCCATTTCATAAGCCGCTTGGGCGGTATAACTTCTTCCTAAAAAGAAAATCTCGCGTGCTTTTTTCTGACCTACCATTTTGGCCAAATATGCAGAACCATAGCCACCATCAAAACTGGTAACGTCAGCATCGGTTTGTTTAAATAGGGCATGTTCCTTGCTCGCCAATGTTAGGTCGCAAACCACATGCAGACTATGCCCCCCGCCTACTGCCCAACCTGGTACGACGGCAATCACGACCTTAGGCATAAAACGAATCAAACGTTGTACTTCAAGAATATTCAAACGATGCATGCCATCCTCACCAACATATCCTTTATGCCCCCTCGCCTTTTGGTCGCCCCCACTACAGAATGAATAGACCCCATCTTTGGTAGATGGACCTTCTGCAGAAAGTAACACTACCCCTATTGAAGTATCTTCCTGGGCATCATAAAACGCCTTGTAGAGTTCACTTGTGGTCTTAGGGCGAAAGGCATTACGGACATCAGGTCTGTTAAAAGCAATACGGGCAACACCATTGCTCTTTTTATAGGTAATATCCTCAAATTCCAAAGCGGTTTTCCAATTGGGGTTTGACATGATCATGATTTTTGATTTCTACTAACTTAAAGTACTGCAAAGTAATACAATTTGATATAAAAATCTATCAATGCCTACGGGATATATCAACTTCGGCAACCATCGTCAATCCTTGTGCTAAGACCTGCTGTCAGCCTTGAAATCTCTCTCAAAATACGCACTTTCTATAACAAAAATTTCAGCTAACTTCGCTATTCGGCTTAATCAAGGTCAACATTGGTCAATTTATATCAATAAAATCAATTCATATCTTTACCATTGAACAATTGAGATAAACAGATGTTATTTTCGATTGATTGTCATGAAAAACTTTCTAATCATAATATTATCCTCTTTGTTCCTTCTTTCATGCGAAAGCAATGAAGAACTAGGAAATGTTGAGATAGCAGATACATTGGATATTGATGGTTCTACGGAAAATGAACAAGAGGAACCGTTTGAAATTAGAATAGATGATAGTGACCTAGTTCTGTTACCAGAAGATACTGGCGGAAGCCATACAGCATTTCCTTTGGGAACAAGTTCCGCCAACTTTAGCCATTATGTTTATACGCCTAGCGACTATAAAGGTGATGGACCTGAATATCCTGTAATTATATTTTTACACGGATGGAATAGCAATTTAGGGAATGAACCTCTTAAAAATGTCTTATTAGCCGGGCCTCCTAAATTAATACAAGCTGGCCAATGGAATCCAACGCACCCTTTCATAGTTGTTACCCCACAATTAACGAGTCCATATTGGGCTCCGTATGAAGTGCATAGGTTTATCGAATACCTGTTGAATACCTATAAAATAAATCCCAATCGAATATATTTAACGGGATTGAGCCTGGGAGGTGGAGGATGCTGGTACTATGTCGGCGAAATTGAGGATCACTATGCCACTGCAATAGTACCTATAAGTGCCTCAGGGGCAGAATACCTGATTAATAATCTAAAAGAAGTACCTATTTGGGCATTTCATGGTGCTCGCGACACAACCGTTGAAGCTTATACGAGTTATGGGTCCTTCCCCTTAGTGGAAGCCATTAACCTCACAAACCCATTGGTTAAAGCAAGGGTAACGGTGTATCCCAATTTAGGCCATGATGCTTGGACAACTACGTACAACGGAGCCGGTAGAGATCATTTACAACTTCATGATTCATTTGAAGTTGATATCTATGATTGGATGTTATCCTATAAGAAAGAAAAAATTTCCAAAACTTTAAACAATTCAAAATGACCCGATTCTTACTACTTCTATTTCTTTTGCTACTTTGTTTGAACCAAACGTTTGGTCAGGAAATTGTCTGGCAGTTCAAAACAGCAGACCGTGTGTATTCTTCTCCAGCACTGGATGGCAACATGGTTTTTATTGGTAGTGGTGACCATCACCTCTATGCCATAGACAAAACTACAGGCAAGGAAGTTTGGAGATACAAGACCGGGGGGGCAGTTCATTCCTCACCCTTTATTTGGAACAACTTCGTATGTGTGGGCAGTAATGATGGATATTTATACGCTATTGAAAAGAGCTCAGGCCAATTGATTTGGAAGTTTGCTTCAGAAGGCGAGAAAATGTATGATCTGTGGGATTATTACCTTTCTTCCCCAACTGGAAACAGCGATATGCTCTTTTGGGGTAGCGGGGACAGCAATCTATATGCCATAGTAGCACAGACAGGTGATTTGGCATGGAAATTCACCACAGGTGGTATCATACACGCATCACCTGTAGTTAAGGAGAATAACCTGTTTATTGGTAGTTATGATGGTCAATTCTATTGCTTGGATGTGGACAAAGGATCACTTAACTGGAAGTTTAAAACTATCGGAGCTACTTATTTTCCCAAAGGGGAAATACAGAAAGCGGCCTTGGTCAAAGATGATGTTGTTTATTTTGGGAGTCGGGATTATAACATCTACGCGCTGAATGCCAAAACGGGAATAGGTATGTGGAATATGCGGCAACCCAGTGGTTGGATCATAGCCACTCCCATGGAATACAAAAACAACATTTATTTTGGTACCTCGGATGCGCATAAGTTTTATGCTTTGGAAAAAGTAAACGGAACTAGCCAATGGACATTCCCCGTTCAAATGCGGGTCTATGGATCGGCCATTGCGTATAACGACGTGATATACTTTGGTACGTTTGATGGAAAGGTCATAGGGGTCGACTACGCTACCGGGGAAAAGCGATGGGAATATCAAACCGAAAGTAGTATGGCAAACTTTAGCAAAATTTATAACGAGAATGGTGAATTCAAAGAAGGCTTTGAACTTTATGGCAAGGAGCTTTTGGCCTCGGAAAAAGCAATACACGCTTTGGGATCTATTCTTTCAACACCTATAATTGCAGATGAAACCATCTATTTCGGAAGCTCGGACGGAAACCTATATGCTGTGAAGTTGTAATAGTATAAGGCATTTGACCAGGACTCTTTATGATTGAAACACTAAAGTGCCACTTTTTATTTGTAGATATGCGCTGCACAAACTTGTACGCTATCAGTTGATACTATTAACAAATTCAGCTAACTTCGTTACCGGTAGATATAAAAGATTAATACCGGTTCATATCCTATACGTTAGCAAGCATTTTAGAGAACAAATAGAATAATATTGAGTACAATAACAAGGAGAGACTTTATCAATGGCAGTTTAATGCTTGTTGGGGCTTCAATCGTTCCAATTGGCTGTATGAATGACCCTGTATTGAACACCCTCGATCCATTGTATTATCCCCCTGCGCTAACTGGTCTAAGAGGAAATCACCCAGGGTCAAACACCCATGCACATAGCAAAGCCCGGGATAAAAAATCGGATTGGGGATCAACAACAAAATTATATGAAGCCTATGATTTGGTTGTCGTTGGAGGTGGGATTAGCGGACTTGCCGCGGCCTACTTCTACCAACAAAAACACGGAAAGCACAAAAAGATTCTAATCCTTGACAATCACGATGATTTTGGTGGACATGCCAAACGGAATGAACATTCGGTCAAGGGTCAATTACGATTGGGGCACGGTGGATCACAATCAATCGTAGAACCAGAATATGGAAGTGAAACGGTACATGAACTTCTAAAAAATATAGGTGTAGATGTCGACATATTTAAAACAGCCTATGACAAGGACTTCTATAGACGGAATAATCTAGGAGCTGTCACATACTTCAACAAAGAAACATTTGGAAAAGACAAAGTAGTTAAGCATCCTTATTGCAATTATCCTAATTATGTTGAAGGGATAATAATGGGTGGGAAACTTACAAATGAGGAAGCTGCCAAACAAGCCCCTCTCAGTATAAAAGGCCAAGAACAATTACTAAGAATACTAAATGGTGGAGTTCATGCCATAGACGTTCCTGGTGAGGAATTGGAAGAATACATTCGCACTACATCTTACTTCGACTATTTGAAGTACACATTAGGGGTTGACGACCCATTAGTAATGAGAATGGCGAGAAATTCAGGATTAGACTGGGCACAAACAGGAACAGACTTAATGTCAATAAGCGATGCGAAGAGCTGTGGAGCATTAGGGTTTACCCCAAAAGCGGTATACGATGAAAACAATCCATACATTTATCATTTTCCAGATGGAAACGCTGGAATAGCACGTGCATTGGTAAAAAAAATGATTCCTAATGTAGCTAAAGAAAACAGCGCGGAAGAACTTGTATTGTCAAAATTCAAGTATAACGAACTGGACAAATCAAGCAATACTGTTCGCATTAGACTAAACAGTACTGTTGTTAATGTACGACATGGTGGGGACCCAAAAGAATCGAGTGAAGTTTTCATAAAATATATCAACGACAATAATTCCTATCAGGTAAAGAGTAAAAATGTGGTAATGGCATGCTATAACATGATGATTCCTCATATCGTCTCAGGTCTTCCGGAAGAACAAGATGCGGCATTGAGACTTCAAACTAAAAGCCCACTATTATATACAACAGTAGGATTAAGGAACTGGAGGGCTTTTAAAGAAATGGAAATCGGACTGGCTATGTCACCGGGGAATATGCACCAAGCAGTTTTGATGGACTTTCCAGTAAGTATGGGAGGATACGAGTATACCAAGAGCCCAAATGATCCCTGCGTTGTTCAGATGATAAGCTGTCCGTATGGAGATTCCATTGGAGCCCCAGCTATTGAGCAATATCGTGAAGTACGACACAAAATGTTGGGCATGCAATTTAAAGATTATGAAGAGGAAATCAGAGCACATTTAAGTGGCATGCTACCGAATGAAATATTTGATTTCGATAGCGATGTCGAAAGTATTTCCGTCAATCGTTGGGCACATGGATACACTGTTGGCGGTCCTGGGGAATCCGTAAAGATAGGGCGCCAACCGTTTGGCCGAATAACCATTGCCAATTGCGATTCAGCCTCAAGTGCTGACATGAAGGCTGCAATTGATATGGCAGCTAGAGCTGTGAATGAACTGGGTTAAATGATTAGGAGGGGTTAGCTAGGAGAATTTGACAGGAAAAAAGATAAGAAAGAAATAAAAACGATTGCTAACAATGTGGATGACGGCCATACTCCCTAGAGGTCGTTCTGTGCATCCACCGACGGATAAAGAAACTGCCCCAACTCCGATTATAATTATAATTACAATCCATGTCGGAATAGGTATTTAAAATCATCTTTAATTGATAAAAAGCAATATTAAGTTGGTAAAGCTCTCTTATGCCATTTTAGCCTTGTTTCTTTTGGTGGTAAAAGAAAGTGCTTTTTTAACTCTAGAATTTTTGAATTTATATAAACGAGCAACTTCAGTTGAAGTTTCAGTCCTAACCTCGCTTTTAGTCTCAACAGTGGTAGAAGTTACAATTGTCATTTCAATAGTTTCAACTTTAACCTCTTGTGTACTACTCTGAGCTTGAGCTGCGATTCCGAAGAAGATGATAAAGATGATGGTTACGATTGCTTTCATGACTTGTTTTGTTATATAATGATAACCGTAACAAGTGCATTTTACAGGGTTGTAAATCGCTTAACGCCCCTATTTATCGTTATTTGACAAAAATTGGGATAAAGTGCAAAATTCCCTCGGTGAACGGGAACAATCCCCAAAACACCTTACCGAAAAAAGGTGTCGATAAACGGTGAAAAAGCATGGGAATACGTGTTATCTGTTCTTTTCTTCAATCCATTTTGATAGGTACTTGGTACTTGCCAGGGAATGATGCATCAAAAGTGAACCAATGAAGTCTTGGTTTCTATGCTGCTGTAGGCTACTTTGAATGACTTTTATCTTATTCTTCAGGATTTCATCCAGTTGCTTTTTATTATAAAGCTTATTGATAATTTCAATTCCGTTCGATTGGGCAGATTGCCAATTGGATTCATTTTGGTATAAATCTATCGAAGCCTCTGCAAATGATTCGGGAGAATCCTCAATACTTCCATTCCATGGTAATTGCCCATGCATCCCCTCCGCCCCAATACTGGTGGTCACATTGGGAGTACCGCATAGCATGGCATCGATTAATTTTCCTTTGATTCCTGCACCAAATCGCAAGGGAGCCAGGTTGATTCGATGCTGCCCCATTACTTTCGTAATGTTTTCGACCCATCCTTCAACATAAAATCCAGTTGTCCGACTATGCATTTGCCTTAACTGTTCGGTCAGATAACTACCATAAATATGAAGATTGGCCATTGGTAAGGACTTTCGTATCAATGGCCAAATCTCTGTTTTCAAACATTTAATGGCATCAACATTCGGGGCATGTTTGCCATTGCCTATACAGATAAAGTCTTTTCGTTCATTAAAGCCTGGCCATCTGGCTATTTGGGTATTTTCAATTTTGCTCAATTGGAATGGCAGATGTAGCAACTGGCGTTCATCGATCTTGATTAGCTCGGTCAGCAAGTTCATCTCATAAGTAGATATAATCAATGATAGGTCACAACGGTAGATGGAGGCCACTTCACGCTTTGTAATATCGTTTTGCAACCATTTTGAAGGAGTAAATTCAATATTGGATCTAAATAGTTCTTTACGCACCTGACGAAGTGAATGTAAATCCTCGGTATCTAGTATACGAATGGCTTCAGGTGTAAATTTAGCCACACGCCAACCAAACTGCTCTTCTGTCACAAAACGGTCGAAAAGCACAATATTTGGATTCAATTTTTTTATAAAATCATCAAAACTGGAATCATTCAAGACAATGCTCTCCGTTTTGATATCCGATGCACTTAAATCAACCGAATATTCGTTATTGGCTGCAGTACTGGCAAAGGTAATGTCGTAATTATGGGTCAGGAAGAAGTCGATTAATTGCATCATACGGCCGCCAGCAGCCGTCGTCGTAGGTTCTGGCCAAGTATGGCCTATAATAAGTATGTGTTTCTGTGGCATGGTATTATACGCAATTTCATTTCTAAAGAGTCAAAAAAAATAGTAGTTCGCAGTTGCAGTTTGTGGTATGTTTGGTAACTACGTCAAGTCTGACAACTAAAGGCCGCCACTATGCACTTTATCCAATTACATTCTTTCAGCGAACATACGCGATATCGCAGAACGCAATTTACGCTCATAATCTTCCTCTAGCCACTCCTTGTAATTTTTTGTGTTGTTCATGATACAGTATGAATATAAACGTACCCTATAAGAAATCTCCTCTTTCAATGATTTTGCCAAAATCCGTGCATCGAATACATCCTCAGAATTTTCAACACAAATATTCGCGTGCTGCTGAATGCTATTTTCCAAAACAATCTTGGATTTAAGGCCTTGAGCGAAAATCTTCTTGTATTCGCCCTTTACATCGTATTCTATATTCGCCGATTTAGTAAATTTAGCCCTAAGGTCTGCCGGCATTTCGTAAACAAACTCGCGCTCAATCTCCTCATCATTCTTTATATTTTCCAGATAGAAATCAGGAAAATGAAAAATCTCCTGCCAATCAATCGGCGCATCCCACATGCCAAATCGGGCAACATTGTTTCCTAGGTCGACTACTGTAAAATCCTCCTTTTTAGGTAAAACCCTAGAACCACGACCTATCATTTGAAAATAAAGGGTCAATGAGCGGGTTGCTCTGTTCAACATAATGGTTTCTACAGTAGGTTCATCAAACCCCGTTGTCAATATACTTACTGATGTAAGAATTGCATCTGGAGTTTCCGCAAACCATTGCAAAATTTCTTTTCGTTCAGAAGCACTGTTTTTATTATCCAAGTGACGAATGGGTAGCCCGGCTTTCTTAAAGGTTTCATACACATAAATAGAGGTATTGATACCATTATTGAAAATAAGCGTTTTCTTTCCTTGGGAAATTTCATTATAGGCATTCAACAATTTGCCCAACATACTTTGATTACCGTATAATTCATCCGAGGATTTAACCGTATAATCCCCATTTATACCTAATTTCAAGCTTTGAAGGCTAACATCGTAATTGTACATATTGGCCTTGGAAAGGAATTTCTTGCCAATGAGCGAGGCGATTGATTCGCCGACAATCAATTTTTGATAATTGTCCTTCATCGGAAGTTTAATGTTGGAACTTAAAGGCGTGGCTGTGACCCCGAGAATCACAGCATTCTCAAAGTACTTAAAGAGCTTTCGGAATGAATTATAATGGGCCTCATCAATAATCACAAGGCCAACATTGTTTATTTCGACCTTTTCTTCTTGCAGCCTATTGTTCAAAGTCTCAACCATGGCTACAAAACACATATACTCATCTTGATCCTTGAGTTCTTTGACCTCACTATTGATAATTTTATTCTTGACCCCAAAACCATCGAGCATCTTGGACGTCTGCATGCTCAATTCAATGCGATGTGTTAGTACTACAACTTTCTTATTTGTATTTGAAATATATCTTTTGGCAATTTCAGAAAAAACCACCGTCTTACCACCACCAGTGGGCAACTGATATAGGAGATTTACATTATCCGGGGCATCTTCAAGATATTTGAATATCTTATTCAGGTCTTCCAATTGATAATCGTAAAGCGTTTTTTGAGTGGTATTGTTTTGTATTTCCAAACAGGTTTATTTGTACTATTCTACAATTACTTTCTTTTTTGCGCTTCCTAAGAGCCCAATTTTGCAAAATTAACAGAAATAAATACTTGTACGAAATTTAATCGGAAAAATACTTGAAAAATATGAACATTGACTGAAGTTTGTGGATAGGAGTTTGAAGTTTGAGGTCGTGTGCGATTCCTCACCTATGCTCGGAATGACCATGTTCCAGATAAATGGAAGCCGTCATTTCGAAAAAGCCGAGCGACTTGGAAATCTCACCTAGAACTCTATTTTATCGACCTTTAAGAAGGTGTTTCACCCTTTGGTTAAATTAATACGCAACCTTATCCAAAAATCAATTTCAATAACCCTTGGTTTTGGATACCAAATTCAGGAGCTTTTGTCCATTTTCAAGACGTCTATAATTTTCCAAAATCTGTGGTACAACAGAGTTTGTGTCTGATACGCTTGCGTAGTGAGGTGTCATATGCACCTTGGAATGTTCCCAAAACGGATGTTCAGTTGACAATGGCTCTTGATGGTACACATCCAAACTAGCACCCGAAAGATGCCCGTTATCCAACATTTCCAATAGGTCTTTGTCTACTAGATGTCCCCCTCTGGCTACGTTGATGATATGTGCATCTTTTGGCAATTGTGAGAATAAATCCTTGTTTAAAATCCCAAAAGTTTCTTTTGTCAAAGGCAATAAGCAAACCAAAATTTGAGTAGTATTCAAGAAAGCCGTTTTTTCCTTGTCCCCCGCAAATGTTTTAATTCCAGATAGGTTTTTTCTTGAGCTGGACCATCCTTGAACTTTAAAGTCGAATCGAAGCAGATCTTCTGCCAAAACCTTTCCTAAGGCACCGAGACCCATAATTCCTATGGTTAAATCCTCGATTCTTTGATAATCCAAAGGACTCCAAATCTTGTTGAATTGATCTACTTTATATTGGTTTAGATTCTTCAGGTGACTAAAAATCAGTGCAATAACATGCTCCGACATATCTTTTGCCAAGTATTCATCGACAACACGTGTTATGGGAATATTAGTGGGAAGGTCTTTATCCTCAAGCAGAAAATCAACCCCTGCCCCACTTGAAGCTATACATTCCAAATTTGGATATCCTTTAATAGCCCCGGAAGGATGTTTCCAGACAAGGGCCATCCTAATTCGTTCTCTTGGATGATCTTCTAAATAACTGTAGACAGGGATATCAGAAGCACTTCGTTTCAATGCTTCTTTCCACATTTCAATTTTATTGTCTTGCCTGATTATTACTAATCCCATATTGAATTCAATTAAACTATTTGCATAGTGGCGAAAATTAGGCATTTTGCAACCGAATGAAAACTTTTTGGGATGCATAGGAGAGCTACCTAGTGGGTAAAGGACAAAATAAGTGGTCAAAAGGTTACTTTTTTACCCAATGATAGTAAGTTCAAATGAGCTCATTAATCCAATATGTCCAATGCCCTGGAAAATCCCTCACTAAGTCCCCAGTCATGTTCTTGTGTGATATTGTATACCGTTACAATTCGATCCTTAAAATCAGGTAGTAAAGCGTTTACGGAAACGAACTGTACCAACTCATTGAATGAGTTCAACATACTTTTATAAAAGGCGTCGGGTACATTCCTATCCATTGAAAAAGACTGCGCTATTTCAAGGTTATACAACATAAGATCGGCAATCAAATGTGGTTCAACCCCCAATTTAATAAAATGCTTTATGTATTTCTGTGCCACTGAACGTCTTGCTTTTGGACGTTTTCTTTTCAAAGGAAAATATTCATTGGAAATCCTTGCTTTGGCCTCTTGGAGCATTTTGTCCTCTTTCGGATTAAAAATAAAATCGTAGTACTCTTTTATTACCGGAAATCGAACATAAAGATCCATAAGTTGTTCTTCGAGCTCCTTCTTCCTTAAATCTGCCAAATACTTTTTTAGAGCCCTTTTACTCATGCCGTTCAGTTAAGTTTCAAAAATACACTATGCATACAGAAAATGAAGCACTTGAGTAGGGTAATATCTTAAATTGCTAATAAAATTTGGATAACAATCCTAAGTTCCTTTGGAAAAGACAGAATATTGATGTATTATGAACTCTTGTAGATTGTACAACACAAAACACTAATTACACATATGAGGCAACTTAAGATTATCAAGCAGGTAACCAATAGAGAATCAAAATCATTGGACAAATACCTACAAGATATCAGTAAAATTGAATTAATAAACGCACAAGAAGAAGTAGAATTAGCGCAACGTATAAGAGCTGGAGATCAAGTTGCACTTGAAAAATTGACCACAGCGAATTTAAGATTTGTAGTTTCAGTAGCTAAACAATATCAAAATCAGGGTTTAAAATTACCTGATTTAATCAACGAAGGAAATTTAGGACTTGTAAAGGCCGCAAAGCGATTTGATGAGACAAGAGGCTTCAAATTCATCTCATATGCTGTTTGGTGGATTCGTCAGTCGATTCTCCAAGCTTTAGCGGAACAGTCAAGGGTGGTTCGTCTTCCTTTAAATAAGATTGGATCAATAAACAAGATCAAAAAGACATTTTCCTATCTAGAGCAAGCGCATGAACGCCCACCATCAGCTGAAGAAATTGCCAAGGAACTCGAAATGACGGTGACTGAAGTTAAGCAATCTCTCAAGAATACCGGGAGACATGTATCTATGGATGCCCCATTAAGAGAAGGTGAGGATTCCAATCTTTATGATGTCCTGCGTTCTGGCGAGTCACCAAGGCCTGATAAAATATTATTGCAACAGTCGTTAAATACTGAAATAAATCGAGCATTGGAAACTTTGTCGCCCAGAGAGGCCGATGTTGTAAAGCTCTATTATGGTATTGGTGATCAACAATCTATGACACTGGCAGAAATTGGTCAAACTTTTGACCTTACCAGAGAGCGTGTTCGACAAATTCGGGAAAAAGCGATTCGAAAATTACGACACAATTCTCGGAGTAAACTTTTGAAAACATATTTAGGATAAAGTTTAAGTGAAATAAAATAAAAGAGCCCTGACAGAAACGTCAGGGCTCTTTTATTTTGTTGGTCAACAACTAAGAAAAACTCAGCTTGTTAATATTAAAGTCTACTAAAATTTCATTTAAATCCTCAATAAAATTCAAGTAGGCTGCGTTGTCTGGGTTCTGATTTGCCATAATAAGGGGTTTTTGGGGTTTTGTATGAAGAAAGACTACATATAGTCTAATTCCACTAATTCATTTAAGCTTAATATTTCGTTTAAATCTTGAAGGAAAGATAAATATTCTTCGCCGTAGGTATCGTATAACATGGGGATTTAGGGGTTAGGTTAAATATTGATTTGGGATTCAAAATTCATATTGTAAACATATAGATAACGAGCATTTGTTACAATAAATTGTGGTGTAATCACGAAATTTTGTTGTAAAACCCTGGATTTAAGTTAATACCTACTTATATCGGTACAATTATTACATGGTGCATAAATAAAAGTATTTGCCATTTTAGAGTTGACACTTTTATTCCAGGTAAGAAGAGACTTTTGAGATTTGTCCTTACTTAAAATACTAGTATGCAACATTGATTTATTCAATAAATCATACTTGAAATTCTTAAGTTCCTCAAGACCATCCTACCCTTTCCGATTTGGCTACAATATTAGGCCAACAATAACGTTGAGTATTAGAATCTAATTGGTCCTGGATAGACCTAAACCTGGAGTTTTCCAACGATAAAATCCTATAAATGAAAAAGGGAGAGTTACTGTCAATGAGATCGGTCATAGTATTTCTATTTTTTTGCATCTCTATATGCTTTATTCAAAGTATGACTGCCAACTCAGATGGACGATCATTCAGTAATGATTGGCTGGAGGAGCGGCAAATTGTACTGAACAGTCATAGTTTTAACGCAAAAAAGCGAAGTACCTTTAGCATCTCAGGACAAACGGAGCACATTGAAAGAGGACTTACCATTATACATTTCAACACTTCAGAAAAATTCGAATATCGCACCTTT